>NZ_JBIUCH010000064.1:0-1067 GCF_044548625.1 Micromonospora sp. NPDC051925 | reverse complement strand
CGGTCACCACCGCCGAAACCACCAGGACGACGCTCACCACCGGCGGCACCATCACGACGGTCCCCACCACGGAAGCCACCCTCACGCGAGTCACCGCCACGGAAACCACCCTCGCGCGGACCGGAGCGGAAGCCACTCCCACGGGAGTCACCGTCCCGACGGAAACCACCGGGCCGCGAGTCACCATCACGAGGACCCGACCGGAAGCCACCTTCACGCCGGTCACCACCGGAGCCGGCACCCTCACGGCGGTCGCCACCCCGGAAACCGCCGTCACGGGAGTCACCGTCCCGGCGGAAACCACCAGGCCGGGAGTCACCGCCCCGGAAACCGCCTTCACGGGAGTCACCACCACGGAAACCGCCCTCGCGCGGACCGGACCGGAAACCACCACGGTCACCACCACGCGAATCATCACGACGATCACCACCACGGAAACCGCCGTCGCGGGAGTCGCCGTCCCGGCGGAAGCCACCGGGCCGGGAGTCACCATCACGAGGACCCGACCGGAAGCCACCTTCACGCCGGTCACCACCGGAGCCGGTGCCCTCGCGGCGGTCGCCGCTGCGGAAACCGCCGTTTCGAGGGGCGTCACCATCGCGTCGGAAACCGCCCTCACGGCGGTCGCCACCCCGGAAACCGCCGTCACGGGAGTCGCCGTCCCGGCGGAAGCCACCGGGGCGAGAGTCACCGGTACGGGGAGCCGAGCGGAAACCCTCATCGCGGCGGTCGCCGCCACGGGGTCCACCCCGGGGGGCACCGCGGTCGTCGCGGTCACCCCGGTACGGGGGACGGTCGTCGCGGCGCGGGCCGGCGTCCCGCCCCTCGGGCCGGGTGGAGCGGTCTTCGTAACGGCGCGGACGATCTCCGCCCTGCGGTCCTGAACTCACAGGTACATCCTTCCTGATTGCGCCACCAATGGCGCTACGCAGTCGAGGGCCGACCCGGATGGGGCGGCCCTCGACTGGAAGATTGTCCGGCGGTGTCCTACTCTCCCACACCCTCCCGAGTGCAGTACCATCGGCGCTGGAGGGCTTAGCTTCCGGGTTCGGAATGTGACCGGGCGT
>NZ_JBIUCH010000063.1:0-1186 GCF_044548625.1 Micromonospora sp. NPDC051925 | reverse complement strand
TGGGGTTGACCCGGTTTGACGGACAGGGTCGGTAAGTTGATCTCACGCTACCTTGCTCGCTGGCCTGCGGGAATAGGCCGTCGCCTCATACTCGGCCGGACTCATGTAGTCCAGGGTGGAATGGCGGCGGCGGGTGTTGTACCACCCCTCGATCCACTCGAAGATCGCCGCACGGGCGGCGGCCCGGGTCGGCCACGCCCTCCGGTCGAGCAGTTCGGTCTTGATCGTGGCGAAGAACGACTCCGCCACGGCGTTGTCCCAGCACTGACCCCGCCCACCGACCGACAACCGCACCCCGTTGCGGTCGGCGAGCCGGGCGTACTGCGTACTCGTGTACTGGCAACCCCTGTCGCTGTGGAAGATCACCGGCCCGGTCGGGCGTCGGACGGCGATCGCGTTGGACAACGCCTGAGCGGGCAGATCGGTCCGCAGATGGTCGGCGGTCGCCCAGCCCACCACCCGCCGTGACGCGATGTCGATCACGGTGGCGAGGTACAACCAGCCCTCCCACGTGTGGATGTAGGTGATGTCGCCGCACCAGCGGGTGTCGACCCGGCCGGCGGCGACGTCAAAGTCCCGGCGGATCAGGTCCGCCGACAACGCCGCACCCGGGTCGGGCACGGTCGTGGTCCGCCACCGCTTCGGCATCCGACCACACAACCCCGCGCCCCGCATCAGCCGGGCGACCCGCTTGCCGGAGTGCCGCCGCCCCTGCGCGGCGAGTTCGGCGCGGACCCGGGGCGCGCCATAGGTGCCGGCCGAGTCGGCGTGGATCTCCGCGATGCGGGCGGCCAGGTCGACGTCGTCGCGTTCCCGCCGCGACGGCCCGGCACGGTGCTGGTAGTAGGCGGACCGAGAGACCTCCAGCAGCTCACAGGAACGCTTCACGTTCCCGCCGGGCCGCGCCTTCTCCGCCTCGATGAACGGGTACACATTCACCGGGTCTCCCTCACGAAGAAAGCCGTGGCCCGTTCGAGGATGTCGACGTCCTCGCGGAGCCGGCGGTTCTCCCGCCGCAGCCGCGCCAGCTCGTCGCGCTCGTCGCTGGTCAACCCGTCCGACCGGGCGCCGGCGTCGATGTCGGCCTGCCTGACCCACTCACGTACCGCGGTCTCGGTCAGGTCGAAGTCCCTCGCGACCTGCGCCACTGATCGGTCACCCCGCCGGCACACCTCGACGATCTCCG
>NZ_JBIUCH010000062.1:0-1223 GCF_044548625.1 Micromonospora sp. NPDC051925 | reverse complement strand
GTGGTTTCTTGCCCATGCCTTCCATGATGAACATCCTCCCGAGGGGCACACAGCCCCTCTGAGCTGGGATGTCCGTCAAACCGGGTCAGGGCCAGGGGTACAGCGAATGACCTGATGGGCAGATGCCCCTTCCACCGACCTGCCGGCCGAGGTCCGTAATGGAGGCAATCTTTAGAACGGACGAACGCGACACAGGATCGTGGCTTGCCCGAGGCCCGCCGCCAGTACCACGTCGGGCCGGTGCCGACCGGGACGACACATTCGGCCTCGGGCCGGTACTTGCGGCACCTTCACCGTATGGTGCTATCAGGTGCATGCTTGGTCCGTGCAGGCCTGGGCCGATGGTGACCTTGAGACGGAGTTCGAGCAGCGGCTCCACGGGCTCCTTGTGGAATTCTGCCCGGATTTGCGGCATCCAGAGCTGCCCGAGCCGTATCGCAGCAACCCGCGTTTCGTGGCGTACCACCGTCGGAACGCCAAGCGTAGGCACCTTGGTGACCTGCTGACGGCGCGGCCTGAGGTTGCCGCTGCGGTCGCCAGTCGGGTGTTGGCCGCGATCGTCTGCGACGAGAATGTCTCCGCCAACAAGCAGTTGATCCACCCAATGCTGGCGGCGATCGGACGGCACCGCGTACAGCGCTACCTCATTGCAGTGATAGAGACAGGACCGGAGCACAAGAAGGTGTGTACCGTACGCGCCTGGTACTGGTCTCAGGTCAGCCTCGTCTACGAGTCGGTCGAGGACCTTCGTGCACTCCGGCCAACCGCGACCAGCCGGGCTGCTGACGACGAGGTGGCGGATCTGCGTGGCCTGTATCGGATCGCGTGCCTGACCGCATTCGTCGCTTGCCCGCACACGGCCACCCGGGAATGGTTGGCCCGAGGAATAATCCTCAAGGACACGTACTACCCCGCAAACCTCCACGATCTGGTGGCCCAAGCACGCGCGATCGCTGAGGAAGATCCACACCGATACAAAGACCTTCTTGCCAAGGAGGTCGACGGAACGAACATGGCGCAGCTTGGCTTCGAGGACCCCTAGCTGCCGGGATACTACGCGCTCTTCGCGCCAAACTCACCGGGCACTGCACTTCTATGGCAGCGCGAGAAACACCTTCGATCGATGCGCTAGTAGTGCTTTGTTAGGTTGGTACCAGTTGGTGGCAGAGTGGGCAGAATCCGAGCCACGTCGCGAGGTGGTATTGCAGCTCGCGGAGGACGGT
>NZ_JBIUCH010000061.1:0-1224 GCF_044548625.1 Micromonospora sp. NPDC051925 | reverse complement strand
CCGCCGCCACCAGCACAAAGGCCATAGGCGGCACGAAGAAAACGAAGGCTTCGCATAACCCGAGGCCACGACGGACGGGTTAAAGATCAAGCTAGAGCGTGTTTAGGAAGTGGCGGTGGCGGCCTGGTCAGGTCGCAGGCGGCGTGTCGGTGATCGGAAAGTAGGGAGGTCTCCGGTAGATCGTTCATCGACGAAGAAGAACATCTGCGCGGAGACCTCGTGGACACCTTACCGGTGGCGGGGCGGCATGACCTGACCGACGAGCAGTGGGCGAGACTGCATCCGTTGCTGCCGGTCGGTAGGAAGCCGGGACGCCCGCCGACATGGACGAAACGGCAGCTCATTGATGGGATCAGGTGGCGGGTCAGGGTCGGGGCTCCCTGGCGTGATGTCCCTGGACGGTACGGTGATTGGCGCAGCGTGTACGGGCTGTTCCGGCGGTGGCAGCGTGACGGGACCTGGGCGAGGATCCTGGCCGGGTTGCAGGCCCACGCGGACGCGGCCGGTCTGATCACCTGGGATGTCAGCGTGGATTCCACGATCGCGCGGGCGCATCAGCACGCCGCGGGTGCCCGCCGCGACGGGGATCGTCAGGTCGAGCCGCCGGGTGGGGTCCGGGTCGAGCCGGCGGATCATGCGCTGGGGCGGTCTCGGGGCGGGTTGACCACGAAGGTCCATCTGGGTTGTGAGCAGGGGCAGAAGCCGTTGTCGTTGGTGTTGACCGCTGGGCAGCGTGGTGACAGCCCGCAGTTCACCGTGGTGTTGGACGGTATCCGGGTGCAGCGCCTCGGTGGTGGCCGGCCCAGGACCCGTCCGGATCGGGTCCTGGCCGATAAGGCGTACACGTCGAAGGCGAACCGGCAGTACCTGCGACGGCGAGGGATCAAGGCGACGATCCCGGTCAAGGCTGACCAGGCGGCGAACCGCCGTAAGAAGGGCTCGAAGGGCGGACGGCCACCGTCGTTCGACCAGCAACTGTACAAGCAACGTCACGCCGTCGAGTGCGGCATCAACCGACTCAAGCGCAACCGGGCCGTGGCCACCCGCTACGACAAACTCGCCGTACGGTACGAGGCCACCGTCCAGATCGCCGCGATCAACGAGTGGCTATGACACTTCCTAAACACGCTCTAGTACTCCAACGTCACCTGGCCTGTCTGCGCTGGTAGTGGGATCGTCGGGCTCGGGCTTGGGATGTTCGCCGCCAGTACGACCAGTGCAGGA
>NZ_JBIUCH010000060.1:0-1392 GCF_044548625.1 Micromonospora sp. NPDC051925 | reverse complement strand
TGCGGCGTTTGCCGGCGGGTCGTCCGGGGCCGGGGTGTCCGGGTTTCGGGTGGCCTGGTGGATGCCAGGCGTTGCGCAGAGCGGGCGAAACCTGGCGTCGTGTTTGTCCGGGGGTCGGTGTGGTCGTGGTGGCGGGTTCCCAGGGCAGTCGGTGGTGGGTGAGGTGGGCGCGGGCGCAGAACAGGTGTAGGTAGGCGTAGGTGTGTAGGCGTAGCCAGGTGGTCAGGGTGTCGGGTTGGCGGGGGTGGAAGTCCGGGGCGTGGGCGGTGGTCTTCAGGTGCCGGAAGTAGTGCTCGATGTCGAAGCGGGTCAGGTAGGTCATGATCAGGGTGAGTAGGTCGTGGCGGGTGCCGGAGTACCACAGGGCGAGGTCGCCGGCGCGGCGGCTGGGGCGTAGGTGTTGGACGCGGGCGAGGAGCACGGTGCCCTCGACGATCGGCGGGGCGGGTTGGTCTTCGAAGCCCCGGCTGGAGCGGGTGAGTTTGGGGTGGACCTGGCGCCAGGCCCGGACGGTGACGGTGCCGTAGATGTCGACCGGGCCGCTGATGCTGGCGTCGGCGGGTAGGTCGGGCTCGCGTAGGGCCAGGCGGAACCCGTGTCGGCGGGGCCGGCCTCCGAGGGGGTGGGCGCGCCGGTGTTCGGGCCGGGTCCACATGGTCTGCGAGGTCGCCAGACGGACCAGCACGTCCGCGGGGATCGCGCGGTGGCGCAGCAGGTAGGTGATCCTGGCCGCGGGGTAGCCGGAGTCGAGTAGGAACAGTGACGGGTCGGCGTTGCTGGCTCCGTCGCTCGCGCAGACCCGGGCGATGTGTTCCACGGTGACCTCGACCAGGTCGTCGTCGGAGGCGATCCGGTCGGCCAGGACCGGCACGACCCACGAGTCCGGGGTCAGAGTCAGCCGTACGACATGCTGATACCGCCACCCCGTCTTGATCATCGCCGCGCCGCGAGGCCCGCCCGGGGTGTACTGCGGCTGCCGGTCCGGGCTGGTCGGCGCGTTCGGACGCGGCCACGCGGTGGTATCGATGGCATACACGCGGGGCAAGCCACAACGCTGGGCGATCCGGCACGCCGCCCGCAACGCCCGGCCGGTGTCCAGCACGCCCTCCCGCAACGCCCGGTGCGCCGCAGCATGCCCAGTGACCACGCCCAACGACAGGTGCGCGGGACATCCACACCGGCCCTGATCCACAGCGACCTGGTCGACCAGGTCGAACAACGTCCGCGACCGGGTAGTCAGCACCCCCTCGAACAACTCCCGCCGCCACGAATCCCACAAGACCCGATCCGGCTCGCCATGGCCGACACCGGTAACCGCTACGCTCCCCATCGAGGACCCTGCCCACTGATGATCTTTGTCTGGAAACTCAGATCATGGACAGGGTCCTCCCC
>NZ_JBIUCH010000059.1:0-1393 GCF_044548625.1 Micromonospora sp. NPDC051925 | reverse complement strand
ACCTGGCCTGTCTGCGCTGGTAGTGGGATCGTCGGGCTCGGGCTTGGGATGTTCGCCGCCAGTACGACCAGTGCAGGATGTGCTCCGGTGGTTGCGCCACGGTGAGGACGAAGGCGTTGAGGAGTCGGCGGATCTCGGCGACGGTCAACGCGATGATCTTCGTGTCTGGGTCGGGCTGCTGTGTAGTGGCGAGGATGGTCAGGACGGCCAGGGCGAGCATGGCCAGGGTGATGAACCGGTGCCAGCCGGTCCAGCCGCGGACCTGGTAGTGGTCGAGGCCGACTTGGCCTTTGCCGGTCTGGAACAGCTCCTCGATGCTCCAGCGGGAGCCGGCCACTCGGATCAGGGTGTGCAGCGGAATCGGGCGGGGTGACCAGCACACGTAGAAGGCCAACTCGCCGGTGGTGCGGTTGCGGCGGATAAGCAGCCACCGATGCTCGCCGGGCCGGGTGGCGGTGGTGATCCAGGCCCACAGGTAGTCGCGGGGACCTTTCGCGCCTGGTCCGCAGCTGTGCGGTTGCCACTCAGCGGTGGGGATCCGCTCGGCGAGGTCGTCGACGCGGACCAGGGTGCGGCCGTCGTTGACGTGCACGCGCCGGTCGCAGCCGACGGCCAGGACGTAGCCGATCTCGCGGTGTTCCAGGTCGGCGCGGAGACCGGGGTCGGCGCCGTAGACCTCGTCGCCGGTCACCCACCTGAACGGGACTCCGGCGTCGAGCGCGGCGGTGATCATCTGCCGGGCAAGGGCCGGCTTCGTCGCGAACCGGACCTGGTCGGGGACGCCGGCGGCGGCGAGGCGGTCGGGCTGATCGCACCAGGTCGTCTCGGGCAGGTAGAGCCGGCGATCGATCATCGCCCGCCCCGCCGGTGACACATAGGCCAGGAACACCCCGACCTGGCTGTTCTCGACACGGCCGGCGGTGCCGGTGTACTGACGCTGCACCCCGACCGAGCACACGCCCTTCTTCAGGAAGCCGGTCTCGTCGGTGACCAACACCGCGTCGGGGTGGCCGAGCTGCTCGACCAGCCAATCACGCACGTCATCGCGGACGGCGTCGGCGTTCCACACCGCCGAACGCAGCAGCCTCTGCATCGCCTGCGGATCAGCATGGCCAGCCCGCTCCGCAAGCGACCAGCAGGTCTTGCGTTCGGCCTCTGACAGCAGTCCTTCCACGAACTGCCCGGCCGTCCGGCGTGGCTCCGCCCGCACGAACCGGCCAGCGACACGCGTCACCGCCTCGTCCAGGATGACCCGCCACCCGGCGGGGTCTACGCTGTGGCACGCGGCCACCGCACGATCTTCGGTTGTCCTCACAAACCATCGATGATCAACGCGGTGGCCGTCTTCACGCCCACGCCACGCCCAACGCCGAAGCCAAGTGACGTTGGAGTA
>NZ_JBIUCH010000058.1:0-1558 GCF_044548625.1 Micromonospora sp. NPDC051925 | reverse complement strand
TAGTAGTGCTTTGTTAGGTTGGTACCAGTTGGTGGCAGAGTGGGCAGAATCCGAGCCACGTCGCGAGGTGGTATTGCAGCTCGCGGAGGACGGTGTAGAGGCTCAGGTCTGCCCTGTTGCTTTTGGGTCTGCGAGCCGTAACTGGGTGAGGAACAGTTGGGCGGCTGCGGTGAGGGTGACGTGGCGGTGCCAGCCGATCCAGGATCGGCCTTCGAAGTGGTCGAGGCCGAGGGCGGTTTTGAGTTCGCGGTAGTCGTGCTCGATGCGCCAGCGGCTCTTGGCCAGGCGGACCAGTTCGGCAAGTGGTGTGTCGGTGGGCAGGTCGGACAGCCAGTAGTCGGTGGGTTCGTCCTGGTCGGGTGGCCATTGCACGAGCAGCCAGCATTCAGGGAGAACACCGTCGTCACCACAGTGGGGTCCACGTTGAATGGCCCGGCCTGCCGGGCGGACCCGTAGGGTGAGGAAGTGCCCGGCCAGCTTGCGGGTGGGCTGGCCGCAGGCCTGATCGGCGGTCGGGAGCCGGTCGCGCCAGCGCACCAGTTGTGTCGCGTCGGCGCCGTGGGCCAGAGCGATGGCCTTGACGCTGCGGGCGGGTTGCGGGTATTTCGGGGTGGGGTGCTTGCCGACTCCGGCGTAGGGGACCTCGACGGGTTGGGCGTCGCCGGGTTGGGCGGTGGTCGACGAGGTGGTCGCCACGATGTAGGGGATGCCGCGTTCGGTCAGGCCCTGGCGGAACTCGGCGACCTGCCCGTAGCCGGCGTCGGCGGTCAGCAGCGGTGGACGCAGACCCCAGCCAGCCAGCTCGTCGAGCATCTCCAGAGCCATCATCCACTTCGGCCGGTACCGTTCACCGTCGGGCACTTTCGATGCCGCCCGCCGCCGCTGGATGTGGTCGATCTGGGCGGCGGGCGGCGGGCGCAGACGCTTGTGCGGCTTCTTTGCCCCGGCCGCATCGCGGGTCACGGGTTCCTGGCGCAGCCTGCGGGCATGCGGGTTGGCGATCTTCCCGTCCGCGTCCGGGACGCACGTCTCGTCCCAGGACTCGGGCACGAACAGCCGCCAGTCCAGCACCGCCGACGCGGCATCGGTCGCGGCGTGGACACTCACGGCGATCTGGCAGTTCGCGACCTTACCGAGGGTCCCGGAGTACTGCCGGGCCACACACGCCGACGCCTTGCCGTCCTTGGGGAACCCGGTGTCGTCCACCACCCACACCTGCGGGTCGACCACGTCGGCAGCGGCCCTGGCCGACCGCCGCCGCACATCCGTGACGTCCCAGGTCGACGAGGTCAGGAACTGCTGCAACTGCTGGTGATCCACCCCAAGGCGCTGCGCCATCGGCTGCATCGACTTCCGCCGCCCATCCAGCATCAGCCCACGCAGATACCGCAACCCGGTCGCCCGCTGATCCGACCGCGGCAACCCCGCGAACAGCCCGGCCGCGAAGTCCTCCAGCCGCGTCCGCACCCGTGTGAGTCCTCGCTCGTCCACCAGGGCAGCCAAACACAACCCAAAAAGCCCTACAAGCGACACACCGGAACAACCTAACAAAGCACTA
>NZ_JBIUCH010000057.1:0-1602 GCF_044548625.1 Micromonospora sp. NPDC051925 | reverse complement strand
CTAGCTTGATCTTTAACCTGCGGCGCGGTGGCATCGACCCCGGCTGATCATGGAGACAGCCCTTGATCGATCATTCCTCTTGTCTAGGGAAGAAGATCGCAAACCAAGGGCTGTCTGGTGATCAGTGTGCACGATGCCGCGTCGACCGATGAGGTCGGGCGGCTGGCCGCGTTCCGGCGTGAGTTCCATGCCTGTCTGACCGCTCGTGGAGATGCGTTGTTCGAGCTGGCGGACGCGCTGTTGTGCGGGGACGCGCCGGTGCGTTCGTTGGTGGAGTTGTCGCTGGTGGGTGAGCACCGGCGCGGTCACGGCTCGCTGTATGCGGCGTTGAACCGTGGCCGGATCGACGTCGAGCGGCTGCGGAGCGCAGTCGCGGCGGTGCCGCTGCCGCGGGCCGCGGACGGGCGGATCGTCCTGGCGGTGGACGTGACGTGCTGGCTGCGGCCGGAGGCGCATACCTGCCCGCAGCGGGTGTTGTGTCACACCTACGGGCGTGGAAAGGACACCCACGTCGGAGTCCCGGGCTGGCCGTACTCGTTCGTTACCGCTTTGGAGGCCGGGCGCACCTCGTGGACCGCGCCTTTGGACGCCCGGCGGCTGGTGCCCGGCGACGACGCTGCTACGGTCACCGCCGGGCAGTTACGGGACGTGGTGCAGCGGCTGATCGCTGCCCGGCAGTGGCAGCCCGGTGATCCGGACGTGTGGATCGTCGCGGACGCCGGCTACGACGGGCCCCGGCTGGCGTTCCTACTGGCCGATCTCCCCGTTCAGGTTCTGGTGCGAATGCGTTCCGACCGGGTGCTGCGCCGACCGACGCCACCCCGGCTGCCGGGCACCACCGGCCGCCCACGACGCCATGGCGGCGAGTTCATCTTCGGTGACCCGGCCAGTTGGGGCGACCCGGACGCCGCCACGAGCACCGACACCCGTCTCTACGGCACCGCGACCGCCCGGGCCTGGCACCGGCTGCACCCCAGGCTGACCCACCGCACCGCCTGGACCGCCCAGCACGGCCCGCTGCCGATCATCGAAGGCACCGTGATCCTGTTGACCGTCGGCCGACTGCCCAGCGGCGCCACCGCGAAACCGGTCTGGCTGTGGTGGTCCCAACCCGCCGCCGCCACCGCCGAGGTCGACCTGCTCTGGCAGGCGTTCCTACGCCGCTTCGACATCGAACACACCTTCCGCATGCTCAAGCAAACCCTCGGCTGGACCAGCCCGAAACTGCGCGACCCGAATGCCGCTGACCGCTGGACCTGGTTGGTGCTGGCCGCCTACACCCAGCTACGCCTCGCCCGAGGCGCCGTCGGCGACCTCCGCCGGCCCTGGGAACGCCCTGCACCACCTGAGCGACTCACGCCCGCCCGCGTCCGCCGAGGCTTTCGGCACCTACGCACCAAAGCCGGCTGCCCCGCCGCCGCACCGAAACCGAGCCGACCAGGCCCCGGACGACCGCCCGGACACCCCAACCGCCAGCGAGCAGCCCGCCACGACGTCCATATCGTCACCGCCGCCACCAGCACAAAGGCCATAGGCGGCACGAAGAAAACGAAGGCTTCGCATAACCCGAGGCCACGACGGACGGGTTAAAGATCAAGCTAG
>NZ_JBIUCH010000056.1:0-1664 GCF_044548625.1 Micromonospora sp. NPDC051925 | reverse complement strand
CCTCGGCCCTTCGGTAAGGGCTGCCCACGGACTGGGCTGAGAACGAAGAAGTGCCTTCTGATCTGGGAAAATAGGGCTTGTCGAGAGTCCCATGTTCCTGTCACGGAAGGCACTTGCTGGGTGAAGGCTACCGCAACACGTCCGAAGATCATGGTGACCGGGGGCGGGCGGGGCGTGGTGGGTCACGTCGGTGCCCGGCTGCTCGCTGACCTGGCCGATGCGACTGGGCTGACCAGCGCGTTCGGTGAGGCCCTGGCCGGGCTGCGGCAGCGGCGGGGCGGGCACGATCCGGGCCGGGTAGCGGTCGATCTGGCGGTGATGCTCGCCGACGGCGGCGAGGCCATCGCTGATCTCGCGGTGCTGCGTAACGAGGCCGGTCTGTTCGGGCCAGTGGCCTCCGACCCGACCGCGTGGCGGTTGTTGTCCCGACTGGACGAGCCGATGCTGGCCCACCTGCGGGCCGCGCGGGCCCGAGCCCGCGAGGTCGCCTGGGCCCAGCATGCCGAGGTCCGCGGTGACCTGCCGCAGCCCACGGTGGCCGGCCGCCCGGTCGACGGTCTGGTCCTGGACATCGACGCGACCATCGTGATCTGCCACTCGGAGAAGGAGGCAGCGACCCGTACGTGGAAGAAGACGTTCGGCTTCCACCCGTTGCTGTGCTTTCTGGACAACACCGGCGAAGCCCTCGCCGGCCTGCTACGGGAAGGCCGGGCCGGATCCAACACCACCGCCGACCACATCACCGTGCTCGACCAGGCCCTCGCCCAGATCCCCGACGCGGCCCGGCACGGCACCCCCATCCTGCTGCGCAGTGACTCCGCTGGTTCCAGCCACGGCTTCCTCGCCCACATCCGAGCCTTGCGCGAGCAGCACCTCGACATCCGATTCTCCGTCGGCGCCGCGATCACCGAAGGCGTGCGGGCGGCGATCCGCGCCGCGACCGGCTGGGTTCCCGCCGTCGACACCGAGGGTGACCTGCGTGACCATGCCGAGGTCTGCGAGATCACCGGCCTGTTCGACGCCGGCGGCTGGCCGCCCGGCACCCGGTTCCTGGTCCGCCGGGAACGCCCGCACCCGGGCGCCCAACTGACCCTGTTCGACACTATCGAAGGCTGGCGGCACCAGGTCGTCGCCACCGACACCCCACCCGGCGGCGGCAGCATCCAGTTCCTGGAGGCCCGGCACCGGGCCCACGCCCGCGCCGAGGACCGCATCCGCACCGGCAAGAACACCGGCCTCGGCCGGTTCCCGTCCCGACACTTCGCCATCAACCAGGCCTGGCTCCACCTCGCTCTGACCGGCATCGACCTACTCGCCTGGACCCAGAACCTACTCCTGGACGGCGAGCTGGCCACCGCCGAACCGAAGAAGCTGCGTTACCGGCTGCTGCACGTCGCAGCCCGGATCACCCGCACCGCCCGGCAGACCCGCCTCGCCATCGCCGCCAACTGGCCCTGGACCGACGCCCTGACCAGCGCGTTCAACAAGCTCACCGCACTACCCCGGCCCACCAGCTGACCTCGAGACGCACGCCCGACCAGCACCACGGAGGAACCCGGCCCAGCGCCGGGACCTTGGCATGCCAACAGAACATCAGCAAACACGCAAACTGCACTCATCGAGCAGCGGCTATTGATCCATGCTCAAGTGAAAGACCGAGGTTA
>NZ_JBIUCH010000055.1:0-1695 GCF_044548625.1 Micromonospora sp. NPDC051925 | reverse complement strand
GCAACCACCGGAGCACATCCTGCACTGGTCGTACTGGCGGCGAACATCCCAAGCCCGAGCCCGACGATCCCACTACCAGCGCAGACAGGCCAGGTAACGTTGGAGTACTAGTCCACACTCTTGACAATTGCTCGTGCTGAACTGCCGAGCTGGCTGCGTCAGCGGTGGAGAACAACGCCAGGCATCGATAGCTTCGCGCCGCCGCTCAACCACATCGAGCCAGCTACCAATAGGCCTGGGAGGATCTGTCGACATCCCCGGATCTTGGCGCTCCCGCGCGTCAAACTGCTACAGGTTTGGCAGCAGCGGTCGTGGTCAGTGGTCAACCTCAAACCCCGGCCACAACGAACCCGTTTACAAGGTGGAGTGGGAGATCCCTGGCGGGTGCGTCGAGGCGGACGAGTCGCCGTACCAGGCCGCGGTCCGGGAGTGCCGGGAGGAACTCGGCGTGGACCTGACGCCAGGCCGCCTGCTCGTCGTGGACTGGGTTCCGGCCCGCGACGGGCGCACCGAGGGCGTCATGGTCGTCTACGACGGCGGCACCCTCGACGCCACCGCGACGGAACGGATCGTGGTGCCGCCCGGCGAGTTGAAGGGCTGGGCGTGGTCCGACCCACTACAGACCGCCCGGCGGTTACGGCCGCTGCTTGCCCGTCGGATCGCCGAGGCGCTGCGCGCCCGCGCTGACGGGTGTTGCTCCTACCTCGAAGACGGCGTCCGGGTCAACTGACCGCAGGCCGACCGGGGCCCTTCTTGCGGGAGGCGCGTCTTCGGCGGCGCCAGCCGAGACCACCGACTGGGCCTGAGCGTCCGCCGCCCACCACCGAGACACCACCACCGACCACAGTTCATCCTGCCCACCTACGGGAGGTACCGCCATGCCTACAAACGTTCGCCCCGATCGGACGCCCGCCCGCCCCGAACCGCCACAGCGGGATTCGGTATTGCCGGAGTTGCGAGAAGTGTGGTGGGAGACCGGGGTGCGGGCGCGGGCGCAGGCCGGTCTGTTCGCCGTCTTCTCCGAGCTGCCCCGTCTGGTCTGGGCGGCGCTCGTGGTGAGCTGGCGCGCCGACCGGGCAAGGACGTCGGTGGTGGCGGGCACGACGGTCGGCGCGGGGGTGATGGCCGCGTTCGGGCTCCTCGCCGCGCAGCGGGTGCTGGTGGAGCTGTTCGCTGGCGGCCCGACCGCCGACAAGGTCACCGCCGCGCTGCCCGCCCTGGCCGCGCTCGCGGCGGTGACCGCGTTGCGCGCCGGCATGGCCACCACCATGGGGTACGCCCAGAACGGCCTGACCCCGAAGGTCGACCGGGAGGTCGAGCGGGGCCTGTTCGAGGTGACCACCGCAGTGCGGTTGGAGGCGTTCGACGCCGACGCGTTCGCCGACGACATGGAACGCGCCTCCCGAGGCGCGAACTCCACCACCGCCCTGGTGCAGGCCTCGATGAACCTGCTCTCCGGCCTCGCCGGCGTCCTCGCCGTCGCCGTCGTGGTGGTCCACCCGCTGCTCCTCCTGGCGTCGTCCGCCCTGGACCCGCGTGCCGAGGACGCCCTGTTCCAGGCCATCCGGGACCGGCAGGGGCGTGGCATCACCATTCTGATCACTGAGCCTTTCCGCGTAACGGGTCGTGGCGTTGGGTGATCAGGTTGTGCGGTTGTGCTCGACGTGCAGGAGTACGAGGGCCGCTGCGGTGATC
>NZ_JBIUCH010000054.1:0-1780 GCF_044548625.1 Micromonospora sp. NPDC051925 | reverse complement strand
CAGGATCACCGCAGCGGCCCTCGTACTCCTGCACGTCGAGCACAACCGCACAACCTGATCACCCAACGCCACGACCCGTTACGCGGAAAGGCTCATTGGCTTACTTGCCCGCTGACGCGGACGAGGAAAAGAACAGGCGAGTTGTGCAATTCATGCGGGAATTTCCTGCAGGGGAAGACGCTGAAATCGCGAAGAATGCACTGAAAGACGCAAGTCTTCTCGAGGCTCATTATCTCGCGCTCCTCGCGAAAGATGAGATTCAGAGCAGGCGACGGGGTTCCATATTTGCGCCGGGCCTTGGTGTTATGGGATTGGAGAAAGCGAGGGAACTTCACGCAAAAGGATTGGTCCGGCAGGTTCGACTCCCACACCAGCCAGAAAAGGCGGTGTACGTCCTTACGGACAAGGGGAGAAATGTCGCACGTGTCTTTACTGCGGCCGGAAATCCGCCGACCGACTATCCGAAGGAATTGGTAGATATCGCAAAGAATGTCGATGAATATCAAGCCATGTTGAAGGCTCGCACAAACGCCATTAACCCCGATATTCCCGTTGACGACGTGTAAGGAACAGCCATCCCGTCTGCCGTCGACCCGCCCACTGGGGAGCGGGCCGCCGCCCGGCCCGCCACGTCAAGACGGCCTTGACGCCCGTACGGACGCTGGCGGGTCGGGCGGTGGTCTGCTCGGCTCGCCCGGGTCGACGGCGGGCGGGATGGCTCCCACCGCCACCACCCACGGACCGCAAGCCGCCGACGGCCCCCCGGCCATCCTGGAGCCGGAGCGCCCCCGCCGGAGGCGCAGTAACCGCAACCCCGCCACGACCGGGCAGCCGCCGACGGACCCCGGCGTGCGCTCCCCTACGCCGCGCGGCGCTCGCCGCGCCGCCCGGCCGGCTGCCGGCCCACCACCACACCAGGCAACGGCCTGTCGTCAGCCGGCGGCCCACCGGGCTACCCGCCCTCCGCGCCAGCCGCCGGGCGTGTTGCGTGGCCGGAGTCGGAGCGCCAGCGGAGCGACGGACGCGCGCCCAGGCGGCGGCGCGTGCGGCCCGTTCAGGGCCGCCTTGAAGACGTACAGAAAGTTCTCACCACTTCGCCGGCAGCCGGCCCCCGGCTACACACAACGACTGCCAGAAAGGGGATTATGGCAGTGTGGCGGCAGACGGAGCGAGCGAAGCGAAGTGGTGGACGACATCCGACGTGGCGGCGTACCTCGGCGTTCAGGTGTCGACGGTGTCGAACTACCGCAAGCGTGGACAGATGCCAGAGCCGGACATGACCGTAGGGCGTACGCACATGTGGCGGCCAGGTCGGATCAAGGCATGGCACCAGGCGCGGCCACGTCCTGGTGTAGGTGGCCGACCGGTAGCCCAAGAGGGCGGCACAACTAACTGACGCCGTGCGCGAGCGTGCGTACCTCGTCCAGATAGGCCGCAACCTCGGGTTGACGCTGATGCTTCTTGGTAAGAAGTCCGGTCAGTTCTCGGGAACACATCAGCAAAGAGGGCAGGGAATGACGGTCGCCTTCAAGAGCGCGGCGACCATAGGCAACTGCCGCTTCTACGTCCCCCGAGCGAGCTGCCACCACCCCGAGCGTGATGCGTGCTTCGGCATTGCGCATGGGCTTCCGCTCGACGCCGTTCGGCTCGGTAGAGGACTTGATAACCTCCCGGGCGTACATGTCGGCTAGTACTCCAACGTCACTTGGCTTCGGCGTTGGGCGTGGCGTGGGCGTGAAGACGGCCACCGCGTTGATCATCGATGGTTTGTGAGGACAAC
>NZ_JBIUCH010000053.1:0-2757 GCF_044548625.1 Micromonospora sp. NPDC051925 | reverse complement strand
CAGATCCGTCAGTTGGACCGGGTGGTGATCCGGTTTGCGGGTGACTCGGGTGATGGGATGCAGTTGACGGGGGACAGGTTCACCTCGGAGACGGCGCAGTTGGGTAATGACATTTCGACGTTGCCGAACTTCCCGGCGGAGATTCGGGCGCCTGCGGGGACGTTGCCGGGGGTGTCGAGTTTCCAGGTGCATTTCGCGGATTATGACATTCTGACGCCGGGGGACGCGCCGAATGTGTTGGTCGCGATGAATCCGGCGGCGTTGAAGGCGAATGTGGGGGATCTGCGTCGGGGTGCGGACATCATCGTGAACACTGATGAGTTCACGAAGCGGAACCTGGTGAAGGTGGGTTACGCGGTCAGTCCTCTCGAGGATGGTTCCCTGGCGGGGTTCGTGGTGCATCCGGTGGCGTTGACGTCGATGACGGTGGGTGCGCTCGCGGAGTTGGCGGTGTCGAAGAAGGACGCCGAGCGGGCGAAGAACATGTTCGCGTTGGGGTTGTTGTCGTGGATGTACTCCCGCCCGTATGACTCGACGTTGCGGTTCCTGGAGCGGAAGTTCGCCAAGCGTCCGGAGTTGGTCGCGGCGAACATCGCGGCGTTCAAGGCGGGGTGGAACTTCGGGGAGACCACCGATTCGTTCTCGGTGCGGTACGAGGTGAAACCTGCCCGGATGCTTCCGGGTACCTACCGCAACATCACCGGTAACGCCGCTCTGTCGTTGGGTTTGGTCGCTGCGGGGGTGCGGTCGGGGTTGCCGGTGTTCCTCGGCGCGTATCCGATCACTCCGGCGTCGGACATCCTGCACGAGTTGTCGAAACACAAGAAACTCGGTGTGGTCACCATGCAGGCCGAGGACGAGATCGCCGCGGTCGGCGCCGCGTTGGGCGCCTCCTACGGTGGTGCGCTCGGTGTCACCACGACCAGTGGTCCCGGTGTCGCGTTGAAGTCCGAGACGATCTCCCTGGCCGTGGCCCTGGAGTTGCCGTTGGTCATCGTGGACGTGCAGCGGGCCGGGCCGTCGACGGGGTTGCCGACGAAGACCGAGCAGGCGGACCTGAACATGGCCCTGTACGGGCGGCACGGTGAGGCCCCTGTCGCGGTGATCGCCCCGAAGTCCCCCTCGGACTGTTTCCACGCCGCTCTCGAGGCCGCCCGTATCGCGTTGACGTACCGCACCCCGGTGATCCTGTTGTCGGACAACTACGTCGCGAACGGCTCCGAACCCTGGCTCCTGCCCGACGTCGATGCCCTGCCCGACCTGCGTGTCGCGTTCACCACCGCCCCCAACAGCGATGACGGTGTCACGTTCCTGCCCTACCTACGCGACCCGCAGACCCTGGCCCGCCCGTGGGCGATCCCCGGCACCCCCGGTCTGGAACACCGTATCGGTGGCCTGGAGAAAGCCGACAAGACCGGTGACATCTCCTACGACCCGGCCAACCACGACTTCATGGTCCGTATCCGCGCCGCCCGCATCGACGCGATCCCCGTGCCCGACATCGAAGTCGAAGACCCCGACGGCGACGCCCGGGTCCTCGTCCTGGGTTGGGGCTCCACCTACGGGCCCATCGGCGCCGCCTGCCGCGGACTACGCCAACGCGGACTGCCGGTGGCCCAGGCCCACCTACGACACCTCGCCCCGATGCCCGCCAACCTCGGCGACGTCCTGCACTCCTACGACCGGGTCGTCATCCCCGAGATGAACCTCGGCCAACTCGCCCAGGTCATCCGAGGCAGGTACCTGATCGACGCGATCGGCTACAACCAGGTCCGCGGCCTACCCTTCACCGCCGCCGAGCTGGAGACGATGCTGGAAGAGGTCTGCAAAAATGTCTGAACCCGTCACCGTGAAACTCACCACCAAAGACTTCAAATCCGACCAGGAAGTCCGCTGGTGCCCCGGCTGCGGCGACTACGCCATCCTCGCCGCCATCCAACAGTTCATGCCCGAACTACACATCCCCCGCGAGAACACCGTCTTCATCTCCGGCATCGGCTGCTCCTCACGCTTCCCGTACTACATGAACACCTACGGCATGCACTCCATCCACGGCCGCGCCCCCGCGATCGCCACCGGCCTGTCCGTCACCCGCCCCGACCTGTCCGTCTGGGTCGTCACCGGCGACGGCGACGCCCTGTCCATCGGCGGCAACCACCTCATCCACGCCCTACGCCGAAACGTCAACCTCACCATCCTGCTGTTCAACAACCGCATCTACGGCCTCACCAAAGGCCAGTACTCCCCCACCTCCGAAACCGGCAAGATCACCAAATCCACCCCCGCCGGATCCGCCGACGCCCCCTTCAACCCCCTCTCACTCGCCCTCGGCGCCGAAGCCACCTTCGTCGCCCGCACCATCGACTCCGACCGCAAACACCTCCAATCAGTCCTCCGCGCCGCCGCCCAACACCAAGGCTCCGCCTTCGTCGAGATCTACCAAAACTGCAACATCTTCAACGACGGCGCCTTCGCACAACTCAAAGAACCCACCACCCGCGACGACTACCTCATCCCCCTCGAACACGGCCAACCCATCACCTTCGGCCCCAACAACCAACACTGCGTCGTCCACCCACCACGCGGCTTCGGCCTCGAAATCCGCGACACCGCCACCACCCCACCCGACGACATCGTCATCCACGACACCACCATCACCGACCCCGCCTACGCCTTCGCCCTGTCCCGACTCCCCGGACCAGACCTCCGCAACACCCCCATCGGCGTGTTCCGACAAACCACCCGCCCCACCTACGA
>NZ_JBIUCH010000052.1:2500-5240 GCF_044548625.1 Micromonospora sp. NPDC051925 | reverse complement strand
TTGTCCGGCGGTGTCCTACTCTCCCACACCCTCCCGAGTGCAGTACCATCGGCGCTGGAGGGCTTAGCTTCCGGGTTCGGAATGTGACCGGGCGTTTCCCCTCCGCCATGACCGCCGTAACTCTATGAACATGTCAAACAACACGCACCCACACACGTGGGGGTTGTTCGTTGTGTTCAGAGTTGCACAGTGGACGCGTAGCAGCTTCGTAGTCAAGTCCTCGGCCTATTAGTACCGGTCAACTGAACCCGTTACCGGGCTTACATTTCCGGCCTATCAACCCAGTCGTCTAGCTGGGGGCCTTACCCCACCAAAGGTGGGTGGGATACCTCATCTTGAAGCAGGCTTCCCGCTTAGATGCTTTCAGCGGTTATCCCTTCCGAACGTAGCTAACCAGCCGTGCCCCTGGCGGGACAACTGGCACACCAGAGGTTCGTCCGTCCCGGTCCTCTCGTACTAGGGACAGCCCTTCTCAAGTATCCTACGCGCACGGCGGATAGGGACCGAACTGTCTCACGACGTTCTAAACCCAGCTCGCGTACCGCTTTAATGGGCGAACAGCCCAACCCTTGGGACCTGCTACAGCCCCAGGATGCGACGAGCCGACATCGAGGTGCCAAACCATCCCGTCGATATGGACTCTTGGGGAAGATCAGCCTGTTATCCCCGGGGTACCTTTTATCCGTTGAGCGACACCGCTTCCACTCGCAAGTGCCGGATCACTAGTCCCGACTTTCGTCCCTGCTCGACCTGTCAGTCTCACAGTCAAGCTCCCTTGTGTACTTGCACTCAACACCTGATTGCCAACCAGGCTGAGGGAACCTTTGGGCGCCTCCGTTACCCTTTAGGAGGCAACCGCCCCAGTTAAACTACCCACCAGACACTGTCCCTGAACCGGATAACGGTCCGAAGTTAGATACCCAAATCAACCAGAGTGGTATTTCAAGATTGCCTCCACCTATACTGGCGTACAGGTTTCACTGGCTCCCACCTATCCTACACAAGCCCATTCAGATACCAATGTCAAGCTATAGTAAAGGTCCCGGGGTCTTTCCGTCCTGCCGCGCGTAACGAGCATCTTTACTCGTAATGCAATTTCGCCGGGCCTGTGGTTGAGACAGTGGGGAAGTCGTTACGCCATTCGTGCAGGTCGGAACTTACCCGACAAGGAATTTCGCTACCTTAGGATGGTTATAGTTACCACCGCCGTTTACTGGCGCTTAAGTTCTCCGCCTCGCCCCCAAAAGGGCTAACAGGTCCCCTTAACGTTCCAGCACCGGGCAGGCGTCAGTCCATATACATCGAATTACTTCTTCGCATGGACCTGTGTTTTTAGTAAACAGTCGCTTCCCCCTGCTCTCTGCGGCCATACAACGCTCCACCCGCACGGGGCTTCACGTCTCCGGCCCCCCTTCTCCCTAAGTTACGGGGGCAATTTGCCGAGTTCCTTAACCACAGTTCGCCCGATCGCCTCGGTATTCTCTACCTGACCACCTGTGTCGGTTTGGGGTACGGGCCGCTAAGAACTCGCTAGAGGCTTTTCTCGGCAGCATAGGATCACTGACTTCACCTGAATCGGCTCGGCATCACGTCTCAGCCACAAGTGTTGCGGATTTGCCTACAACACGGCCTACACGCTTACCCCGGCACAACCACCGGCCGGGCTCAGCTACCTTCCTGCGTCACCCCATCGCTTGACTACTACCCACCAGGTTCCCACGCTCCCCAACATCAATCCGAAGACATCAGCCAGTTCGGGCGGTTAGCACAACAGGGTTCATCACGGGCGCTCTTTCGCGGGTACGGGAATATCAACCCGTTGTCCATCGACTACGCCTCTCGGCCTCGCCTTAGGTCCCGACTCACCCAGGGCGGATTAGCCTGGCCCTGGAACCCTTGGTCATCCGGCGGAAGGGTTTCTCACCCTTCTTTCGCTACTCATGCCTGCATTCTCACTCGTGCCGCGTCCACAACTGGGTCACCCCGCTGCTTCACCCCCGGCACGACGCTCCCCTACCCATCCACACACCTGCACCAGGTATCAAGACCTGACGAGGTTGAAATGTGAATGCCACAGCTTCGGCGGTGTGCTTGAGCCCCGCTACATTGTCGGCGCGGAACCACTTGACCAGTGAGCTATTACGCACTCTTTAAAGGATGGCTGCTTCTAAGCCAACCTCCTGGTTGTCTATGCGACCCCACATCCTTTTCCACTTAGCACACGCTTAGGGGCCTTAGCTGGTGATCTGGGCTGTTTCCCTCTCGACTACGAAGCTTATCCCCCGCAGTCTCACTGCCGCGCTCTCACTTACCGGCATTCGGAGTTTGGCTGATTTCGGTAAGCTTGTGGGCCCCCTAGACCATCCAGTGCTCTACCTCCGGCAAGAAACACGCGACGCTGCACCTAAATGCATTTCGGGGAGAACCAGCTATCACGGAGTTTGATTGGCCTTTCACCCCTAACCACAGGTCATCCCCCAACTTTTCAACGTTGGTGGGTTCGGCCCTCCACGCGGTCTTACCCGCGCTTCAGCCTGCCCATGGCTAGATCACTCCGCTTCGGGTCTAGAACATGCGACTACGACGCCCTATTCAGACTCGCTTTCGCTACGGCTCCCCCACACGGGTTAACCTCGCCACATGCCACTAACTCGCAGGCTCATTCTTCAAAAGGCACGCCGTCACCCCGCAAGGCTCCGACGGATTGTAGGCGAACGGTTTCAGGTACTATTTCACTCCC
>NZ_JBIUCH010000051.1:0-5679 GCF_044548625.1 Micromonospora sp. NPDC051925 | reverse complement strand
CCTCCACAAGGGAAAGTAACCACCCACCCCCCACAGCACCACCAAACACCCACACCACACCCAAGACCACCCTGCCCAAAAACGGTCAAAACACGCGGAATGGGGCTGCCCCGATCGGGGCAGCCCCATTCCGCGTGCCGGTGCGGGGTGGCCGGAGCCCGGGGTGCGGGATCGACACCTGGTCCCGGCCGTGCCGACGGGCCGCGATCAGCGAGGCCCGCCGGCACGATCACGACGGCTCCGGGCCGGAGCCGGGTGGGTCAGGGAGTGGTGAGCTGGAACTGCCGGATCGTGCTGGTGCCACCGAGGGCCTGGGTGGCGTGGTTGAAGATGGCGTACCGGTAGCCCATGAAGAACTGCCAGTTGCTGTCGAGGGTGAGCGCGTTGCCGAGCGAGGTGAAGGTGGTGCCGTCGGTGCTGTAGGAGAAGCGGGCCTGACGGCCGGCACCGGGTCGGATGTCGGCGGTGGCCCGCAGCCAGATCCGGCCCCCACTGACCGGGGCCGAGGCGATCTCGGCACCGGTGTTGGTGGTGTTCCAGTTGCCGTCCATGGTCAGGTTGTTGGTCATCGAGACGCGGGTGGCCCCGTTGTCGCGTCTGACGCCGATCCAGGCGGAGGAGTTGCGCAGCACGGCCAGGCCGGTCCGGTCGCCGTCGCGCAACGCCGAGTAGTCGAGTTCGACGGTGGCGGTGGAGGTCGGTCCCTGGATGCGGTGGGTGACCGTGTTCCGGGCGCCGTAGAGGTCGTTGGTGACGGTCGCGGTCTGCAAGCGCAGGCCGTTGTTGACCGACCACTTCGTGTTGTCCGGGTTGTGGTTCCACTCCCACTGCGGGCCGAGGGTGCTGCCGGTGAAGGTGTCGGTGCCGGTCAGCGGCTTGACCGGCCGGGTGGGCAGCGGATTCGGGTACGAGGCGCCCCAGCCGCCGTTGACCGTCTGGATCTGCGGCCAACCGTCGGCGGTCCAGGTGATCGGGGCCAGGGCGGGCACCCGGCCGCCGGGGTAGGCGTCGACGAACGACATGTAGTACCACTGTCCGCCCGGGGTCTGCACCAGCCCGCCCTGGTGCGGCACGCCGCCGCCGGAGATCGGGCCGGGCATGTTGAGCAGCACCTGCCGCATCTCGTACGGGCCGAACGGGCTGGACGACTTCAGGACGTACTGCCCGTTGGCCGGCCGGGTGAGCCAGATGTAGTAGCTGCCGTTGCGCTTGTAGAACCGGGCCCCCTCCAGGGTGCCCACGCTCGACGGGGTGGAGAAGACCTGCTGGCTGCGGACCTCGCTCTTGCCGTCCGCCGACAGCTGCGCCACGCTGATCTGGGTGTTGCCGTAGGCGACGTACATGGTGTCGTTGTCGTCCACCAGCATGCCGGCGTCGTAGTAGCACTTGTTGATGGTGGCGTGCTGGTTCCAGGCCCCGTCGACCGCGGCGGCGGTGTAGATGTAGGTCTTGGCGAAGTCGATGCAGCCGGCCCAGTAGTAGGTGCGGTTGCTCGGTCGGTAGTTGAGCGTGGACGCCCAGATCCCGTCGACGTACGCCCGGCCACCGGACATGTCGTACTTCGCGCCGAAGTCCAGCTTGGGCACCGAGTGGCCGGCGAACTCCCAGTTGACCAGGTCGTACGAGCGCAGGATCGGGGCGCCCGGCGAGTAGTGCATGGTCGAGGCGGACAGGTAGAACGCGTCGCCGACCCGGATCACGTCGACGTCGGCGAAGTCCTGCCACACCACCGGGTTGGTGAACGAGCCGCTCGCCGGTGGCGTGGTGGGCGGCGTGGTGGGGGTGGTGCCGCCGTCGACGCGGACGAGCTGCCACTGCTGGTTGGTGCCGCCCCAGTCGCTGTACTGGACGATGTTGCCGCCGTCGGCGGTCGAGGCGTTCTGCACCTCCATCGCCTTGCCGCTGTTGCGGTTGATCAGTCGCACGTACCCGTCGGTCGAGTCGGCGAGCCGGAACTGCTGGTTGGTGCCGTTGCCGTCGGCCCACTGCACGATCGACGCGCCGTCTGCGGTGGAGAAGTTGTAGACGTCGAGGACCTTGCCCGAGTGCCGCGACTTCAACCGGTAGTAGCCGCCGCCCGAGTCGACGAACTGCCACTGCTGCCACGCGCCGTCGTTTCGCGTCCACTGGGTGATCCGGGCGCCGTCGGTCGTGGCCCGGTTGTAGAGGTCCAACGCCTTGCCACTGTTGCGGTTCACCAACACGTACGAGGCGTTGGTGTCCACCGTCGCCGCAGCCGCCCCGGTCGACTCGACCACGACGAGACCACCGCCGACCAGCACCGCCAACAGTCCGGCGACGACCCGTGACCACCAGCCACGCCCTCGCCGGACCCCGATCGGTACCGCGCTCCTGGTAACCATGACCCTCCTTCGCAAACGGTCGATCGACGGTCGCCCCGAACCGCGTCCGGGGCTCCGTCGACACATTGTTTGATGCTTGTCGATGTCAGCGTTCACTCGACGACGCGTCCGCGATGTCCCGCGACGCGAGCTGACGACGATGGCGCAGGTCGACCAACCACCGCGGGCCCGACTCCCACTAGACATAGACTGTGAGCGATAACATGATGTTCGTCAAGCCGAAACATCGGGGACACGGACCGGCGGCAGACAGCAGCCAACCCCGCAACACCGTCGGTGAGCCCGACGCGTCACGGGGTTGTCTGCCGGGGGGTGCCTGCCCCGGAACCGGATGGCCGACGACCGGCGCGCCGCCTCAGCGGGCGGAGCCGGCGCGGCGCTTGTTGTAGACGTCGAAGGCGACGGCGATAAGCAGCACCAGCCCCTTCACCACCGACTGGATGGACTGGTCGATGCCCATGAGCTGCATCCCGTTGCTCATCACCGCCATGATCAGACCACCGACCATGGCACCCACCACCGTGCCGACCCCACCGGTGACCGCCGCGCCACCGATGAACGCGGCGGCGATCGCGTCGAGTTCGAACATGTTGCCCGCGGCGGGCTGGGCGCCGTTGGAGCGCGAGGAGTAGATCACCCCGGCCACCGCCGCCAGGAAGCCCATGTTGACGAACATCCAGAAGTTGACCGTGCGCACCTTGACCCCGGACAGCATCGCCGCCGAGAGGTTGCCGCCGATCGCGTAGACCTGCCGGCCGAAGACCGTACGCCGGGTGAGCAGGCCGTAGAACAGCACCAACGCGGCCAGGATGATCAGCACGATCGGCAGGCCCCGGGCGTGTGCCAACTGCCAGGCGAAGTACATGATGACGGCCCCCACCAGCACCACCCGGGCGACGAACAGCGGGAACGACTCGACGGGCTGCTGGTAGCGGACCCGGGCCACCCGGGTGCGGAAGCCGCTCACCGCGTACCCGGCCACCGCGACGACGCCGATCAGCAGGGTGAAGGCGTCGAAACCCTGCCCGCCGAGCAGCCCGTTGAGGAAGCCGGCCGCGACCTGCTGGTACTCGGCGGGGAACGGCGAGAGCGAGATGTTGTCGAGCACCCGCAGGGTCAGGCCCCGGAACAGCAGCATGCCGGCGAGCGTCACGATGAAGGCCGGAATTCCGGCGTACGCCACCCAGAAACCGTGCCAGGCGCCGACCGCGAGGCCCACCGCCAGGGCGGCCAACATGCCGACCCACCAGGGGAGGCCCTGCTGGATGACGAGCACGGCGGAGACCGCGCCGGTGAGGGCGACCACCGATCCCACCGACAGGTCGATGTGCCCGCCGATGATGATGATGACCATGCCGATCGCCAGCACCAGGATGTAGGAGTACTGGAGGACGATGTTGGTGATGTTGCCGGGGCTCAGCGACACCCCGCCGGTGAGCACGGCGAACAGCGCGACGATGACGACCAGGGCGACGTAGATCCCGCTCTGCCGCAGGTTGTTCCTGACCAGCGCCCGCAGGTCGCTGGTGCCGGCGTGCAGGGCGACGCCCGGACTCTTCCCGGTGGGCTGCGGGGACGGCGGCGATGAGGTCTTGACGCTGGTCATCCCACGCGCTCCTTGTCCTTCGTCATCAGGTCCATGAGGTTCTCCTGGGTCGCCTCGGCCACCGGCACCTGGCCGGTGATCCGGCCGGCGGCGAGGGTGTAGATGCGGTCACACATGCCGAGCAGCTCCGGCAGCTCCGAGGAGATCAGGATCACCGCCCTGCCGTCGGCGACGAGCCGGTTGACGATCGTGTAGATCTCGAACTTCGCCCCGACGTCGATCCCCCGGGTCGGTTCGTCAAGGATCAGCACGTCGGGGTTGGTGAACAGCCACTTCGACAGCACGACCTTCTGTTGGTTGCCGCCGGAGAGCTTGCCGACCACCGCCATCACGCTGGGCGTCTTGATGTTCATCTCGCGCCGGCTCTGCTCAGCGACCCTGATCTCCTCGTTGCCGTTGACCCAGCCGAAGCGGGCGAGCCGGCCCAGCGCGGCGGCGGAGACGTTGCGCCGGACGTCGTCGATGAGGTTGAGGCCGAAGCGCTTGCGGTCCTCGGTGACGTAGGCGATGCCGTGGTCGATGGCCTCCGCGACGGTGTGCGCCCGTACCTCCCGGCCGCGTACGAACAGCCGACCGCGCACGTCCCGACCGTACGACCGGCCGAAGACGCTCATCGCCAGTTCGGTACGCCCGGCGCCCATCAGCCCGGCGATGCCGACCACCTCGCCGGCCCGCACGTTCAGGCTGGCGTTGTCGACGACGAGCCGCTCCTGGGTGGGGTGCCGTACGCTCCAGTTCTCGATGCGCAGCACCTCCTCCCCCGGCGACGAGACCCGGTCGGGGTAGAAGCTGTCCAGGTCCCGGCCGACCATCCCCCGGATGATCCGCTCCTGGGTGACCTCCCCGGAGGCCATGGTGAGCGTCTCCACCGTGTGCCCGTCGCGGATGACGGTGGTCGAGTCGGCGATCGCGGTGACCTCGTTGAGCTTGTGCGAGATCAGGATGCAGGTGATGCCCCGGTCGCGCAGCCGTCGCAGCAGATCGAGCAGGTGCGCCGAGTCGACGTCGTTGAGCGCGGCGGTCGGCTCGTCCAGGATGAGCAGTCGCACCTTCTTGGACAGCGCCTTGGCGATCTCGACCAGCTGCTGCTTGCCGACGCCGAGCTGGATGACCGGGGTGACCGGGTTCTCGTGCAGGCCCACCGAGGCCAGCAGCTCGGCGGCGTCGGCGTTGGCCCGGTTCCAGTCGATGAGGCCACCCGGCCCGCGCCGCTCGTTGCCGAGGAAGATGTTCTCGGCGATCGACAGGTACGGCACCAGCGCGAGTTCCTGGTGGATGATGACGATGCCGTGAGACTCGCTGTCGCGGATGCCCCGGAAGTGCACCGGTTTGCCGTCGAAGACGATGTCGCCGTCGTAGGAGCCGGTCGGGTGCACCCCGGAGAGCACCTTCATCAGGGTGGACTTGCCGGCGCCGTTCTCGCCGCAGATGGCGTGGATCTCCCCTCGACGCACCGCGAGGGAGACGTCCTGCAGTGCGGTGACCCCGGGGAAGGTCTTCGTGATGCGTCGCATCTCGAGGATGGTGTCGTCCATGGTCAGCGTCCTGATCGTCGAAGCCGGAGGCGGGCTTTCGATGCGTCGGGGGGGGGGGGGCCCCCCCCCCCCCCCCCCCCCCCGGAAGAAGTGGGGGGGGGGGGCCCGCCCCCCAAGGCCGGCCCCCAGCCGGGGGGGCAACACGCCGAGAGTGGGGTGTGTGGTTTTGGGGGAT
>NZ_JBIUCH010000050.1:0-6576 GCF_044548625.1 Micromonospora sp. NPDC051925 | reverse complement strand
GCCGTGTGCAGAGCCACCAACGACGACGAACACAACGTGTCGATCGTCATGCTCGGACCCGACAGATCCAGGAAATAACTCACCCGATTCGCCAGGAACGCGTTGTGGTTGCCCAGTCCGCTCGGCGCGTCCAACTCCGGCGGGAGGTTGTAGTCCTTGTAGTGCTGGTAGCTGGCGCCGACGAACACCCCGGTCGAGGTGGGCGTGGACAGTGGCGCGATGCCGGCGGATTCCAACGCCTCCCACGCGGTGCGCAGCAGCCAGCGGACCTGCGGGTCCAGCACCTCGGCCTGCTTGGCGAAGAAGTCGAAGAACCGGGCGTCGAACTCGTCGATCGGGGCCAGGAAGCCGCCGACCGCGGCGTCGTCGCCGGCAGCCGGCCAGCGGAAGGCGGGCGCGGGGCCGACGCCGCTGCCGCCCTGCGCCAGCAGGGACCAGAACCCCTCCGGGTCGGTCGCGCCGGGCAGCGCGCAGGCCATCCCGATGACGGCCAGGTCGCGGCGATCCCCACCGTCCGGCTGGGCGGGAGGCTGTTCCCGCACGGCGACGGGAGCCGAGACCGACCGGTCGCCGGCCTGAGCCTGGTCGACGGTGGGCCCGGCGACCTCGGTCCGGTCCCCGGTCGCGGCGACGTCCGTCCGGTCCTCGGCCGGCGCGACGGCCGCCAGGATCGTCTCCTCCGGGGCGAGGGACGTCACGACGGCGGCCAGGGCCCGGCAGTCCCGCGCCTGCAACACCTCCACCGGGCTCAACGACACCCCGAGCCGCTCCTGAAGTTCGGCGGCGACCATGGTGGCGAGCATCGAGTCGATGCCGGTCGCGGCGAGCGAACCGGTCGCGGTGACGTCCGGATCCCGCAGCACCGTGCGGACCAGCTCGACGACGATCGCCTCCACCGCCCGACCGGTGGCCGGCCGCCGCTCGGCCGGTGCCGCCGGTGAGGCGTCCTCGACCGGCGACTCCGCGTCCATCACCTGCGAGGGCGCTCCGGCCGACGACGGCGCATCCGCCGGTTGGTCCGCGCCGGGCGGCGCGACGGGCCGGTACACGACGTCCTTCAGGGAGACCAGGACCCGGCCTGCGGCGTCCAGCAGCGCGGCGTCGGCCCGACGGCTGCCGTCGACGTCCTGACCGGTGAGCCGCAGGTGCACGTGCCGGGTGTCGGCCGGGTCCGCCCAGCGCACCGCCCGGCCGATCGACACCGGCAGGTAGGTCAGCGCGGAGGCGGTCGGGTCGGCCAGCGTCAGGACCGCCATGCTCTGGAGCGCCGCGTCGAGCGCGGCCACCGCCCGCGCCGCCGGGTCGACGTCGGTGAGGTCGACCCGGGCGAGCACCCCGGTCGTGCCGTACGAGATGTGGTCGATGACCCGCAGCGACGCGCCGAAGTCGACCCGTTTGGCGGCGAACCACGCGTACAGGCCGGCCGGGTCGAGCGTGCGGGGGTGTCCGGCGCGCTGCCGGTCCATCGACAGCGGGGCGGGGGGCGGTCCCTCCGGTCGGGCCGCGCCCATCGTGAGGTGGCCGATGGCCAGGCCCCCGTACCGGAACGTCGCGGTGCTGCCGGCGGCGGCGTCGGACCGGTCGTCGGTGAGCCGGTGCCGCCCGGTGCCACGGGCGGTGAAGGCGAGCCGCTCCAGGACGGCGGCGGTGGCGAACCCGCTGGCGATCAGGAACGCCGCCGGCACCGTCTCCTGGCCGAAGACCCGGTGGGCGGCCAGCAGCCGGTCGAGGACAGCTCCTCCGGCCACCGGGGCCGTCGCCGACGTCACGGACGGATCGGGGACCGGCCGGGCGGGGACACGGTCGACGCGGTCCCGGAACGGGTAGGGCGGCAGTGCCAGCCGGCGGAGTCCGCCGCCCGCGTACAACGGTCGCCAGTCGACGTCGCGGCCGGCGACGTACCCGCAGGCCAGCGCGGTGAGCAGCCCGGCGTCACGGGTACGCAGCTCGGCGGCGATCCGCTCGACGGGCCACGGCAGGTACGCCGCCAGCCGCTCGGCGAGGTCCCGCCCGACCGGTACCGGTTCACCGGTGAGCACCGTGTCGCCGCGCAGCACCATTCCCGACAGTTCCGACCCGGTGCGCAACGCCTGGCGCAGGCCCGCGCCCAGCTCCGACCCGGTCGCACCGAGCACGGCGATCCGGTACGGCAGGTGGGCACGCCCGACCGAGGCGGAGAAGCAGAGCGCCTCGGCGTCGACGGCGCTGTCCGCCTCGACCAGCCGTCGTACGTCCGCGACCCGCCGGGCCAGCAGTTCGGGGGTGTGTGCCGACAGCACCAGCAGGTGCTCGCGCGCCGGCTCGTCGACGGGCCGGGCGGTCAGGTTCGGGGTGTACTCCTCGACGACGACGTGCGCGTTCGTCCCGCCCATCCCGAAGGCGCTGATGCCGGCCCGGCGCGGCCCGGTGGCACGCCACGGCTTCGGCGCGGTCGGGATGGCCAGCCGACCCTCGGGCAGGGTGATGTGCGCGCCGAGCGTCGCGAACCCGGCCAGCGGCGGGATCTCCCCGTGTTCGAGGCAGAGCAGGACCTTGGCCAGACCGGCCAGGCCACTCGCCGGTTCCAGATGACCGATGTTCGCCTTGACCGAGCCGAGGTGGCACGGTTCGGGCCGGTCACCGTCGAAGACCTCGGCCAGGGCGGCGATCTCGATCGGGTCGCCGAGCCGGGTCGCCGTGCCGTGCGTCTCGACCAGGGAGATGTCGGCCGGGGTGAGCGCGGCGTCGGCCAGCGCGGCCCGGATCACCGCGACCTGCGACTCGCTGCGCGGCACCGGCAGGGCGCTGCCCCGGCCGCCGTGGTTGACCGCCGCGCCCCGGATCACCGCGTGAATGCGGTCACCGTCGCGTTCGGCGTCGTCGAGTCGCTTCAGCATGACGGCCACCGCGCCCTCGCCGGGCACGAACCCGTCGGCCCGGTCGTCGAACGGCCGGGGCCGGGTCGGTGACAGCGCGCCGAGCTGGCTGAGGCTGCGGTAGTACCAGGGCGTCAACCCGACGTGGCAGGCGGCGACGATGGCCGCGCCGCACTGCCCGGTACGCAGGCTCACCACCGCCTGCTGGAGGGCGACCAGGGACGACGAGCAGAGCGTGTCGACGGTCTGCGACGGGCCGGTCAGGTCCAGCGCGTAGGAGATGCGGTTGGCCAGGACGGCGTTCATCGAGCCGAGGGCGGTGTGCGGCCCGACGACGGCCAGCCCCTGCGCGTCGCGGTGGTGGGTGTAGGTGGCCCCGACGAAGACGCCGATGTCCCGCCGGCCGGCGAGCCCGCTGTCGTCCACCACCGACCAGGCGTGCTCCAGCAGCAGCTTCTGCTGCGGGTCCATCTCCTCGGCCTCCCGCACGGCGATGCCGAAGAACTTCGGGTCGAAGCGGTCGATCCCGGCGACGAACGCGCCGGTCCGGCAGTACGTTCCGGTCATGTCGGGGCCGCGTTGCTGGTAGTGGTCGTCGACGTTCCAGCGTTCCGCCGGGATCTCGGTGAAGGCGTCCGCCCCGCGTCGGAGCATCGGCCACAGGTCGGCCAGGTCGCGTCCCCCGGGCAGGTCGCCGGAGACGGCCACCACGGCGATGTCGCCGGCCCGCCGCGTCGCCGGCCCGGTGACGGGGGCCGGTCCCGCAGCCGGGGCCGGCACGGTTCCGGACACCGGGTGGGGCGCGGAGCGCGGTGCCTGCGCCGTTGCCGACGTGGCCTGCGGCATCGGCGCAGACACCACGTCGACCGGCGAGGCGACATCGGCCGGGGAGGGCACGACCGCGACCGGCGGGGACGCAGCGGCGGCCGGTGCCGGCTGCGGGGCGGGTGGCCGGGCCCCGTACCGGGTGGCGAGCGCCCCGGCCAGCTCGGCGAAGTCGCCGTACTCGAGGAAGAGGGTGGCCGGGAGGGCGACCGCCCACCGCCGGGACAGCTCCTCGGCCAGCTCGACGCTCATGATCGAGTTGATGCCGTAGTCGGTCAGCGGGGCGGTCCGGTCGAGGCCGCCGAGGCCCAGCCGCTCGGCGAGGAAGTCGGCAAGCCCGTCCTCGGTGCGCCCGGCGTCGGTGTCGCCGCTCCCGGACGAACCGCGCGGGGAGGCACCGGGCCCGGCGGCACCCGGTGCCGGGCCGGCGGCGGCCGGCGGTGCGGCTGCCGGGTGGGCGGGGGCCGCCCCGGCACCGGTCGCCTCCCCGGTGACGCCGGACCCGACGCCCGGCGCGGCGTCGGGATGGGCGATGACGACCTGCCGGACGTCGTCACGCAGGACGGTCATCAGCGCGTCGAGCGCCTCGATCGTGCCCAGCGGCCGGACGCCCCGCCGCCGGAGCTGCGCGGCGACCGCCGTGCCCATCCCCACCTCGCCCCACAGCCCCCAGTCCACACTGGTCCACGGGGTGCCCTGGGCATGCGCGAACGCGTCGAGGTAGGCGTTGGCGGCGGCGTACCCGCCCTGGCCGAGGTTGCCGAAGGTGCCGGAGACCGAGGCGAACAGCACGGCGAAGTCCAGCTCGGTGCCGGCGACGGCGGCGGCCAGCTCGTGTGCCCCGTCGACCTTCGGGCGCAGCACCTCGGCCACGTCCCCGACGGTGACGCCGCGCAGCAGTCCGTCCTTGAGCGCGCCGGCGGCGTGCACCACGCCGTGCAGGTCGCCGAAGCGGCGGCGGATCTCCTGCACCACCGTGGCCAACGCGCCGGGTGCGCCGACGTCGGCGGCGAACGAGACCACCTGGCAGCCGTACGACTCGATCCCGGCCAGGGCGGCCCGGTCGACGTCGGTGCCACCGGAGCGGCTGACCAGGGCGACCAGGCCGGCGCCGTCCGCGGCGAAGCGGCGGGCCACCGCCAGGCCCAGCCCGCCGTGCCCGCCGAGGATCAGGTAGCGGCCCGCCGGCCGGACCGGCGGCCGACCGCCGTCGGACGCGTCGAGCGGAACGCGGACGGGCTCGTGGCGTACCCCGGCGCGGTAGCCGACCTCCACCGGTCCCCCGTCGCCCAACTCGGCCGGCAGGGCGGCGGCCGAGGCGGGGTCGAGGTCGATGAGGCGGGGTCGCAGCCCCGGGTACTCGATGGCGGCGGTGCGGACCAGTCCCCACAGCGCGGCCCGTGCCGGCTCCGGGACGTCCCCGCCGGCCACCGGCTGGCCGCGTTCCGTGACGACCAGGAAGCGACCGGAGCGCTGCCGCTGGCCGAGGGTCTTCAGGGCGGCGAGGCAGGAGTACAGACCGACGCGCAGTTCGGCGGGTTCCGGCCGGGCCGGGCCGGTGCTCCACAGGTGCACGACTCCGGTGACCGGCTCGGCGATCTCCTCCCAGAGCTGCTGGAACGTCCGCTCGTCGGGCTCACGGACGAGGCGCTGGTCGTCCCCGAGGCCGGTCGCCGGAGCCTCGGGCAGGACCTCGACGACCCGGGCACCATCGGCGCGCAGCGCCCGCACGGTGGCTGCCCCCGCGCCATCCGGGTCGCCCGGATGCAGGACCACCCAGGTGCCGGCCGCCGGCTGCCCGGGGGCAGGGGCGTCGGCGGGGGCCCACTCGATCCGGGTGAGCAGCCGCCCGGTTGCCGGCGCGGGACGCGGGGCCGGCAACCGGCGCATCCGTACCCCGGTGAGTTCGGCGACGACCCGGCCGGTGGGGTCCGACAGGACGGCGTCCGCGACGGACCAGGCGTCCTGCACGGCGGTACGCCGTACCCGGACGGTGACCCCGGCGGTGAGCGGGGACAGTTCGGTGTGCAGGGCGAGGCGTGCCACGCCGATCGGCAGCATCGGCCCCGGCGGGTCGCCCCCGGCGAGGTCCTGGAGGGCACAGCTGACCACCTGGAAGACCCCGTCGATCAGCAGCGGGTGGGAGTACCACGGCAGCGGCTGGGCCACCGTCTCCAGGGTCGCCTCGGCGGTGCCGGCACCGACGGAGAGCCGACGTACGGTCCGGAAGTCCGGCCCGTACACCAGGCCGGCCGCCGACCAGCTGTCGTAGATGCGCTCCGGCGGGACCGGTACCGGGCAGTCCACCTCCCAGGCGGCCGGTGGGTGGGTGCCGGACGCGATCGGCCCGCCCGAGCCGGTCGAGACCGTCTTGCGGCCGTCGGGGGTGACCGCGCTCAGCTCGAATCGGGTCCGCTCCCCCAGGGTCACGTCCAGGCGGCCGGTGACCTGCTCGCCGTCGGCGACCGTGAACGGCCGGACGAAGGCGACGTCGACAAGTTCGAGCGGGCTGAACGCCCGGCGTTGGGCGACCCCCAGCAGGGCCATCTCCAGTTGCACGGCGGCGGGCAGGATGCCGAGGTCGGCGGAGCGGTGCTGGGCGATGAACGGCTCGTGCGCGGCAAAGGTCTTCTCGTAGGTCTCAACCCGGTACGTCACGTTCCCTCGCTCAGTGCTCGTAGTGACGGTCGAACAACGGGTGGCCGACTGCCCCATCACCTGCTGCGGGTACGGAAATCTCCGGCTCCGGCCGACGCCGCTGGGCGGCGGACTCGTGGACCCGGGGCGCGCTCAATTCCCGGCGTTCGAAGGGGTAGGTGGGGATGGTGGTGGTCCGATGACCCTTACCGTGGTGCACCCCGGCCCAGTCGATATCACCAAGACCCTGGCTGTAGAA
>NZ_JBIUCH010000049.1:0-9185 GCF_044548625.1 Micromonospora sp. NPDC051925 | reverse complement strand
TCTCCCCGACGGGTGCGTCGCGGGCGTTCGATGCGGGGGCGGATGGGTTCGTGCCGGGTGAGGGTGTGGTGACGGTGGTGGTGAAGCCGTTGGTGGATGCGGTGCGTGATGGGGATCGGGTTCGTGGGGTGATTCGGGGTTCGGCGGTGAATCACGGTGGTCGGACGAGTGGTTTGACGGTGCCGAGCAGTGCCGCGCAGCGGGAGGTGATTGTGGCGGCGTTGCGGGATGCGGGTGTGGGTCCGGATGGGATTGGGATGGTGGAGGCGCATGGGACGGGGACGTCGTTGGGTGATCCGATTGAGGTGGAGGGTTTGACTCGTGCGTGGCGGGGGTTTACGTCGCGGACGCAGTTTTGTGCGATTGGTTCGTTGAAGTCGAACATTGGTCATTTGGAGCCGGCTGCGGGGTTGGCGGGGTTGGTGAAGGTGTTGTTGTCGTTGGAGCATGAGGTGGTGCCGGCGACGTTGCATGTGGTGCGGCCGAATGATCATATTCGGTTTGAGGACACGCCGTTCTTTGTGGCGGATCAGCCGGTGGTGTGGCCTCGGGTGGTGGGTGTGCCTCGTCGGGCGGCGGTGTCGGCGTTCGGGATGGGTGGGGTTAATGCGCACGTCATCGTCGAGGAGGCTCCGGTTCCGGTGGTCCGGGAGCCCCTGCCGCAGCAGTCGCACCTGGTGAAGGTCTCCGCAGCCAGCGAGGACGCGGTACGCCGACTCGCCACCGCGTACGCCGAATCCTTCGCGGCCTCCCCCGACGACCGGGCCACCGCCGACCTCTGCCACACCGCCAACGTCGGCCGCTCATCGCTCGACTACCAGACCGCGGTGACCGGCGCGACCGGCCACGCCCTCGCCGAGCAGCTGAGGGCGGTCGCCGACGGCCGGATCCCGATCGCCCGCGTCGACAGCGCCCGGACCGCCGACACGCCCCCCGCCGACCCGGAAGGATCGACGGCGCAGCGGCACACGGCGGTGGCCGACCAGGTCCGGCAGGGCTATGCCGACGTGGACTGGGCCGCCCTGTCCGCACCGGGCGCACGGATCGTCGGGCTACCCACCTACCCGTTCGCCCGGGACCGTTACTGGCACACCCACACCACCGAGCCGGTGACCGTGCCGACCCCGGCCACCACCGTGCACCTGCCCCCGGCGAACTCCACACCCCCGATGGACCCACCCCGGCCCGATCCCGTCGACGACCGCCACCCCGGCGACGCGTCGTCGACGCCCGCGCCGGAAGCACTGCGCACCCGGTGGCGGACCGCCGACCCCCTCCCCGGGGCGTCGGCGTACGGGATCACCGTGCGGGTGGTCGTGGCAGATCGGGCCATCGGCGGTGCGGTCTCCGCCGCGCTCTCCGCCCAGGGCGCCGACCTCGCCCCCGACGGGGCATCGACCCGTGCCCTCGTGGTGGCCAACACCGCCCCCGGACCCGCCGACACCGAACCGGACCTGAGCGAGTTCTGGGAGCAGCTCCGCTCCTTGGCCGCCACCCTCCCACCGCAGGGCAGGGTGGTCTGGGTCGAACACCGTTCGGCCACCGTCGACGAGGCGGACCGTGCGCTGCTGAACCCCGAGGCCGCAGCGCGGGCGTTCGCGGTCCGCGCCGCCGCCGCCGAGAACCGGTTCGCCGTCGTCGTGCTCGACCTCGACCCGGCCGACCCGGTCGAGACCCGCGCCCGGCAGATCGCCGCCGAGTTCACCGCACTGCGCCCCGGCGCGGACACCGTCGTCGCCTACCGCAGTGGCGTCCGATACGTCCCGACCCAGGTGCCGGCCCGCCCGGGACCGCCCGTCGACCTGACCGTGGACGGGTACCACCTGGTCACCGGCGGCCTCGGCGCGGTCGGCCGGCGACTGGTCACGCACCTGGTGGCGCGCGGCGTCCGGCGCATCGGCATCGTCGGCCGGTCACCGGCCGATCCGGCGGCCGAGGACTTCCTGCGCGGGTTGCCGCCGGGCACCGAGGTGGACTACCACCGGTGCGACGTCGCGGACGCGGACGCGTTGACCGCCGCCGCCGCGTCCTTCGCCCGCCGGTGGGGCCGGCTGCGCGGAGTCGTGCACTGCTCCGGTGGGGTCAACCAGTTCGGGTCGCTGCGTCGTCGGCAGTGGTCGGAGGCGGCCCGGGTGACTGCCCCGAAGGTCGCCGGCTCCCGCAACGTGGTCGCACTCGCCCGAACTGAAGGCGCTGGCTACGTCGCCCTGGTCTCCTCGATCGCCGGCACCCTGCCGGCCGCCGGCCGTGGCCTGGTGGACTACGCCCTGGCCAACGCGTACCAGATGGCGCTGGCCGAGCAGGCCGGCGAGGACGGCCCGACGGTGACCGCGCACGCCTGGCCGAACTGGGCCGGCATCGGCATGGCGGCGGACGCGTCCTTCTCCGCCGGGCACTCGATCACCCTCGACCAGGCGTTGACCGGCTTCGACGCGCACCTGCTCACCGGGGGCGGCGTGGTGTTCCCCGGCAGCACCGTGTCGCTGCCGACCGCAGACTCCGGACCGGCCGAACCCGCACCGGTGGGGCCGGCGTTCGCCGCTGCCGCCCCCGCCGCGCTTCCCCCCGCCGCGCCCGCCTCCGCCGATGCCGTCCCGGTCGATGCCGTCCCGGTCGGACCGATGCCGGCTGCCGACCCGGGGGTCGCGTACCGGCTGGTGCGTGACGCCTTCGTCGACGTGCTCGGCGAGGACCCGGGTGACTGCCCACTGCCCGACCTAGGGCTGGACTCGTTGGTCATCGCCGACCTGACCAGCGCCATCGAGCGGCTCGGCGGGACGACCGTCGACCCCTCCCTGGTGATGCGGTCCCGCACCATGGCCGACCTCGCGGCCCGGCTCACCGGTCTGCCCGGCGCGTCGGCCGTACCACCCGCTCCGGCGTCCGGACCCGCTCCGGTGTCCGGCCCACCCGTGGCGGTGGCGTCCGTGCCCGGCCCGGACGCCCCGGCGTCCACGGCGAGCCTCAGCGCACTGCTGCGGCCACTGCTCGCCCCCGGCCAGCAGTCGAGCCACTGACCTGCCCACCGAGTCTGACGGAAGGAGCGACGCGATCATGACGGACAGTCGAATCGCGGTGATCGGCATGGCCGTACGGCTTCCCGGCGCCGAGGACGTGGTGGACCTGCGCTGGATGCTGACGCACGACTCGGTCGAGGTCGACGAGGTCCCGCCCAGCCGGTGGGCCCGCGACCACTACCTCGGCGACGGCGACCACCAGGGCACCCATCACCGGGGAGCCTTCCTGCAGGACCCGTTCTCCTTCGACCACGAGGCGTTCGGCCTGACGGCCGGCGACGCCGTCCTGCTCGACCCGCAGCAACGGGTCATGCTGGAGGTCGGCGCGCGGGCGCTGGAGGACGCCGGCTACCGGTCCGTCCGGCGTCGCCTCGACGCGGGCGTCTTCGTCGGCGCCCGGATGAACTCCTACGGCTTCGACCACGGCCGCGGGCTGGCCCCGACCGGCCAGGACGGTGCGCCCGGCACCGGGCGGCCGGTCCCGGCGGCGCTGTGGGGCCGCTCGCAGAACTTCGTCGCGGCCTGGCTCTCCGACCGCCTCGACCTCACCGGCCCCAGCCTGGTGGTCGACACCGCCTGCTCGTCCTCGTTGACGGCGGTCTGGTTGGCCTGCCAGAGCCTCGCCGCCGGCAGTTGCGAGATCGCGCTGGTCGGCGGCGTGGACCTGCTGCTCGACCCGCTGACCTTCGTGCTGCTCTCCCGCACCGGCGCGCTCTCCCCGGACGGGCTGTGCCAGACCTTCGACGAGAAGGCGAACGGGTACGTCCCCGGCGAGGGCGCCGTCGCCCTGGTGCTCAAGCCGATGGCCACGGCCGTGGCCGACGGCGACCTGATCCTCGGCGCGATCGCCGGCACCGGCGTCAACAACGACGGCCGCACCATGGGGGTGACCACCCCCAACCTGGAGGCCCAGATCGAGCTGCTCGACCGGGTGTACGGGCGGATCGACCCCACCACCGTGCAGTACGTCGAGACCCACGGCACCGGCACCGCGATCGGCGACCCGATCGAGGTACGGGCACTGACCGACGTGTTCGGCCGGCTCGGCGCGGCACCCGGCAGCGTGGCGCTCGGCTCGCTCAAGCGGCGGATCGGGCACCTGCACTCGGCGTCCGGCCTGGCCGGTCTCGCCAAGATCGTCCTCTGCCTGCGGGACCGGATCGTCCCCGGCGTGCCGGTGCAGGCGGTCAACCCGCGGCTGCGGCTGGACGCCGGCCCCCTGCACCTGCCGCCGCGCGCCCAGCCCTGGCCGGCGGCCCCGATCCGCCGGGCCGGCGTGAGCGGCTTCGGGTTCGGCGGCACCAACGCGCACGTGGTGGCCGAGGCGGCGACCGAGCCCGCGTCGACCACCGACGGGGCCGGGCGGCACACGGAGGTGCTGGCCCTCTCCGCCGACAGCCCGGACGCGCTGCGTGAACTGGTCGCGCAGTGGTGGGAGTTCCTCCCGTCGGCGGCCGACGAACTCGCCGACGTGCTCGCCACCGCCCGGCTCGGCCGGCCGGCCCGCGCCGTACGTTGCGCGGTCACCGGGTCGGACGTCGCCGGCCTCGCCGCCGCGCTGCGGGCCCGGCTGCTGTGCGCCGACGTCCCGCTCGGTGAGCCCACCGGACGGCGGCCCGTCGTCACCGTCCGCCCGGTCGCCGGGGCCGCGCCGCCGCGCTGGCTGCTCGCGCTCCACCACGGCGTACCGGCGGTACGGGAGATCGTCGGCCGGTTCGAGTCCGCGGTCGGCAGCCCGGTCACCACGTTCTCCGGCCCGCTGCTGCGGATCTGCGCGGGGGTGGTGCTGGCCGTGGCGTTGCGCGACACCGGGGTACCCGAGCAGGCGGTCGCCCTGCCGCCGGGCTGGACGCCGGTCGCGGACTTCGTGCACGGACGTACCACCCTGGAGCAGGCGCTGAGCACGGTGCTGGCCGCCGGGGCCGCGACCACCGATGATCCGGACGCCGCCACCCCGGACGATGTCGACGGCCGGGTGGACCTCTGCGCCCGCCTCGCCGACGCCACCGACGGGCAGCAGGCCGTCGGGGTGCTCGCGGCCGTCACGGCGGAGCTCTACGAAGCCGGGGCGGACATCGACTGGGCGAGGTTCCAGGGCCCGACCGCCTGGCGCAAGCGCCTCCTGCCGGTCGGTCAGGCCCGCGGCCCCGCGCTGGACCTGCGGGAGCCGCTGCGCTCCGCCGAGCCCGGCGGCCCGCTCACGCTCGACACCGATGGGGGCCCGGCGGGGTACGCCTTCTCCCGCGTCTTCGGGCCCGGCGAGGTGCCTATCGCCCAGCACTCGGTGTACCGCCGGATCATGCTGCCCGGCGTCGCCTGGTTCGACTTCCTGCGCCAGGGCGCGGAGCTGCGCGGCGAGGTGTTCCACGGGGTGCGGGACGTGCTCTTCCACCGCCCGCTGATCCCGACCGGGGCGCACCGGGTGGTGTGCCGGGTCGACGCCCAGGGGCAGTTCACCGTCTCCGACGCCGACGGCGTCCCCTTCGTCACCGGACGGTACGCCCCGCAGCCCGACCCGGTGCCCGCGCCGCAGCCGCTCGCGGCCCTGCTCGACGCCTGCTCCCGGGTGCACGCCGGGTCCACCGTGTACCGCTGGCTGCGCCGCATCGGCTACCACCACGGGCGGTACTACCGCAACATCTCCTGGGTCGCCAGCCTCCCCGGCGGGGGCACCCTCGCCCGGATCGAGGGCGGCCGGCAACGCGCGCTGAACCCCCCGGACGTCCGTCTCTTCCCGGGGTTGCTGGACAGCGTCACCATCGCGGCGATCGACCCGGACAACCCCGTCTTCGGCACCGACCACGCCACCGCGTTCATCCCGCTCTCCGTCGAGCGGGTGAGCGTGCACGGCGCCCTGGACGACGCCGCCTACGTCCGCACCGAGGTCTCGTTCTGGAACGAGGAGGCGTGCCGGGTCACCCAGGTCGTCCTCGACGCGGCGGGGACACCCCTGCTGACCTTCGGTGACATCTCCTCCAAGCGGGTACCCGTGCTCGCGTTCAGCGACCAGCCCTCGACCGACCCCACGCGCCGACCCGCACCGGCCTCCGGGCCGTCCACCGCCCCGACCGTCGCCGCCGTGTCTGCCGCCCCGGTGAGCGCCGCCGTACCGGCCGGCCCGGTGAACGCCGCCGTGCCGATGGGTGGCGACGCGCCGGTCGTCCCGGTCAGTGCTGCCGCACCGGTGAGCGGCGACGCGGATGCGCGCCGGCCCGTAGCGGAGCCGGCCGTGGCGGCGGTCGGGCCGTCGCCGGAGGCGACGCCGCCCGGCGACCGGTCCGCGACGTCACCACCGGCCACCACCGGTCCCGCCCCGGTGACGCCGTTCGCTCGGGCGCTCGCCTGGTTCCTGGCCCTCGCCGGTACGGACGACGAACACGTCGACGCCGAGTTCCTCTCCGCCGGCTTCGACTCCGTCGGTCTGGTCGGGCTCAGTGAACGGCTGTCCCGGGAGCACGGACTGTCGCTGTACCCGACCGTCTTCTTCGAGTACCCGACCCCCCGCAGCTTCGCCCAGCACCTCGTGGACGAGATGCCCGAGTTCGTCGCCGCACTGGCAGCGCCGTCGCCGGTCGAGCCGGCACCCGCCGATCCGCCCCCGGCCGACACCGCCCCCGTACCGCCGCCGCCCCGCACCGCCCCTACCCGGCCGGCCGGCACCGCCTCCACCCCGCAGCCGGTCGCCGTACCGTCACCGCCGGCTGCGTCGACCCCGGCTGTTGCCGTGCCGCCGGCTGTTGCCGTGCCGCCGGCTGTTGCCGTGCCGCCGGCTGTTGGCGGGACGGGGGTGGCCGGGGCCGACGGGACGGACACGGGGCGCGACATCGCCGTCGTGGGTGCCGCGATCCGGGTGCCCACCGCAGGCGACCTCGATGCTTTCTGGGCGCTGCTCGCCGACGGGCGCGACACCGTCGGCGCCCTGCCCGAGGGTCGTTGGCAGCACCTGGAGGGTCCGGTCCCGCAGGCGTCCTTCCTGGAACGGGTCGACGAGTTCGACCCCGTGCCGTTCCGGATCTCGGCCCGGGAAGCGCCGTTGATCGACCCGCAGGCCCGCATCGTGTACGAGACCATCTGGGAGGCCCTGGAGGACGCCGGCCGGACGGGGGAGGGCAGCCGGGACAACCGGATCGGCCTGTGGATCGCCTACAGCCACGACCACTACCACGAGGAACGGTCCCGACACGGGGTGGCCGACGGGCGCGGGCTGGGCCTGGAGGCGATGATCCCGAACCGGCTGTCGTACCTGATGGACTGGCACGGCCCCAGCGTCGTGGTGAACACGCTCTGTTCGTCGTCGCTGGTGGCGCTGCACACCGCCGTCCAGCACCTGCGCGCCGGTGACATCGACACCGCCGTCATCGGCGGCGTGCACGCCGCGATCAGCCCCGAGTACTTCAGCTCCATGCGGGACCTGCGGGCGCTCTCGCCCAGCTTCCGCTGCCGGGCCTTCGACATCGACGCGGACGGGTTCGTGCCCGGCGAGGGCGCGGCGGCGATCGTGCTCCGCCGCCGTGCGGACGCCGAACGGGACGCCGACCGGATCCGGGGCCTGGTCAAGGGCGTGGCGGTGAATCACGGCGGCCGAACCACCCGGTACTCCGCTCCGAGTCCTGTCGGGCAGCGGGAGGTGATTGTGGCGGCGTTGCGGGATGCGGGTGTGGGTCCGGATGGGATTGGGATGGTGGAGGCGCATGGGACGGGGACGTCGTTGGGTGATCCGATTGAGGTGGAGGGTTTGACTCGTGCGTGGCGGGGGTTTACGTCGCGGACGCAGTTTTGTGCGATTGGTTCGTTGAAGTCGAACATTGGTCATTTGGAGCCGGCTGCGGGGTTGGCGGGGTTGGTGAAGGTGTTGTTGTCGTTGGAGCATGAGGTGGTGCCGGCGACGTTGCATGTGGTGCGGCCGAATGATCATATTCGGTTTGAGGACACGCCGTTCTTTGTGGCGGATCAGCCGGTGGTGTGGCCTCGGGTGGTGGGTGTGCCTCGTCGGGCGGCGGTGTCGGCGTTCGGGATGGGTGGGGTTAATGCGCACGTCATCGTGGAGGAGGCTCCGGTTCCGGTGGTCCGGGATCCCCTGCCGCAGGGGTCGTTTGTGGTGAAGGTGTCGGCGGCGAGTGAGGAGGGGGTGCGTCGGTTGGCGGGGGAGTATGCGCGGGTGTTGGTGGGTGTGGGTTCGTCGGGGTTGGGTGATGTGGGGTTCACGGCGAATGTGGGTCGGGCGTCGCATCGTTTTCGGGTGGCGGTGCAGGGTGTTGATGGTGTGGGTTTGGCTGGGGGGTTGGGGTTGGTGGCTGGTGGGGGTCGGCCGGTGGGTCGGTTGGTGAATCAGCCGCCGGTGTCGGTGTTTTTGTTTTCGGGTCAGGGTTCGCAGTATCCGGGGATGGCGGCGGGTTTGTATGCGGCGGAGCCGGTGTTTCGTGAGGCGTTTGATGAGTGTGTTGATGTGGTGGGGTTGTTGGGGGATGTGCCGTTGCGGGAGGTGGTGTTCGGGGGTCGGGGTGGTGAGTTGGTGCAGACGCGGTTTGCGCAGGTGGGGATTGTGGCGGTGCAGGTGGGGTTGGTGCGGTTGTTGGGGTCGTGGGGGGTTCGGCCGGGGTTGGTGGTGGGTCACAGTGTGGGTGAGTTGACGGCGGGGTGGGCGGCGGGGGTGTTCGGGTTGCGGGAGTTGTTGCGGTTGGCGGTGGTGCGGGGTGCGTTGATGCAGGCGCAGCCGTCGGATGGGGGGATGGCGGTGGTGTTTGCTGATGCGGGGTCGGTGGAGGCGGTGTTGCCGTTGTTTCCGGGGGTGGAGATCGCGGCGTTTAATGCGCCGCGGAGTGTGACGATTTCGGGTCCGGTGGATGCGGTGGCGGCGTTTGGTGTGGGGTCGGGGTTGCGGACGCAGGGGTTGGTGGTGAGTCATGCGTTTCATTCGGCGGCGATGGCGGGTGCGGTGGGGTCGTTTGCTGAGGAGTTCGGTCGGGCGGTGGTGTCGGCGCCTCGGATCGGGTTCGCGTCGTCGGTGACGGGTGGCTGGCATGACGCGGGGTCGGTGGCGGATGCGGGTTTGTGGGGGTCGGGGATACGCCGCCCGGTGCGTTTCACCGAGGCGGTTGAGGCGGTGCACACCGCTGGGGGGCGGGTGTTCTGGGAGATTGGTGCGCATCCGGTGTTGACGGGTCTGGC
>NZ_JBIUCH010000048.1:0-10623 GCF_044548625.1 Micromonospora sp. NPDC051925 | reverse complement strand
GCACCCGTGTGAGTCCTCGCTCGTCCACCAGGGCAGCCAAACACAACCCAAAAAGCCCTACAAGCGACACACCGGAACAACCTAACAAAGCACTATTAGTACCTGTGGGCCTACGAGCTTCTGAAGTCAACGAATGAGGAGGGGTTCTCCCATGCCGGAGCGGGTCACCAAGGAAAAGGTCCTCTGCTACGTCGTACGGGACGGCAAGCTGCTGGTCTTCCGGCACACCGATTACAGCTACGAGGAAGTCGGTATCCAGGTTCCGGCCGGCAGCGTCCGCGCCGGCGAGACGCCGGAGGCGGCGGCGCTGCGCGAGGCCCATGAGGAGACCGGCCTGAAGGACTTCAAGGTTGTGCGGAAGCTCGGCGAGACCGAGTACGACATCAGCCCGTACCGGTTCGAGCTCCAGCGCCGCCACGTCTTCCACCTGGAACTGACCGAGCCGACATCGGAACGGTGGATGAGCCAGGAAGACCACGACGGGGAGCAGGAGCCGACGCACTTCGAATGCTTCTGGATTCCGCTGGAGGCCGCCCACATCCTCCAGTCCGGCCAGGGCGCCCTGCTGGGACGCCTCTACGACTGATCCCCGTCCGGTCCGGCCCCACGCCTGGGAGGCAGCCGATGCACGGCACCACCGATCAGCACGACCCGATGGCCCACCTGTACCGCGGCCTCGACGTCGGAGACGCCGACAGTGCCGTTTCGGTGATCCTCAAGCTACGGGGTGAGACCTGCGACATCGACTGCCTGTACTGCTACGAGAAGCGCAAGGAGGTCCCGGGGGGAGCCCGGATCGACGCCGGCCAAGTGCGTCGGCTCACCGAACTCTTCCTGGGGCGCCCGATCGCCGTCGAACTACATGGTGGCGAGCCGTTGACCGCCGGACGCGACCACGTCGCCGAGGTACTGCGTGAACTCGCGTCCCAGCCCAGCGTGGTGCGGGTGTCGATGCAAACCAACGGCGTGTTGCTCGATGAGCAGTGGCTGGACTTGATTGACGCCCTGTATCCACGTCTCCAGATCGGCATCTCCCTCGACGGAGACGAGGCGGGCAACGCCTGGCGGGTCGGGTACGACGGGCGGCGGGTCTACCCGCGCGTAGCCAGCGCGCTGCGGCTGCTGGCCGAGCGTGGCCGAAGGGTGGGCGTGATCGCCGCGGTCACTCCGACAGTGCTCGGCCGCGCCTGGGCCGTCTTGGACCACCTTGCCGGCTTCGAGGCGGTCAACGCCGTCAGCTTCGTGCCCTGCTTCGATGCACCCGTCCAGAACCCCACCGCTTCTCAAGGGCAACGCCTCCCTGCGAGCCGACTCCTCCAGCGCGCGGCCCTGCGCGGGCCACAAGGGCCCGGCTGGGCGACCACCCCGGGCCAGTACGCCGAATTCGTGCTCGCCGCCACCGTCCGCTGGATCGGCGCTGGGCACTTCACCCGGCTGAAACTCGAACCGGCCGTCTCCACCATCCGACGACTGCGCGGACTGGATACCGGCTTCTGCCACTTCTCGAACCTGAAGTGCGACCACGTCTTCACGCTCTATCCGGACGGACGGCTCGGCAGTTGTGACGAGCTGCCCTGGCCGCAGGCCCAACTCGCCCTTCTGGACCAGACTCTCAGGCAAAGCGCGGTCGTCGCGGCTCAGCGGCGGCTGCCCCTGCTCAACCAGGGCAAGGCGCTCATGGGGCGGTGCACCACCTGCGCGTACCGGTCCACCTGCGGCGGCGGCTGCGTGGCCACCCGCTGGCGTCAGGACCAGACTGGCGACCAGGACGCCTACTGCGACTACCGGATGCGGATGATCGACGGCATCGCCGCACTCCTCGCCCAACCCGCACACCCGGAAGGCGCCTGGTGCCGCACGGTGCGCCTGCGCCCCCGTACGCCGAACAGCATGCGTGACGTCGCCTCCTTCCTCGCCCGCTGGGACCACGCCGAGGCGAACCGTCCGCCTGTGCGGCTGCGCACCAGCTCGCACGGCAACATCAACACCGTCGGCCTGCCCGGCGTTCACGAGGCCGACGACCTCGACCCGGCCCACCCGCAGTGGCGAGAAGCGATCGAGCCCGGCGTCCGCCCTCTCGTCGACACTGTCACCCAGGACTGGCGCCTGATCACGTACGACAGCTGCCAGGGACATCCCTCTCCCGGCCTTGACCTGCCGCCCGCCGAGCGCCGGGTCGGCATCCTTCCACGCGACCGAACCGAGTACGCGCGAGCCGCTGCCGCCCTGTGCCGCGCCGTCGCCGCTGTGACCACCGACCTACCCGCCGCGGTGCAGGTGGCCATCGGAAGGGCGGAGCTGACGTGCGAAACCACCGGACGGACGAGCCCCGTACTCGACCTGGCGCTGCTCCCGCGTCCCGGACACGACTGGCCGGCGTACTTCGACGCCGTTGACGCCGCCACCCGTGCCGTCGCCGACGCGCTGCGCGGCGAGCGACCAACCGAGGACGGCTGCCGCTGCCCAGCGCCTCAGAGCACTACTCCGACCGATGAGGAGGCGCCATGGGTAGCGTCGCAGCCTCGCTGACGATCCATCAGTTGCTGGGCCGGATCGTGTACTTCCACGCCCTGTTCATCGAGCCCTCGCTCCTTCCCAGCGCCCCGCGCCGGCCTGGTCCGGCGTGCTGCAACCATGGGCCGGACCCAGAGCGCAGCACCGTCGGTGAGTTGTTGACGGACTCCGCCTGGGCGGCTCTCGTCGAGGTCGCCACCACCCTCCCCGCCCACGATCACCCGTGCCCGAAGGCCAAGGACGCGTGCTGTGCCACCTGCCGCGTTGTGGCCGCCGCCGCAGCGGTCGGGGCTGGATGGGCACTTACCGAGCACCGCAGCTATCAGCGGGCTGAGCCTGCCGAAACGCTCCTGCGGTCCTGCGAACTGGCAACGGCGGCACGGCTGGGGCAGGCCTTCGCCACACAGCACGCGGCCCGGTGCCCGGCACTGGATCGGCTGACCGAATCAGAGGCGCTGCCTGGCGCGGAGGAACTGCCGCTGACGGGAGAACTGCTGGCTCTATGGGCCAGCCCGATCACTGACGGCCACCGCCCTGTGGCCAATTGGCTCAATCACTGCACCGGCCTGGACGACGTCCGCCGAGTGCTCGAGACAAGGAGGACCGACTCGTGATCCACATCGCCGAGACCGTCGCGGTCGGCAGCGTCGAGGAGTTCGTCGACGCCGAGGAGCGGGACCGGCTCGCCGCCATGATGAACGACTTCCTCACCGACGAGGCCCGGCTCCGCTTCGGCGCGAAGCGGGCCACCTCCATCCACGAGATCCCCGGACACTCCAACGAGCAAGCCATGGCCGTCTACGAGCCGGCCGGACGGATCGAGGTCCCGATCATCCCGGACAGAGCGGAGGCCCTACTTCAGCGCGCCTTCGACCGCGCCCGCCCCGCCCTGTCCCGCGTCATGCCATCGATCACCGCCTGCCGGCCGTGGACCTACGTCGAGTACGGCCCCGGCCAGCACATCACCGGCCACCTTGACGGCATCGCCCCCGACCCACTCGCTTGGCCGCGACAGATCGCCGGCATCAGCGTCGTGATCCACGAGGCGGAGACCGGCGGTGCGTTCTACGTCGAAAGCACGTCCAGCGACCGCCTGTGGAACACCCGCCTGGACCACGACGCCCAGGGACACGGCTTCACGGACGGTATGTGGCTGGCCCACGACGGTGCCGACCACTCTGCGGACTGGTATACGGCCATGCCCCGAACCCGCTGGAGCGTGAGCCCGGCCCCGGGCACCGCCCTGCTCTACGGCTCCCAGCTCACCCACGGCACCGAACCGGTCACCCTCGGCCGCGTCGCGAAACTTATCAGCTGGCTGATTGCCGAGAAGGACTAGGAGCGAGGCATGCTGCTGGCCTTGGAGGGGATCGCCGGAGCCGGGAAGAGCACGCTACGCGACCGGATCCTGGCCAGCGCCGCCCGCGAGGACATCCGCCTCGGGCACGTCGGCCAGTTCTCCTGGCTGTCGCTGGAGGCAACCCGTCCCATCATCGGCCTGCGGGCCGGCCGTCCGGCCGCAGACGGCGTGCGGGCGATGGCCGCTGTCCGCCGCGATTTAGAACTCCATGCTCGCCACAACCTCGCCCCCGCCCTGTCCCTAGGTCCGGTCATCGCCGACCGGCTCACCTTGTCGACCGCCTGCCTGCTCGCACTGCTGCACGACCGTCCTGTCGCCCACTACGTTCAGCAGCTCGCCGAGGTCACGACCTCGCAGGCGGACCTGATCGTCCTGCTCACCACCGAGCCCGGGCTGTGCCATGCCCGGCTGTCCAAGCGGCCCACCACGCGTCGCTTCGGGGAGGACCACTCGACCGCTGCTCGGTATGCCGACCTGTACGGGCAGGCCGCCGACGCGTGGACCGAGGCAACCGGCCTGCCCGTGCTGCGCCACCCGTGCGCCACCGAACCTGATCTCGGCCGGCTGGCCGCCGCCTGCCTGGACCGGCTCCGCCAACCCCCACCCGACGCGTCGCGATCATGAGGAGGCAGCCCATGCACCTGCACCCGATGCACCCCGCCGCCTGGGTCCTTGACCTGCTTCGTGACGCCGGTTGGCACGTCCACGATCTCCTCTGCTTTACCCGCGCCAGCACTCTGGTGCTCGCCAGCCGCAACGCCGCACCTCCGGTGGTCCTCAAGGCCGGCTTCGGCAGCAACCACGTCGTCGCCGAGCTCGACGAGGCCGCCCGAAAGGCCGCCTACGGCTTCTACTGGTATGCGGAGATGACCGAGGCCGAAAGGGCCTTGACACGTGAAGACTTTCGCCACGAGATCGCCGTCACCCGCGCCGCCCGAGGCGCCGCACACGTCGTGCCGCTACTGGAGCAGGGCAGCACCGATCGGTTCGACTGGTACACCATGCCCCACTGCCGCGGAGGCAACTTCCGGGCACACCTCGCCACCACTCTCAACCGAGACGACGTGACGGCCGGGCTGCGCATTCTGGCCGACGTCACCGAGGGCCTGGGGAACCTGCACGAGCGCGGGATCGTGCACCGCGACGTCTACCAGGAGAACATTCTCATTCACGACGGCCAGGGACTGATCACCGACCTCGGTGCCGCGCGACGCGCCGACACCCCGCGCGGCCCCGCCAGTCGAGGCCCGGAGGTGCATTGGCCCCCGGAGTACGCCACCTCCTACGACCGCGCCGCCCCAGCGGCTGACGTGTTCAGCCTCGCGGTCCTGACCTACCGCTACCTGTGCGCCGACATCCCCCGCCACGGCCCCTCCGGGCTGCACACCGTGCCCGCCGGATTCCGTCCGATCATCACCGCGGCGCTCGCCCCGGCACCCGAGGACCGGCCCGCCATGAGAGAGCTGCGCGATGCCCTGCGCCAAGCGGCCACCCCCGTCGCCACGCCAGCCCAGCGCAGCAGCTGACCCACCATCAACCGGAAGGAGACGTGGTGCCCACCGCCCGCTCACCGCCTCAGGAACCGGCTCCAGAAGGTGCACGGCCCACACCCCGTTCGGAAAGGACGAGCCCACTCATGGACAACGACCGGATCAGCGACTTCCTCGCCGCCGTCGACGACCTGCGCGGCGACGACGAGACCGTCCGCAGCACCCGCCACACCTCCAGCGTCTCGGCCGAGGGCTGGCCGACCGCCGAGGCCCCGGCGAGCACCGCGGCAGCCGAGGGCGCCGACGCCTGAACGCCCACACCCACCGGCGGCACGCCGCCGGTGAGTACCTCCTGGGGCCGGACCCTCTCGGGGCCGGCCCCAGGCCCAGCCCGCCGGAAGGACCAACCCGTGGACGCGCCCGCCATGTTCTCGTACGCCCCCATTCAGGCTCACCACCGCGACCGCACCAGCCGGATCCGCAGCGTCCTCAAGCCCACCGCCCAACGGACGGCCAGCATCCCCGACTCGCCGGAAACGACCGCCGCCGACTACTGCCTCGCCCACCACGTGCTCGAAGGCGCTGAGGCTGCCGCTCGCCGGCGCGATACCGCCACCTTCAACTGGTACGGCGCCCATCCCGACGCGAACGCCTCGGCGGTGTCGATATCCACTGCCGTCGGTCCGCGCATCGTCCTTACCCCCGACGTGGACCGTCTGCCCCGCTCAGCGATCTCCGAGACCCCCTACTACGTACTGGGCCCGGACACCACCGCTGCCCCGCCGGGCCTGCGGGACCTGGCCGCCACCGCATACGCCACCGGCGCAACGAGCGGTTTCGCCGACCTTCTCGCCGGCCACGCAATCGTCGTCTGCTTGCTGCGCCACAAGCAACTCGGCGACATCCTCGATAGCTGGACCATCACCCGGCTACCCGGCACCATCTACTGCGACCACGTCAACGAGCCCCTCGTCCTGGCTCGCGACCTGATCCACGAGGCGGGCCACAACTGGCTCAACGACGCCCTTAACGCCACCGCCTGCGAGATCAGCGACGAAGTCAGGTTCTACTCACCCTGGAAGAAGACGAACAGGCCCGCCTTCGGCTTCCTGCACGCCTGCTTCGCCTTCCCCCTCACCATGCTCTACACCGCTCGCGTCCTGCCCGAAACAAGCGGCGACCTGTACCGCTTCCTGACCGCATACCTGGAGCAGCAGCGCAGCCTGCTTGCCACCACCGCCACCGACCACGACCGAGCACTCGCCCTGATCACCGACCCCACATTGCGGGAACGCCTGCGCTCCGTCCACCGCGAAGCCCTCAGCCTGTGAACTCCACCGACACCTCGGCCCCCGCTACCGAGACCACCCTCGCGGACCGGCTGGGCGAGCCCGGCGTCATCCTGCGGGTCGGCCAAGCCGGCCGTCCGACGGCGCAGGCGCACACCGGAATGGCCAGTCTCGAACTCGCCGTGCCCATCGGGAAAAACACCGCCTTCAACATCGGCTCCGTCGCCAAACAGATCACCGCGTACCTGTGCATCCGCGCCGCCCGCGACCGCCTCCTCACCTTGGACCGGCCCGCCGGCCACATCCTGCCCCGCTTCCGCATCCCCGACATCACCATCGGCGACCTCATTCAGCACCAGGGCGGCGTACGGGACGCCGAGTCCCTCCTGTCCCTGGCCGGCTTCCGCGAACTCGACCACTACACCGCCGACGACCTGCTTGAACTCGCCTACCGCCAGCGGCACCGAGCCGTCGAGCCGGGCCGCTTCCTGTACAGCAACACCGGTTACCTCCTCCTCGCTGAAGTCCTCACGCACGCGTACGGCGCGGGACTCCACGAGATCGCCGACCGGCACGTCTTCACCCCGCTCCGCATGACCTCGGCCCGCTTCAAGACCGATCCACGCGAGGTGATCCCAGGTGCCGCCGCCAGCTACCAGGCCGTCGCCAGCGGATGGCAGCACCAGCAGCGCCCGGTCACCCTGCCCGGCCCCGGCTCCCTGTGGTGCACCGCCGCAGACCTGGACCGCTGGCTCGCCCACCTCTGGCACGAATGGCACCCCCCGGTCGACGACGCGCTCCCGTTCGACCAGCACCTTGGCTACCAACCCAGCGACCACGCGCCGTTCACGTACGGCGCCGGGCTGTATGCCGATCCGCGCCCCGGCCGCACCGCCGTATTCCACTACGGCCACGAACAGGGATTTTCTGCCGCCGTCTACCTCACCGGCTCAGGGCTACGCGTCACTTGCCTGTCCAATCACACCGATGTCGCCGCCGACCACGTGGCCGTCGCCGCCCTTGCTGACCTAACCCACAACTCCAATGTCGATCCGGGTCAGACCCTGTCTCGTGCGCTGCACAGCCCCTCGGCTCCCAAGGTCACTACCCCGGGCGGCGTCGACCCCCAAGCGCCCCACACCACGCTCGGTACCTACACCTGCGCCGAGGTGCCCGGCTCGGTACGTCTGACCCGCAGTGCCGGCTCACTGTTCTTGTGGCGTCGGGGAACCCCCGACCGCCTTACCTGCAACGGGTCCACGTACGTTGCGGACGGCTACACGCTGACACTCAATACCTCTTCGGCGGATGAGGATGTGCCAGGGCCCAGTGGATTTGTTCTCGATCTCGATCGCGCACCAGGGCTGCGCTATCGGCGACGGACCGACTGACCGACTGCCACCATTGAAACATCGGTGATTCTCGAATCCAGCGCGTCTGTCTGTGGTGCCGACCGCCTCGCCGGTGTCTGGTGGCCTCGCGAGTAGCCCGATAGGTTCAGCTGTCGATCACTTCCATGCTCATCGATTGGGGATGCCGGCCACGTGTCGCAAATCGAGAAGATCACCGGTGAACTCCGTGTGTTGATGACCGGGGTTGAACGTGCCCAGGGGTTGGCAGCCGCCGCCAACAATCAGGCGCAGGAGGTGGCGTTGCGGGCCGCGGGCGCGGGCTTCGTTGCCGTGGCGGCGGGCATGGCCCGGGTACGTAGCGCGATCACGGGCATCCAGGGCGGCCTGGGAAGTCTGGCCGGGTTGATCGGTGAGGCGACGAAGGTCACTGCGGCGGTCCCGAACGAGGCCACCCCACAGGAGACGATCGCCGGACTGGGGCCGGTGCAGAGCGCCGTGGATGCCGCGCGCGATGCGGCAGCCGGTGCCATCACCGGAGTCAGTGAGGCGCAGCAACTCGTCGCCGTGATTCTGCAGGGTGGGCAACCCGGGCCGCTCTTGCAGGCCCTGGACGGGATCAAGCAGGTCTTGGTGCTGGTCGTTGCGCGCACCGGCGGGGCCCGGCAGGCCGTCGAAGCGGCGATCGCGCAGGCCCGGCAGTTGGGGTCATCGGGAAACTGACAGGGGCTGGCGGTCATCCACCGGCCAGCCCCGCCCCCGCTACCACTGGCAGCCCATCCCCGACGACCCCCACCCTGGACGGAACTGTCTCCACGGACACTGACGCGTCAATCCCGTGGACCAGGCGTCCCACCGGCTTCGCCGGCGGGACGCCTACCGGACGACGAACCCGGATCTCCGCAAACGAGAAGCCACGGGAGCGGCGTGCCCTGGAGTTGGAGAACGAGTGCGCCGACAGGGTGGCCGGCAAGGGGTACCGGGTTCACCAGAACCCCACGAGGCAGGAGGTCGCGGACGCGCGACGCGAGACCGGGGATTCTGGGAGGCCGGAAAAGGCACCCGACTTCCTCATCGAGGGGCATGTCTTCGACTGCTACGCGCCCACTCCTCCCATTCCGTCCCGCGCCGTCTGGAGCGCCGTGTCCAGGAAGGTTGACACGGAGCAGACCCAACGCGTGATGTTGAACCTCCACGACTGGCGAGGAGACCTCGCCGGCCTGCACAAGCAGTTCCACGACTGGCCCATCACAGGGCTGAAGGAACTGGCGGCGGTGACGCGCGACGGTGCGATCATGCAGATCATCCGGCGAGACTGATGAAGGGGTGCAAATGGCTGTCGAGTACCGGCTGACACTGGCGGGCGACATCCCACTGGAGCAGGTGGCGGAGCTGGCTGCTCCCGAAGCGGTCGAGACATCCACGGCGTCCGGCGGCAGGATGCTCAGCGCTGACCTGAACGACGAGCGCGGGTACGTCGTGGACATCACCGGCGGCCGGCACGGCTACTACTGCGCCGAGGATGACGGGGGTTCCCTGTGGCAGTGGGAGCCGGAAACCTACGTCGACGTCAGCTTCTCAATGCGCAAGGACACCCTGACCGACAAGGGCAAACCCCACATGCTGGCGATCGTGGCCAGGATCCTCGCCGGCAGGGCCGAGGACGCGGCCCTGACCCTCAACGGCGACGTGCTGATGCTGACGCGCGTCGCGGGCACCATCCAGAAGCACAACACCGACGGGTGGTACGACGAAGACTACGACGGGATTCTTCACCTCTGAGGGGCGTATTTCCTCGACTGGACCCTCCACAGCCACCTGCCCCCGACCAAGCCGAAGTGCCTCCGGTGTTTCGTTCAACGTATCGGCGCCGCCCGGCAGTTCATCGAGGCGGGTGGTCCGCCAAAGCACGACGAGCTGAGTCAGCGGGAAACTGACGAGGGCTGGCGGTACCTTCCCGGCCAGCCCTTCCCCCGACGCCACCGGCGGCCCGACCGCAACAGCGCCCGCCCGGGATGACCCCGACCTCACCAGGTCGGGCCCCACCCTGTGGAGCAAGACCGCCCGTCGGCGTTTCCGGCGGCTTGCCAACCGAATCACGGACCAGGATCCCACCACGCGAATCAGGCGGTCGGCCCTGATCACAAGGGCTCCGCGCCCCGAGCATGGCCTCAGATGCTGGCACGATCGGTGCTGCGCCGGGAGGCGTAGTTATGACCGGCGCGTGCGGCTTCTCGTCACGGCCGGGCCATATTCAGCGTGACATCGAGCGCGGGGTCGGTGCGGTCAAGGTCGATACGGATCACCTCAGGGGCCTCCGAACGGGCGTGCTTGAGCACATTGCCGTGCGGGCCGATCACCGCCGCCGGCCCGGCCGGAGCGCACTGGGCGGGTACCGCGATGCTGACCCAGAAACCGTTCACGGCTGCGTGTGTACGGGCGATGACCTCGAAGATCGGATCTTGCGCGATAGCAATCCGGATCCTTCCCGCTGCATTCACCACAGCACGATGCCGGAGGGTTGCTTAACCTCGGTCTTTCACTTGAGCATGGATCAATAGCCGCTGCTCGATGAGTGCAGTTTGCGTGTTTGCTGATGTTCTGTTGGCATGCCAAGGTCC
>NZ_JBIUCH010000047.1:0-12111 GCF_044548625.1 Micromonospora sp. NPDC051925 | reverse complement strand
CTCGCCCCATCGCCGCCGTCCAGTTAGCTCCTCGAGTAGCCCCCGAAACCCCGGTCAAACCCTCGGCGGACGAAACCTCTCGAATCAACCTCTGAGAGCCGCAGGCGTTGCCGTTCGGGTTCGAGGCGAACGGCAACCTCGCCAGTCCCCTACAGCGACCAGGTGATCGCCTTTTTGGGCCCACCCTGGCCTGCTCCTCGACCGGCCCGGTTGGTCCGGTCGAGGAGCGGCGGTCGTCGGTTGGTCAGTGGTGCGGCGGGTAGTGGTACTCGCCGTTGGCGACGGATTCTTCGTAGGGGCGTTCGGGGTCGTAGATGGGGTGTGGGGCTCGGGGCCGTACCTCCTTGAAGGTCACGGTGTCGGGTGGCCACTGATCGGGGGTGTGGGGAAGGTCGGTCAGGGCGAGGCGGTGTGTCTCGCCGATCGGCTGCCAGACCGGGTCGGCCGGGTGGCCGTGCTCGGGGTTGCTGGTGACGACGGTGAGGTGCCGCGTGTTGCGGCGCTCGAGGTAGCGGCGTAGTTCCTGCTCTCGCTGCGGGTCGGCGGCGTGGAACAGCAGGGTCGCCAGGCCGGTTTGTTCGGCCAGCCGCCGGTAGGCGTGGACGTGGTCGGCGAGGTCGGCGGGACGGATCTCGCCGGGGTCGGGCTGGTACCAGAACGCATGGCGGTTGCGGTCGTGGATGTACTCGCCGTGCCAGGCGGCATGTCGGGCCGCGGTGACGTGTCGGCAGGTGCGCGGTGACCACCAGGTGCGTAGGTCACTGCCGGGCTTGGTGAGCGCGTGGGTGGCCAGGTCGACGAAGAAGGTGTTGGCCTGCAGCAGGCCGGGCAGGCCCTGGTGTTCGCGGAGCCGGTCGCGGGTCCGGTACGCCTGCGCCGGGGTGACATCGTGGTCTTCGTCGAGTGGGGTGAGTTGGGCGCCGATCGGGCCGAGGCACCACCACGTGTCGGCGATGGCCGCGGCGCCGGTGTTCCAGAGGCGGTCGATCCAGCCGCGGCGGGCGAGGATCGCCAGACGTCGGGTTGCCGACGCCGTGGTGGTGGCGAAGCCGAGTGCGGTGAGCTGCGCGGTGGTCAGGACGCGGTGCTCGGCGAGCATCTCGACGGCCCACCAGTCGGGCAGGCGCATGCGGCCGCTCTCGGCCAGGAGCAGCTCCGCCGGGATCGGTCGGGTGGACGGGACAGTGAACTGGGGATGGTAGGTGGTCGCCATGACCGGTACCTCCAAGATGGCGCCATTCCCGGTGAGGCGTGGCTGGGGGTGGATGGATGCCCGTGTGGCCGCTTCGGTGCGGCACACGCGGGCGGAGCACGCCGCCGCGGCAGCTACGTCGCGGTGGTGGCAGGGCGGCGGCCCGCCAGTTGAGTGCTGGACGGGCCCCCGGGGTGCGGCACCGGCCGGTCCGCGCGGCCGGATCGCCGGCTGGGCTTGCGGCACGGCGAGGAGCCGAGCGCACCGCGGCTTTGGCGCCGTCATTAAGTAACCGCCGTTTGTGTGCTCTGGCGAACGCCTGCCTAACTCACAACCGCTCACAAGCACTCACAGCGGGCGTTTCTCAGTTGAGGGTGATCCGGTCAGGGAGTCCTCCGTGACGGAAGTGCAGGCGCTGGGAGGGGCTCCCCGGGACAGTGGACCTACGCGGCCGCCGTCGACGTGGTAGTAGTGGTGGGGACGCGATGGCGGCTGGCGGCGCGCAGACTGGCTCGGCGTTCGGCTCGCGCCGCCAACGCCTCGGCGGCCTGCGGGGATGCCGCGCCGGTCAGCATGCCGCTGGCGAGGGCTTCGGCGAGGCTGGTGTCGATGCGGCTCAACCGCATGCGCAGGGCGTCGGTGCTGATGCCCATCCGGGCCGCGATGGGATCCATGGCCCGCCGTCCCAGTCGCACGTCGATGTAGGGCTGCTCGTCGTCGGCGTCGAGGATTCCCAGGTGCACCGCGCGGCGTACCAGCAGGTCGGGATGGCCGTAGGGCACCTGCGGGGTCCGCGGTCCCGTGACGTGCTCCACGTCCTCGACCGCGATGAACTCGCCGGCCTGTCGGCGCAGCGCGTGCCCGACGCGCCACCCGGCCCGGCACAATGACGCGTAAGGTGCCCGGCGGGTCAGGTCCACGTGGTCCCGCAGCGCCGCCAGGAAACCCGCGAGGATCTCGGCGTCGATGTCGTCGGGGTCAACGCGGTAGCCGCCGGACAACTGCCTCGCGTAGCGGCGCAGCGCTGGCATCGCCATGCCGACCGCGGCGATGACCCACTGCGGCCCGTCCCGGCGGGCACGACGAATCAGCTCCCGCCACACCGCGTCGCGGGCGGTGTAGGCGCGCGGGTTCGCCAGTAGCCAGTCCCGTAGCGCCGGCAGCGTCAGGACACCCGGCGGTAGGCCGTCATCCGGACCGAACGTGTCAAGGTCGATGTACAGGGGGGCCGGGCCGCCGCTCAGCGCCGCGAACGCGACGTCGACGGCGTCCAGGGGCGCGGCGGGCCAGATCGTGTCGGAGACACTCATGATCAACTCTCCTGGGTCAGGAAGACCATCGGGCGTCGCCGTGTTCGGCGACGCTGGATGCCGATTACGCCACGACCGGCTCACTCACAACCGCTCACAGCGCAGGTCACGGCCGGAATGCCGCCACCAGGCGCCCCGTGGCCGCGGCAGGCGCCGGCGCGCCCGATCGGCCCTGTCGGCCGGTCGACCGGCGAGGACAAGTGCGCCTCTGAGCAGGACTGTGAGCGGTCAGCCGACCAGAAACCCCACCGATCGCGGCACCCCAATGGAGTACGCCCTGGTTCCCATTCCTTGCGGGTCTCCGCGCCGCCCACAGCCGCTCACAGAAACTCACAGCGACTCACAGCCGCTCACAACAGCCGCGAGTCGGGGCCCTGCGGCCGCAGTGAGCAGCCGATCTCGCCACCCGGCGTGCCGGCGGGCTGCCGATCGGGCGACCCAGCGGCCAGAGCAGGATCGTTCGCCAGCCGGCGCGGGCCGTCTTGGTGTCGACGTGGCAGCCGCGAGGCGGTGGCATCGAGGCGGTGGCATCGAGGCGGCGTCGAAGGGGTGCGTCACTCTCGCTGGCGTCACCCGTGACACGTTGACAATGTCAACGAGGCCGGTCGATGCGTTCGGGCACGATGACACCGTCGGAGGTCACGATGGCCGCGCCATCGGCGCGGCGTCGCCTGTTGTGTCATCGTGGCCAGCGGCGCCGCCCCGTGATGAGACTGCCAACGGCGGCTGTCGATGCGTTCGGACATGGTGGCACTCCCGCCGGTCACGACGGTCGTGTCATCGCGGCGTCCGTGCTGGTGCCGCCGCGCATGACAATGCGCCTGCCATGCCGTGACACGATGACATCGACGGTCTTCGTTGACATTTGTCCGGGCAAGCCGCTGACCAGCACTTTGACATTCGTTGAGCCCGCGCCGCGCGGGTGACATACAGGCGGCGGCGCAGGCGCGACGGCGGTCACGGGCGGCGGGCGGCGGTTACGGCAAAGCCGTCGTGGCCACGCCTTCAGCGGCCCTCGCGGCGAGCGGGCCGACGACGACGGTCGCCGCGTACGTCATGACACTGCCGCCCCAGCGCCATGGACACGATGACACGGTGTCATAGACAACAGTTGATGACACGATGACATCTCGGTGGCCGCGTGCCTGGTGTCCATGACTGGTCACGCTGCTCAGGAAAGGGGCGCGCGTCTGAGCGGATCATTTCGCCGGAGAAGGCGGCAGGCCGGTCGGTCTTCCGCTGATCCGTCGCGCGTCAGCGTCCACGGCCGGGGGCTGGCGGCTCTTGTCCCGCGCGCAGCGGTGTGGCCGAACCTCGGGGCGCGGGCGTCGCTGCGTAGGGCGCCTCGGTCCGACGGCTCGGTGGCCCTTGGCCGGATGCTCCGTCAAAGCTGGGCGTGAGCGCCGCCGGCCGCAGCGAAGCGCCTCGAGTCAGAACCCCTCCCATCGGATCACCTCAGTTGCTGAGAAAGAGCAGGTCAACTGAGAAAGGGCACCGATCGAATCGGCGGCGCTGTGAGTTGCTGTGAGCGGCTGTGAGTGGAGCAGGCGTTCGTCAGAGCACACAAACGCGGGTTTCTAGGTGTCAGCGCACCACCGGCGCGGCGTGGAGCCGACATCCAAATGATCGAGTATCCGCCGCATCACCACGAAGCCGTCCGGTCCGCCACCCCGCACCTGGTCGGCCCGACCCTGACCGGCCGAGCCCGCCGAGCACCCGCCGGCGTCGGCGCACCCTGTGACTCGCCGCCGGCAGCCCCGGCCGATCTCCGTCGCCTCGGCGCCGGAGCGTCCACCGCCACCGTCGTCCCGCACCCAGCCCCGACGCCGCCCTCCGCGGAACGCCGGGAGGACACGTCGCGATGACCACTCCTGACCACCAGCGCGGCCATCGGCCGCCTGCCGACCCGGCCGGTGACGACACGTGGACCGCGCAGCGGATCCGCGCCCTGGGCGCGGTCACCGACCTGGGCACCACGGCCCGGATCTTCGGGCTGTCCCGGTCCGTCGCCTACGACCTGGCCAAGCGCGGCCAGCTTCCCGTCCCGGTGCTGCGGTTCGGTAGCCGCTACCGGGTGCCGGTCCCGGCGATCCTGCACGCCCTGCACCTGCCCGCCGCCGACGAACCCGAGCCCGCGGCCGAGCCGCTCGACGGCGACTTGATCGCGGGCCGAAGGCACGCGTGGATCAACCCGGACCGAATCCGCAGCCCCTGGCTGCCGCACACCCCGACCGAAGGGAATACCTGATCATGGCGGACGGATCCGTCTTCAAACGATGCTCCTGCCGCGACGCCGACGGCCGCAAGATCGGCAACCGCTGCCCCCAGTTGCGCCGGACCGGCGGGGCGTGGAGTCCCACCCACGGCCGGTGGGCCTACCAACTCGAACTTCCCGTCCACCCCGGCCAGGCACGCCGTCAGCTGCGCCGCAGCACCTTCGACACCCGCGACGCCGCCACCACCGACCGCGACCACGCCAAGACCCTGCTCGCTCTCGCCGGCGACGACATGGCGGTGGCCGCTGAGATCGCTGACCTGCTCATGGCCACCCGCGTCGGCGCTCCGCTGCCGGACCGCGACACCATCGCCCGGCGGGTCCGGGCAGGGTTACCCGCCACCGCCACGACGACCGTCGGCGAGTATCTGCACCAGTGGCTGGCGTCGCGGCGTGGCATCGAACCCGCGACCGTGTTGGGGTACGCGTCGCACATCCGCATCCACTTCGTGCCCCACCTCGGCGCGATCCCCCTGGTCAAGCTGCGGGTGGAGCACATCGAGGCGATGTTCACCGCCATCGCCGACCGCAACACCGCCATCGAGGTCGCCCGCCAGAGCGACGATGCCGCCATCCGGGCCAGCGTGCGCGGCCAGCGCCCCACCAAACCGTCCACGATGCACCGCATCCGCGCCACCCTGCGCAAAGCCCTCAACGACGCCATCCGCCGAAGCAACAACCGGCTCATCGACTTCAACCCCGCCGCCCACGTCGAACTGCCTACCGGCGTGCGCCCCAAGGCCAGGGTGTGGACCGCCAAGGCCGTGCAGAAATGGCGCGACACCGGCGAGCGGCCCAGCCCGGTCATGGTGTGGACCCCGCAGCAGGCCGGACAGTTCCTCGACCACGCCGAGGACCACGACGTCGCCCTCTACCCACTGTTCGTGCTCATCCTGCACCGCGGCCTGCGGCGCGGGGAGGCCATCGGGCTCACCGACACCGCCGTCGACCTCGACAACGCGCTGATCAGCGTCACCCAACAGCTGACCACCCTCGGCTACACACCCGTGATCAAGAAGGTCAAGTCCGAATCGGGTAACCGGGTGATGGCCATCGACAGCTTCACCCACGCGGCGCTGCGCGCCCACCACACTCGCCGCGCCCAGTGGAAACTGGCCGCCGGCGCCGCCTGGCCCGACACCGGGCTGTTCTTCGTCCAACCCGACGGCAAGCCCTGGCACCCCCACGCCGTGACCGACCGGTTCGAAGCCCTCGTCCACGACGTCGGGCTACCCCCGATCCGGCTGCACGACCTACGACACTGCGCCGCCACCTACCTCAAAGCCGCCGGCGCCGACCTCAAGGACATCCAGGAACTGCTCGGCCACTCCTCGCTGGCCATGACCGACACCTACACCTCGGTCATCGCCGAACTCGACGTCGAGCGCGCCAAAGCCGAAGCCGCCGCCAAACTCGTCCCCCGCCGCCGCCGAGCCGCGTAACGCCCACACGCCCCAACCGCCCGCCGCGGCGATGCTCCGCGACACCCCCGGATGCGGTTTAGCCCGAAATGGCCGGCCGCATCCGGCTCGTGACCAGGCGCACCGGGAATCGAGCCAAGCCCGCGCCGCCGTTGCTGCGGCGTGCCCGACGACCTGTCGCCGCGCGAGGACAGCTCACGCCTTGAACGGCGGCGACACGGGGATCGTCATTCTGACATTGGGTGCTCGACGGTTGCTCGCGCATCTAAACCGCAAAACCGACAAATGTCCGCATGGGGCGGCCGAAAGATAACGATGAACAGCTATCTTCCCAGCTCAGAAGTGGGCCGCCTGGGACTCGAACCCAGAACCTAAGGATTAAAAGTCCTCAGCTCTGCCATTGAGCTAACGGCCCGTAGGGCCCTCAGGTTACCCGATCACCCGCATTGAGGTTGAGGTCCACCTGGGCTGTGCGGGTGAGCTGACGCCGTGGGGGCTCGGCCGTCGACCAAGCGTCGCCCGGGCGTCCGAGTAATCCGTCGGATCGGGAACTTGGCCGCCTGCTCACTAGGCATGCAGGTCCTGCCACCGGTGATCGGCGGGGCGGGCGGTGTTGATCGGGAAGGTGCCACGGTGGTCGGCATTGCGTCGCATGGGCTGCAGGGTCGGCCCGTCGGGCAGGGTGATCGCCGTTCGTGGGGTGTAGCCGTGGCGGGTGTAGAGGTTCTGGGCGTTGGTGGTGGTGTCGGTCCAGGAGGGCAGGTCTATGCGGTCGAGGCGGCTGCGCAGGTGGGTGAGCATCGCCGTCGCCAGTCCCGCACCTTGGGCGTCGGGATGCACGGCGAGGAATGCCAGGTGGTAGTGCGGCTCGGTGGGTCGAGGCTCGGACAGCAAGGTGTCGAGTTGGTTGAAGCGGTCGGCGTGAGGGCCGGCGGCGTCGGCGAGCCGGTGGCGGTAGTTCGCCGGTGGCGGGATGCTGCGGTAGCGGTGGAAGCCGACCGCGGTGGCGTTCAGGTCGTCGGTGACGTAGGTGTCGCCGTAGAACATGGCGTGTTCCACCCAGATCGCCGCCACGTCGGTGAGGACGCGGCGTCGGCGGGTCGCCTCGGATACCAGCCACGCGGCCAGCGGGTCGGGTAGCAGGGCGTCGGCGATCAGCGCGGCGACCTTGTCCTTGTCGGTCCAACGGGCGGCGCGGATGCGAGCAGTGACGTCCATGACGAATCCCTTCATCAGTCCGGGAAGCGGGGTGGGAGTTGCCGCCGGGTTGGCGACGCGCTGTCAGGGGGTGGTGGTGCTCGTGCGGGTGTGGACGCTGAACAGCAGGTAGTCCTCGACACGGCCAGTGCGGGTCTGGTTGCCCTGAGGTGGCTTGAGGTGGGCGCGTTCGTAGGCGAGGACCTCGCCGGTGGCCGTGTGCAGGATGAGCAGGCTGCGGACATCGCCGTGTTGACCAGTGGCGCTGATGCCGACACCGGTGCGTCCGGCGCGGTCTCGCACCGCGGGGTGGTAGTTCAACCCGTTGGTGTGGCGCAACAGGGTGAGGATCGCGTTGCGGGCGTCGCGGTCAGGCGTACGCCACGTCGTCAACCCGGCTAAGGCGTCCAAGACCGCCGGTGCGCCGAGGAACGGCGGCGTGACGGTGGTGATCTGCGTGGTGAGGCTGGCGGGGTCGGCGGCGACCGGGCCGATGCTTCCGTCGAGTTCGCCGGGCGGGTAGGTCTGGTCGGTGGTGGGTTGCAGGCCGGGCGGGTAGCGCATGCTGACGGCACGGCCGGAGCCGTTGTCGGCGCGCCAGTGCCGCCGCTGGAACACCACGATGGTGCTGGTCGCCCGTCGGCCGTCGATGCGGGTGTCGGCGGCCCATTGTTGTATCTGCACGAACGAGAACCGGCCGGGGACGTCGCAGCTTGCCCCGGCAGCGACCTGGGGAAGCACGTCGGCGGCTGGTCGCGGCGGGGACAGCACGGTGGGCGGCGTTCCGGCGGTCCGCCCGGCGAGGACGCGCAGCTCGGCGGCGGTCAACGGCGCGGGGACCTCACATCGCGCGGCGGGTGAGGTGATCTGCCCGTGGGTGCCGTCCGCGGCGGGGGTGTGGGTGGTGCAGGCGGGCATGAGGGCCGCAGCGCCGAGCAGGCCAAGCACGGACAACGCGGTACTGATCCGGACGCCGGGCCACCACGGGTGTGGCGGGTTCGCGGGCGTCGAGGGTGGTTGGGTCACGGTCATCGGCTCCGGGAGTCTGGGATGGGGGTCAGCGGTAGGCGGCCGTGGCGAGGTCACCGACGGCGGCGTCGACGGCGGCGGTGACGTCGCGTACCGGCCGGTAGTGCTGCTGGGCGATCGCCCGCAGCCGGGCGGCGGCCGTGGTGGTGTCGTCGAGGTAGAGGTGGGTGGTCAGGCCGAGGACGGCGACGAGGCCGGCGAGGGCGGCGGTGTGGTTGTCCGGTGGTTCCCGGCCGGTGGCGAGGTACCGCAGCCGGGCGCGGGGGACGACGGCCCATTTGGTGGCGGTGGGCAGGTAGATCTCGGTGCGGGCGAGGCCGGCGAGCCGGCGGCGGTGGGTGGCGTGCAGGATCCCGCCGGCGTGTAGTCCGGCGCGGGTGCGTTCGTACAGGTCATCGGCGAATCCGCGCAGCCACGCCCGCAGGGGTGGGGCGGGGCGGATGCCGCCTAGGGCGCTGTCGGCGATGAGGTCGCCGACAGGCCGGTCGCGGTGCAGGCGGATGCGTTGGCCACCCTCCGGGTGGGGGTCGTCGGGCTGGTCGAGGCCGATCCGTCCGGCGAGGAACAGGTCGATCAGGACCGCGCCGGCCATGCCGAGGGCGAGGGCCCGGCGGTGGATGTGGGGTTGGCCGGTGTCGTCGTTGTGGCCGAGGAGGAACAACTCGTCACGCAGCGGCAGTTGGGGAATCGACGCGGTCATTCCCGGCCCCCTACCGCAGCCCGGTCGCGCGCTGCCGCAGCCGGGCGTGCACCCCGCCGTACGTAGCGGCCGGGGCCGGTAGCAACGTCTTGCCGACGGCGGCGAGGACGGTGTAGTTCGGGTCGCACACGTTGCCGATCGGCGCCCTACCGGCCTGCGACACCAACTGGTAGGCGTCCAGGGTCTCCAGGCCGGTGAGCGTGCTGGTCCAGTCGACCAGGTCGCGGTGGGCGATCCGGTAGGCGTCCTCCAAGGGGCGGGCGCAGCCGACCGACATGATCTCCCGGTCGGTCTCCAGCCGGGGCCACACCGTCGGCACGCCCTTGATGACCTCAATGATCAGGGTGGTGGTCGTGGCGATCTCCACCCCGACCCCGCAGGCCTCGCCCTCGCCCTGGCGGGCGTGCCCGTCACCGAGGGCGAACATCGCCCCGTGCACGTTCACCCCCAGGTACAGGGTGGTCCCGGCGCGCAACTCAGGGGTGTCCAGATTCCCGCCATGAACATCGGGGACGATCGTGGAGCGGGACTCGAACCCACCGGGAGCGACCCCGATCGTGCCGATCATCGGATCCAACGGCAGATCCACGCAGTGGTCGGTTCCCGTGGCCTGGAACCGGACCGTGCCGGCCTGCCGGTCGATGTCGTACGCCCACACCCGTTCCTCAAGCGGCGGCTGCAACGTCGCGGTGTGGGCAGTGGATGTCAACGCCCCGAAGTGCGGGAACGTCGACGAGATTCCCCAGTCCCGCGCCGGCTCGATGGCGGCGAGGTGGACGGCGAGAGTGTCGCCCGGCTCGGCGTCCTCGACGAAGAACGGCCCGGACACCGGGTTCAGGTACGGCATCCGGCACACCCTCGACGGCAGATCCGCCGGACCACGCACGAGACCGCCGAAGCAGTCCTCGGTGAACACCCGCAGCACGTCGCCGGAGCGGACATGCGCCACCGGCATCCGCCCGCCGAACGTGTAGGCCAACTCGTCGCGAGCGGGCCGGTAGGTGATCTCGTCCATGCCGGTCACACCCGTTCCATGTCACGAGCTGGCATCTGTGCGGGTGCCAGACCCGACAGGGTCGGCCGGCGGCCGGTCAGGTAAAGGCCAGCGAGTACGACGATTCCGAGGGCCAGCCAGGCGAGACCGAGGCGCTGGGCGGCGATGTTGGCGTTGACCACCACGTAGGCCAGGATCGCGAACCCGATGCCCGGCATGACCAGGTGCGCCCACAAGTTGCCGCTTCGCTGGCGGATGAGGTGGTGCACGACCACGGAGACGTGCAGGACCAGGAACGCCACCATCGCCCCGAAGTTGATCAGCGACGACAACAGCGTGATCCCGTCCGCCCGGGTCGCCATGTAGAGGCCGAGCACCAGGGACACGGCGCCGGTGAGCAGGGTCGCGTTGATCGGCACGTTACGGCGGATCGACACCTTCGCAAGAAACGCCGGCAGCTGCCGGTCCCGGGCCATCGCGTACAACAGCCGGGACGTGGCGACCTGCGCGACCATCGAGTTCGGCAACCCCCACGCGATCGCCGTTGCCACCGCACACAGGGTCGCCAGCCAGCCTCCCCCAGCCACGGCGGCGGCGTCATAGAAGGCGGTGCCGTTCGGATCCCCCTCTGCGAGAAGATTGCCGGGGTCGGGGACGAGCATCGCGGCCAGCCAGGTCTGGGCGATGAACAGCACCCCGGCCAGGATCAGGACGGCGGCCATCGCGCGGCCAATCTGCCGGGAGCCACCCTTGGTTTCCTCGGCCAGCATGCTGATGCCGTCGAAGCCCAAGAAGGACAGCACCGCGATCGACACCGCCCCCGCGACGAGAGACCAGGTGAACGTGTCGGCGTTGTAGAACGCCTCCCAACTGAACCGGCCTCTGCCCGTCCCGATGGCCCAGCCGGCGACGGCCAGGAAGACCGCCAGGACGATCAACTCCCCGACCAGCATCACTCGGGTGACCATCGCGGTCATCCGGATACCGACCGAGTTGACGACCGTGTTGACCGCGACGAACCCGAGCAGCCACAACCACACCGGCACCGCCGGAACCGTGGCGTGCATCGCCACCGACGCCACCAGATACAACAACCCCGGCACGAGCACGTAGTCGAGCAGGATCACCCAACCGGCCAGGAACCCGGCCGGCGCGCTGATGCCACGGCCCGCGTAGTTGTAGACGCTGCCGGACATGGGGAACGCCTTGACCATCTGCGCGTACGAGAACGCGGTGAACACCAAGGCCACCACCCCGACCGCGTACGCCAGAGCCACCATCCCGCCGGAACCGGCGTACACGCTGCCGAAGATCGCCATCGGCGCGATCGGCACCATGTAGATGAGGCCGTACGCGACCAGGTCCCGGAACCGCAGCCTCCGGGCTAACTCCTGGCGGTAGCCGTAGCGTGTCAATTCATCTTGTAGCTGCATTGCACCCTTCCGAAGAGCTCGTGTCGGCAGCGGCAGAACGTCCAATGTTGGGCCGCGCGTGAATTGCTTCACGCTCCGAATGGTCACTCGATCCGAATGGCGTGGTCGATACCGTAAATGCGGACAAAGCAAGTTGTCCGCATCGAATTTGTCGCTCCGAACTTGAGCGGCCCAGCGGCAGTTCGAGCCGTACCGTCCAGCGGCAGGGACGAAGTGCTTGCGCGTAGAGTCGACCGTGTCTGGGGAACACTGGCGCCGGCTCGGCGGCACGACAACTTCTTTTACGCCGTTGCCGGGGCCTGAAGGCCGGTCGACGAGGGCGCTGTCTACGGTCGCGCACGGAAGTTGTTCGAGGAGGACCCGTGAGGCTGGCGGACAGGATCGCTGTGGTCTCGACGGAGGACGCGGTTCGCGCCTCTGTGAGCTATGACCAGCTGCGTGCGGGGGATGGCACCCTGTACTGGTTAGTAGTGCTTTGTTAGGTTGGTACCAGTTGGTGGCAGAGTGGGCAGAATCCGAGCCACGTCGCGAGGTGGTATTGCAGCTCGCGGAGGACGGTG
>NZ_JBIUCH010000046.1:0-12653 GCF_044548625.1 Micromonospora sp. NPDC051925 | reverse complement strand
GCCGTCTCCGAGGTGAACCTGTCCCCCGTCAACTGCATCCCATCACCCGAGTCACCCGCAAACCGGATCACCACCCGGTCCAACTGACGGATCTGGGTCGTGCCGGGCGCACCACCGTCCGCCGCCTGCCCGCCGTCGTACCGTGCCGTTGAGGTCATGGGTGATCAGTCCCTCTCTCCTGCGCGCGGCGCGCGCCACGACGGCGCGGTGCCCCGACGCGGCGGGCCGGCGTCCGGCCCGGCGGCACCCCCGCCGGCCAGCGCGCCGTCGGTGCGCGGCGCTCGGACGCCCGTACCGCCGGAGTCGGCGACCCCGTCGTCAGCCGGCGGGGTCGCCGACCGCATCAAGCGCCGGCGAAGCGCGTGCGACCAAACGATAGGTTCCGCCCCCGGCCGTGCCAACCCCTTAGCGATCCCCTACCCGAGTAGTACTTCGCACCGTCCTGCGACGGCCGGCGCGGTGCGTCCATCGGGGACGGACGAGGGGGCGCGTGCCTCGGCCCGGCATGGGACACTTGTATACGTGGGCGAGCTGACCAGCGGCGCAGTGGCCGAGCCGGGGTCACCGCTGCGGCCGGGTGATCCGGAACATGTCGGGCCCTACCGGCTGCGCCGCCTGCTCGGCTCGGGCGGCATGGGAGTGGTCTTCCTGGCCGAGGCGCCGGGCGGGGGCCGGGTGGCGGTCAAGGTCGTCCACGACGAGCTCCGGTCACGGCCGGAGTTCCGGCGTCGGTTCGCCCGCGAGGTCGCCGCCGCCGGCCGGGTGGCCGACTTCTGCACGGCCCGGGTGCTCGACGCCGACCCGCAGGGCCCGATCCCCTACCTCGTCACCGAGTACGTCACCGGGCTGTCCCTGCACGAGCACGTGGCCCGGCACGGTTCGCTCTCCGGGCCCCAGGCCGAGGCGCTGGCGGTCGGCGTGGCCGCCGGGCTCACCGCGATCCACGCCTCCGGGTTGGCCCACGGCGACCTGACGCCCCGCAACGTGCTGCTGTCCCCGTTCGGGCCGAAGGTCATCGACTTCGGGTTGGCGAGCCTGATCGAGGCCCTCGACCCGACGACCGGCCCCTCGTACGGCACCCCCGGCTGGTTGGCCCCGGAACGACTCGCCGGCTTCCCGCCGGCCCAGCCCGCCGACGTCTACGCCTGGGGCATCCTCGTCGGCTGGGCCGCCACCGGTCGGCTGCCGGTCGACCCCCGGGTCCACCCGGCCGACGGCCCCGACCTGAGCGGGCTGCCCGCCGGCCTGGCGACGGTGGTCGGGCGGGCGCTGCGTGCCGACCCTCGACAGCGCCCCACCGCCCGGGAGGCGATGCTGATCCTGGTGGGCAGCGCCGACACGGCGAGCATCCGGTCGGCGATGGGGCCGGTGACGGCGACCACCGAACAACTCGACGGCACCCGGCGGTACCCCGCCGTCGGTCAGCCGGCCACCCTGCTGGCCCCGGCACCGCCGCCGCGTCGGCCGCCACCGTCCTGGCCGCCGGTGGTGGCCGGGGTGGTGGCGGTGGTGGCCGCCGTCGTGCTGGGCGTCGTCGCGCTGCGCCAGGCCGACCAGCGGGGTGCGCCGCGCGCCGGCCCGAGCCCGTCCGCGCCGGCCGCCACCACGCCCAGCCCCACCCCGAGCCCGTCACCCACCCCGAGCCCGTCACCCGCCACGGTCACCGCGCAGGACGGGTCGCTGGAGTTCACCGTACGGGGGGTGCACTGCGGCTCCCGGGAAATCGGATTCTGGCCGCTGACCAGGAAGGCGGACGGCGTGTTCTGCATGGTCGACGTCGACGTGACCAACAAGGGGTCCAAGAGCGCCATTGTCTGGCCGCTCAGCCAACGGCTGGTCGACGCCGACGGGCGCGGTTACACACCGGACACCCGCTCGCTGCTCTACTATCCGGACACACAGCGTTTGACGAAGAGCATCAAGCCCGGCGACACGGTCAGCGGATCTCTGGTCTACGACACGCCGGTCGGCACCGAGTTCCGTCAACTCGTCGTCCACGACACACCCCTGAGTGCGGGCACCACCATCGATCTATCGTGACCGGGAGAGCCGGAGAATATGGACGTCGCCGTCGCCATCGGGCTCACCGGGCGGGCACTGACCCGGGCCCTGTACACCACTGGACGGGGCGTGGTGCTCGTCGCCACCGCCGCGCTCAGCCTGGCCCTCTTCATCATCACCACCCTCGCCACGGCGTTCATCCTGCTCGGTGTCGGGGTGCTGCTGCTGCCACTGGTCACGCCGCTGGTCCGCTGGCTGACCGGGCTGTGCCGGCGACTCGCCGCCCGCTCCGGGGTCCCGATCGCCACGCCCTACCTTCCCCTGCCACCGCTGGAACCGGGGGTGTTCGGCTGGGTGCAGCGCTGCCGGTCCATCCTCACCGACCCGGCGACCTGGCGTGACCTGCTGTTCCTGCTACTCAACGCGCTGGTCGGGTTCGCGCTCGGGCTGCTGCCGCTCACCCTGCTGGTCTACTCGGTGGAGGGGCTGGTGCTCTCCACCGGGTTCTGGATGCTGATGCGCGAGTCCGGGGTGAACTTCTGGTACGGCTTCACCGCGATGGACACCTGGCCGCACGCGGCGCTCGGGGCGCTGGTCAGCCTCGCGGCGTTCGGGATCTGGGCGGCCACCAGCCCCCACGTGCTGGCCGGACACGCGCATTTCGCCAGGTCGCTCCTGGGGCCGAGTGAACGGTCGCTGATCACCTCCCGGATGCGGCACCTCTCCGAGACCCGTTCGGACGTGATCAACATCCAGGCCACCGAGCTGCGCCGGATCGAACGGGACCTGCACGACGGCGCGCAGGCGCGACTGGTCGCGATCGGCATGAAGCTCGGCGCGGCCAACCGGCAGTTGCGGACCAATCCGGACGCCGCGGAGACCCTGCTGGTCGACGCGCGCAACGCCACCGCCACCGCGCTGGAGGAGCTGCGCTGTCTGATCCGCGGTATCCACCCGCCGGTGCTCGCCGAACGGGGCCTGGAGGACGCCATCCGGGCCATCGCGCTGGAGAGCCCGATCGAGGTCGACGTCACCGCCGACGTGCCCGGCCGGTTGGCCGCCCCGGCGGAGTCCGCCGTCTACTTCGCCCTCTCCGAGCTGTTGAACAACGTCGTCAAGCACGCCAACGCCGACCGGGCCAGCATCGAGCTGCGCCACGAGGACGGCTCACTGCGGGCGGTGGTGATCGATAACGGCCAGGGCGGTGCGGATGCCTCCCACGGCACCGGTCTCCGGGGCATCGAACGGCGCTGTGCTACGTTCGACGGGACGCTCGTCCTCAGCAGTCCCGAAGGTGGACCGACCGTCGCGATCCTGGAGCTGCCGTGCGCGTTGTACTCGCCGAGGACCTCTTCCTTCTGAGGCAGGGGATGGTCCAGCTCCTCGAATCGTACGACTTCGAGGTCGTCGCCGCGGTCGACAATGGTCCGGCCCTGCTCGACGCCCTGGTGACCCTCCGTCCGGAGGTGGCGGTGGTCGACGTACGACTGCCCCCGACCTTCACCGACGAGGGCCTCCAGGCTGCCCTGGAAGCCCGTCGCCGCTGCCCCGGCCTGCCCATCCTGGTGCTTTCCCAGCACGTCGAGCAGTTGTACGCCAAGGAGCTGCTCGCCGATGCCAGCGGCGGCATCGGCTACCTGCTCAAGGACCGGGTGCTCAACAGCGACCAGTTCGTGGACGCCATCCGGCGGGTCGCCGACGGTGGCACCGCGATGGACCCACAGGTGATCTCGCAGTTGCTGGCCGGTCGGTCCCGCCGGGAGCCGCTGTCCACGCTGACCCCGCGCGAGCGGGAGGTGTTGAAGCTGATGGCCGAGGGATGTTCAAACGCGGCCATCGCGCAACGCCTCATCGTCAGCCAGGGTGCGGTCGCCAAGTACACGACCAGTATCTTCACCAAGCTCGACCTGGCGCCGGCGGACGACAGCAACCGTCGGGTGCTGGCCGTGCTGGCGTACCTCAACGGCACCCGCGCCGACGTCTCCTGACGTCCACGCCGTCCCTGATCGCCCTTCCCGCCCGCGCACCGCGAAAGCGCCCCCGGTCCGGTCGACCGGGGGCGCTCCTGGTGCGTGCCGTGCTACTCGACGGCGATGGCGGCTTCCGCCGGACGGGAGAGCATCGCCCGGCGTCCCGGCAGCAGAGTGGCGGCGAAGGTGAGCGCCACCGCACCGGCCACCACGGCAAGGTAGATGAACACCGACCCGGAGGGGACGGGCCGTCCCAGCACCACGATGCTGAACGGCATCAGGGTGACGACGGAGGCGATGGTCCCCAGGACGACCCCGATGATGGCGACCATGCCGGCCTCGACGCCGAGCATCTGCAGGGCCTGTTGCCGGGTGGCGCCGATGAGCCGCTGCATGCCCAACTCCCGACGGCGACCGGCGGTGGCCACGATCAGGGTGTTCGCCACCGAGATCATGGTGTAACCGGCGACCAACGCGACGAGCAGGTAGTTGACCCACGCCAGGGTCTTGGTCCGCTCGGCGAACGTGGTGATCGCGTCATGTCCCTCGATCAGGGTGCCCGGCTGACCGCCGACCTTCTCCCGCAGGCTGGCCGCGAGCGCGTCCCGGTCGGTGCCGGGCGCGGCGGTGACCAGGATCTGCCGGGCCAGCCCGGTGGTGCTGTGGGCGGCGAGCAGCTCGGCGGGGAGCAGGATCGTCTCGAACCCCTCCTTCGCCGGGTAGAGCGCGACCACCCGCAGGTCCACCGCCGACCGGTCACCGAGCCGCAGGGTGATCTGGTCGCCGATGCCGACGCTGAGGTTCTTCCCGGCGACCTCGGGCAGCGCCACCGTGTTGCCGGTGAGGTCGGTCAGGTTGCCGGCGGTCGTCTGCACCCCGGTGATACCGGCGGCGCTGGCCCCGCTCACCCCCTGCAGGGGCCACGGCGACTCGACGTGCGAACCGTCGTACGGCTTGTTGATCCAGCCGGCGCTGGTGACGTACGCGGACGCCGCCTCGACACCCGGCGCGGAGCGGATCGCGTTGACGGTGTCGGCGGGGAAGCCGCCCGTGGTCGAGCTGAGCACCACGTCGGCGCGGAGGTTGTCGGAGTAGTAGCGCTCGGCGGCCTCGTTCTGGGTGGTCTGGAGGTAGAAGTTGGCCAGCGCCAGGCCCACCGCCAGCATGATCGGGGTGACCGCGGAGGCGACCCGGACCGCGCGGGTCCGCACGTTGATCGTGCCGAGGTAACCGGCGAGCCCGAAGAACGCCCGTGCCGGCACGCTGAGCATGGCGGCCAGCAGCCGGGTCAGCCCCGGGCTGATCAGCGCGATGGCGATCGCCCAGCACATCACCGCCGGCCCGGCGGTCGCCGAGGCCACCGCGCCCCGCATCGCGATCGCGGTCACCAGGAAGAGCGCGAACCCACCGCCGAAGAAGAGGATCGAGAACACCACCCGGGGCCAGGTGACCCACTTGCGCTGGAGGGCGGCCTCGGCGATACCGGCGGTCGGCCGGATCTTGGAGGGACGCCGACCGGCGACGTTGGCGGCCACCAGCGCGGCGAAGATCCCGACGGCCGGGCCGATCAGGTACGGCAGGAACCCCTGGTGGAACTCGACCACCGGCGAGATGACCCCGGCCTCCGCGACGATGTGGAAGAGCAGCGGTCCCAGGACCACGCCGGGCACACAGCCGAGGATCGCTGCGCCGACCGCCACCACGAGCGCCTCGCGGCGCACCATCGTACGGATCTGCCGGGGCGTCGCGCCGATGGAGCGCAGCAGCGCGATCTCCTTCTGCCGCTGCTGCACCGACAGGCCGAGGGTGCTGGCCACCACGAAGATCGCCACGAAGACCGTCATGCCGGCGAACACACCGGAGAGCGGGATGAGCTGGGCCTGCCCGCCGACCGCCTCGGGGAACTCGGCCGATCCCCGGTCGTCGCCGGCCAGCACAACCAGCTTGCGGTCGGCGAGGGCCCGCTCGATCTTGCCGCGCAGGGCCTCCACGTCGGTGCCGGGCTTGGCCACCACGCCGATCGCGTCGGCGCTGCCGGTGTGCGGGTTGAGTCGCCGCTCGTCGTCGCCGGAGAAGAACAGCGCCGTCTGGTCCACCTCGCCAGGCGGCGTGGCGATGCCGCTGACCTGGAAGGAGGAGGTCACCCCACCGACCACCACGTCGATCCGGTCGCCGACCTTGGCCCGGGCCAGCTTGGCCACCGCCCGGTCCAACACGACCTGGCCGGCCTGCGCGGGCGGCTGCCCGTCGAGCTTGTACGGCCCGAGCTGGGCCGATTCCCAGCCGTGGCCCAGGGACTGGGTGCCGACGATCACCGGAGCGCCGTTGCGGACGACGGTGGCGGCGAAGGACGACTCGGCGATCGCCCGTTCGACCCCGGGCACCTCCTGGATCCTGCTCACCAGGCCCGGGTCGATCCAGTACCGTTCGGCCAGCGGCACGGACTTGATGTCCTTGGTGTCCTGCGGGTCCTTCTTGGGCACGCCGTAGGTCTGCTTGCCGCTGACCACGACGTCGGCCGCCGCCAGGCGCTGCGGCGGGACCGCCAGCCGGATACCCGTCTCCATCAGCCCACCACAGGCGACGACCAGCGCCACGCCGAAGAAGACCGCGATGAACGTCGCGATGAACGCGAGCCTGCGGTAGCGCAGGGTGCGCCAGGCGAGGTACGTCATCAGAAGCCACCCCTGCCGGCGGACTGTGGCGCCCGGTTCTGCTGCCACGCGGTCAGGTGGGTCATCCGCTCGGCGACCACGTCGGCGGTCGGCGCCTCCAGCTCACCGATGAACTGGCCGTCGGCGAGGAACAGCACCCGGTGCGCGGCGGACGCGGCAACCGGGTCGTGGGTCACCATGATGATCGTCTGACCGCCACTGGACACCGTCTCGCGGAGCAGTTGCAGCACCTCGATGGTGGTCTGGGTGTCCAGCGCGCCGGTCGGCTCGTCGGCGAAGATGACCGCCGGCCGCATGATGAGCGCCCGGGCGATCGCGACCCGCTGCTGCTGACCGCCGGAGAGCTCGCTCGGCAGGTGCTTGCGCCGCTCCGCCAGCCCCACCCGGCCCAGCACCTCCACCACGGAGGAGCGGTCGGGCCGGCGGCCGGCCAGCCGGAACGGCAGGCCGACGTTCTGCTCGACGTTGAGCGCCGGCATCAGGTTGAACGCCTGGAAGATGAAGCCGACCCGCTCGCGGCGCAGGGCGGTGAGCTGGTTTTCGTTCATGCCGCTGAGTTCCTTGCCGTCCAGCATCACCGAGCCGGACGAGGGCACGTCGAGCCCCGCCGCGCAATGCAGGAAGGTGCTCTTGCCGGAGCCCGACGGCCCCATCACCGCGGTGAAGCTGCCCCGCGGGAAGCTCATCGTGACGCCGCGCAGCGCCTCGACCCGGTTCTCACCGCGCCCGTACGTCTTGCGGACATCCCCCAGACGGACCGCGTCATTGGACCCGCTGTTGGGCATCCGACTGTCTTTATTCCAGTTCACCTCATGCTCCCCGCAGAAGAACGTCGCCAGACGGCGGTGGGTATATGTTCACCGTATGGATCGGGCGGGCACCGATCTATGGAGCTAATGACCCGAACAGGTGGGTCTAGACCCACAGCCGCGGGTCGGTTTTCGAGCCCCCGCACCTGCTCAGCTCGCCTGGACCGCCGCCGACTCCCACTGCGGCCAGGAGCGCTCGGCTCCGCTCGGTGCCACCGCCAGCAGTCCGGCCCCGGTGGCGTCCATCGGAAGCCCGAGCGACAGCTCGGTGCGTCGCCGGACGTTCAGCTTCCGGTAGACCCGGGTGAGGTGCTGCTCGACCGTGCTCACGGTGATGTACAGCTTCTTACCGATCTCCCGGTTGGTGTGACCGAGCGCGGCCAGCGTGGCGACCCGCTGCTCGGCGTCGCTGAGCCGGGAGATCTCCTCGTGCTCCGGTGGGGCGTCCACCTCGTCGCCGCCCGCCGCGTCACCGCCGGGCAACAGTCGACGACACAGCGCCTGCGCCTGGATGTCCTTGGCCAGTTGCATCGCGCTGCGGGCCACCACCCGCGAGGTGTTGAACTCCCCGCGCCCGTAGTGCGCGCTGCTGAGCGCGGCGAGGGCGAGGAAGAGCTGGTAACGGTCGCCGGCTTCCTGGAGCAGGTTGGCCGCCTGCCGTAGCGTGTTGACCCGCTGTTTGACGTCGAGCGCCGACCCGAGCAGCCGCAGCGAGAGGCCCCTGGTCCGGGCGTTCTCGGCACCGGGCCGGGAGAGCTGCTCGGTCACCAGGCCCCGGGCCGTGTCGGCCCGACCGGAACGCAGGTAGACCTGGGCCAGGTCACCCCGCCAGGGCAGCAGGGTAGGCAGGTCCATCCCCCACTGGGTGGCCAGCTGCCCGCAGGTCTCGAAGTCGGCGAGCGCGGCGTGGGCCCGTCCGCCAGCAAGGTGCAGGTGGCCCCGGGCGCGCAGGTACAACGGCCAGAACCAGGTGTCCCGCATGGCATCCGGGATGACGTGCTTGAGCAGCGCCTCGGCCTCGTCCAGCTTGTCCATGCCGATCTTGGCAAGCAGCAGGTTGGACAGCGGCGACCCGATCGCGACACCCCAGTTGTGCGGTGACATCGCATCCAGTGCCTCGCGGGCGAACCGCTCGCTGAGCGGCAGGTCGCCCTGGCGCAGCGCGATGTGCGACCGGACGTCGGACAGGATGGCGTGCCAGGTGGTGGCGCCCCGCGCCCCGGCCTCGGCACCGAGGACGTCGCACCAGTGCACGGCCCGATCCATCCGGTCGGCGTACACCAGCGTCTGCAACGCGCACAGCGCCGCCTCCAGGCCGACGTCGACCAGCAGGTAGCTGCCGAGCACCTGTTCGGCGCGGGCGATCACCTCGTCGGTCACCCCGCCGGTGAGCACGGCGGTCAGCGACGGCGTGGCCGACCCGAGCGAGCCGGGCACCCGCGACGGGCTGGCCGGCGCGTCCGGGCCGGCGGCGGGGAGGTCGGCCGGCTCGGCGAAGGCGACCGGGAAGTGCAGCCGCAGCCACTCGGCGCACCCCTCCAGCTCGGCGGCGGTGGTGGCGTCCAACTGCTGCCGCGCCTCGCGCAGGTGCCGCAGCGTCTCCTGGGCGTCCTCCCGGTGGCCGTGCCAGAGCTGGTAGCGCAGCAGCGCCGCGGCGTGCCGCTCGGAGAGGTGCCCGGCCCGCAGCGCGTCGCGCTGGGACTGGAGGTGCTGGCTCACTGCTGCCGGGTTGACCCGCCACTGGCAGTCGGCCAGCGTCGCGGTCAGCGCCGCCCGACGGGGGGCGTCGTCGCACATCTCGTGGGCCAGCTTGAGCGACTCCACCGCGTCGTCGACGCGGTCCTCGGCGAGCGCGTGCGTCGCCGATTCCTGGAGCACGGTGATCGCCCACGGCTCGGCGAGACCGCCGGCCGCGAGCAGGTGGCCCCCGATCGCCGAGGCGGACGCACCCTCGGCGTGCAGCAGCTCCGCCGCGCGGGCGTGCATCTCGGACAGGGCGTCCGGGGCCAGGTCGTGCAGCACCGCCGCCCGCGCCGCCGGGTGGCGGAACCGGCCCGCGTCCAGCAGACCGGACGTGGTCAGCGCGTCGAGTACCCACTGGACCCGGGCCGGCTTGTTGTCCAGAAGCCGACCCAGCAACGCCGGGGTGGCGAGGTCGCCGAGCAGGGCCAACCCGTGGGCCATCTCCAGGATCGCCGGATCCCACCGCCGCAGGCAGGCCAGGACCGCCTGGCGGAACTGGTCGCCGACGATGACCTCCGTGCCGTCCGCCGCCCCGGCGGCCCGCCGGTCCTGGCCGAGCCCGTGCAGCAGCAGCGGGTTGCCGCCGCTGATCCGGTGGTACGCCGGAGCGAGCGCCGCGGCGGTGTCCGGGTCCGTCCAGCCGCCCAGCAGCTCGGCGACCCCCGCCTCGGACAGCGGGGACAGCTGGATGTTGCAGAAGCAGGCGTGCCGGGTGAGCTCGGCGCGGAACTCCGGGTTGAACGGCTGCGGTTGGGGCGACTCGGTGAGCACCACCAGGATCTGCGCGGCGGTGAGTCGGCGTTGCAGGTAGAGCAGGGTTTGCAGGGTGGTCTCGTCGGCGAACTCGACGTCGTCGACGAGCAGGACGAGTGGCCGCTCCCGGGCGATGCCGAGCAGTTCGGCGCACATTCCGCGCACCGCCCTGATGTCGGGGGCCTCCTCGAGGGTGGCCACCCCGAGGTCGATGAACGCGCCGACGCGTCGCAGCGTCTCGGCCGGCAGCGGCACGCTGTTGAAAAGTTGCCCCATCACGGCGGCGGGCAGCAGCCGCTCCGCCCGCGAGCAGGCGGCGCTCAGCACCAGCCCGCCGGCCGCATCGACGTGGTCGGCGAAGGTCCGCAGCAGCTCGGTCTTGCCCGTGGCGCCGGGGCCGCTGATCAGCGCGACCCGTCCCCTGCCCGTGGCGCTTCCGGAGTAAAGCTCCCGCAAGATGTCAAGCTCGCGGCTTCTCTCCACGAATTCCACCCGTCTCCCCCCAGGTCAGCGATGACGCATCGAACAGGGCGCTGCCGCCTGACGGGACAGGCCCCCGACCAAACCGTTCGGCTCGATGCCACGCGGTCCGCCGAGGCCCACCCGGTCACTGACCACGTCAGCCCGCAAACCGGGTCTTTCAATGATGATGGTCAATTCATTGACGGCTTTCGCCGCGCCTCGACGGCGGACACAGCATACATAGACACCCGTACAAGACGGTAGTGGGGTGGTGATACTTCGTCACTGATATTGCGCACGCGGGTGGCGTTTTGTCGGGTTGTCGGCATCGGCGAAAAAATTACCAAGCAGTAGCAATTACATGATCCAATAACGCTCCGCCCCGCCCACCTGCACAGACAGCCACAGAATCAGCCGCCCCGACAGGCTCTTGACCTGGTAAAGGGCTCCAGCAGGGGCCCTTACCGGAAATCTTCCACCAAGTCCACCTCGATCCCACCGGCCCCGACGACATCGTCACACCACCATCGAACGGGCGAGACGCAGCAAATCGGGCAATTGACTCTTGAGGAAAAATTGAGTTTCAGTCTGAAGACAGAGCTATTACAGACGCAATTCAAACCTCCGAGCAATCCTGCACCCTTGCATCATCGGCGCGGGCTATCGCAAATACGACTCGCCAGGTCCGGAAAGTGGCCGCAGGTTGACCGGCCACTGAAATCTGGTCACTGACCGGCGGGTTAGGGGTCGCTTCCGGGTATACGCAGGCCTTCCCTGCCGCCAGGCTGGAGTCATCCGAAGGCAGTGACGCACCACACGGTGTCGGGAGAGCGTCTCCGCCCCAGCCGAGGAGGAAATCGTGAACGATCTCACACGGGTGAGCAGCGCGCGGCGGTTCAGCGGCGTTCGCGGCGACGACCACTTCGACGTGGTGCTCGAGGGTGGCCCGACCGGTCTGCCGGCCACCGACCGGGCCCGCAGCGCGCCGGTCGGCACCGGCCGCATCAAGGTGCCCTACCTGGGCGGCTACGAGCACTTCGAACGCTCCGGTGACCACGACGGCCTCAACGACGACGCCTCGCGGGTGGTGGTCTTCCGCTGGACCATGCGGACGAAGATCGCCGAGTGACGGCACGATGAATGGGGGCACCGCTGGCCGGTGCCCCCATTCATCGTCGTCGGATCAGCCGGTCGACTCGCCGGGCGCCAGCCGCTTCAACTCGGCGCCGATCAGCCGGATCACGTCGGCGGCATGGTCGTTGAGGTAGAAGTGCCCGCCCGGATACACCCGTACGTCGCACTCGCCGGTGGTGTGCCGACGCCAGTCGTTGGCCTCGTCCAACGTGGTCATCGGGTCGACGTCGCCGGTGAGCACGGTGATCGGCGCGTCCAACCGCTGCTCCGGGTCCGCCCGGTAGGTCTCCACCGCCTTGTAGTCCCCGCGCACCGCGGGAAGGATCATCGGCAGCAGCTCCGGGTCACCCAGCACCCGCGGGTCCGATCCGCTGAGCCGGGCCAACTCCCGCAGCACCCCGGCGTCGTCGAGGGTGTGCACGTACCGCTCGTCCCGGACCCGGGACGGGGCCCGGCGGCCGGAGGCGAACAGCCGCACCGGCGGCCGGCCGGTCTCCCGCTGCAACCGCAGCCCCACCTCGTAGGCGACGACCGCGCCCATGCTGTGGCCGAAGAGCGCCACCGGCCGGTCCAGCCACGGCCGCAAAGCGGCGAAGACCCCGTCGGCCAGGTCGGCGACGCTGTCCAGCACCGGCTCGTGTCGGCGGTCCTGCCGGCCCGGGTACTGGATCGCCAGCACGTCCACGGCGGGCGAGAGGGCCCGGGAGACCGGAAACAGGTAGCTGGCCGAACCACCGGCGTGCGGCAGCGCCACCAGCCGAATCGCGCTGGACGGCGCCGGATGGAACCGCCGCACCCACAGGTCGTTCTCTAGCGTTGCCGTCATCACTGGTCCTCTTGGGATCGGCGCTGCGGGCCCGCCCCGCAGCGGGACGTTACAGCAGGATGTTCCCGTGCCGGCCCCGCCCCAGCGGTGCCTCGGCCAGTACGCGGACAAGCCGGGTGACCGGTGCGTGGCCGACACCCGCTGACGAAGCGAGCGTAGGAAAACCCGGGAGACCGGGACAACCCCTAATACTCCAACGTCACCTGGCCTGTCTGCGCTGGTAGTGGGATCGTCGGGCTCGGGCTTGGGATGTTCGCCGCCAGTACGACCAGTGCAGGAT
>NZ_JBIUCH010000045.1:0-12751 GCF_044548625.1 Micromonospora sp. NPDC051925 | reverse complement strand
CGAGTATGAGGCGACGGCCTATTCCCGCAGGCCAGCGAGCAAGGTAGCGTGAGATCAACTTACCGACCCTGTCCGTCAAACCGGGTCAACCCCACCCCGGATCTTTCCGGTCTTCGACAACACGGCGGTCGGGGGATCGTGCACCTATGAGACGTACTTCAACGTGATCAAGTGCACCTGGGAGGCCACGCCCGCTGCCCTTCGCGCCGAGTTGGAAACGGAGCTGTCCCGCATCGTCGAAGTCCGTGGCCGGGGTCCTCTGTGCGAGAGTTTCCCGATGGCGACCAAGATCGTCGAGCTTGCGCTCATCGGGCGTCGCCACCCTTGAGGTCATCTGCGGGTTGTGGTGCACAGCGTCGTGAGGGCATCGAGGTGCGCGCAGTGTTCCAGGACCTCGCGGTCGCGGGTGCCGGGGTGGCCGTACTCGTGCAGGAAGCTGTCGCGTAGGTCGGGGCGGTATGGCCAGATGCGGGTGGTGAGGCGTACGAGGTCGCGGGCGGGCAGGTCGTAGCGGCTGTGTTCGAAGTCGATCAGGCGAAGGATGCCGTCGTCGCCGTGGATCATGTTGCGGGGCATGAAGTCGAGGTGACATGGCATGGCGGGGAGTGGGCCGAGGTCTTGAAGGGCTCGCATGTGGGCGCGTACGTCGGCGCGGAAGCTGGACGTGATGTGGTCTGCGGCTTGGTGGATCCAGTACTCGGCTCGTTGGGCGAGCCAGGCTGTCCAGTCCGGCTCCAGCCTTGGCGGTTCGGCGGCGTGAAGCGTTCTGAGTAGCCGTGCTGCCTGGCGGTAGGCGTCCTGTTCAACCTCGGTGTCGAGGGTTCGGTGGTGGAGCGGGATGCCGGGCACGGCGGTGATGATGATCGCGGGCGGATTGTCGGCTGCCGCGAGGAGGCGGGGTGCCTGGTCACCGAGGGTCGGGACCCAGGTCCGGTAGGCGTTCACCTCCTGGGTGTGTCGTTCGGGGCTGCGGTGGGGTTTGACGATCACCTCCCCGTGTTCGGCGGTGGCGGCGCGGAGGATCCGGGTGCCGGCAAGGCCTGGATGCCAGTTCAGAGGTGTGACTTCGACGTCGAGGAGACGCCGGCAGAGTAGGAGGAGGTCTGTGCTGCTCATTGCCCGGGTTCGAGGTGTCGGGTGTCGTTGTGCGCGGCGAGTTGCCAGGTCGTGCGTCCGAACCGGTTGGTGGGTCGTTGCCATCGGGTGATCGAGGCGTGGTCGGTGACGAAGCCAAGCCGTAGGCAGGCGTCCTGCGGGAGTGCGAGGAGAAGGGTGTTGGCGGCCTCGACGGTCTCGCCGTGGGCGGCGATGAGGATCCGTTCGCCGTCGTGTCGGGTGAGGATCTCCTGTAGGGCTCTGGTTGCACGGTCGAGGTACTGGTTCCAGGTCTCCGAGCCGTTGGCGTAAGGGAGGTCGGGGGCGTGTTGGGGCGGCCCTTGGAAGGCGGTTTTGACGTCCGCCCATGGCCGGCCGTCGGCGTCGCCGTGGTCAGGCCCGCGAAGGTCCGGCTGGACGGTGGACGGCAGGTGGAGTGCCTGCTTGATGATCTCGGCTGTCTGGACCACGCGGAGTCTGGGCGTGGAGTAGAAGGCTGAGAAGGGTCGAGCTGCGTGTTCGGCGGCCAGGCGGACAGCGAGCTGGGTGACCTGCTCGCGGCCCCGGTCGGTCAGACCGGTGCAGCCGTGTTCGCCGCCCACGATCCCGGCGACGTTGCAGGCGGCCTCGCCGTGACGGGCGATGACAAGTTCGGTGGTGGGGGCCATCGGTAGGGCTCCTTCAGGAGGTCAGGTCGGCGCGAAAGGGTCGGGCCAGGGCCGGACAGTGGGCCACGGGTGTCGGTATCCGTTGGTGCCGAGGTACCGGAGCGTCAAAAGGTGGTGTAGCTCGGCGTACTGCCGTAGCTCGTCGAAGCTGCAACGGTTCGGGGCGATGGCGGACCGGTAGGCGTCGATGCAGCCAGTGAGGGTTGCTCGGCCGAGGCACCCGTACGTCAGGGATGTGGTGACGAGGAGTCCGGCCAGGTCGTAGCCGAAGGGGGCGAGAGTGAGATCGTCGAAGTCGACGACGGCGATGCCCTCTTCCTGAACGAGGTAGTTGCGGACGTTCGGGTCCTTGTAGAAGGCCGCCGGTCGGTCAGCCCGGTCCAGGACGGCGTCAAGCACGGTCAGGTCGACTCCCGTAGCGAGGGCGGCCTGGTGTAGCGCCTTCCGCCGCGGGCTGGCGAAGTCGGGAATCACCAGTCCGATCGAGGTGGTGTGCGTTTCGTCGAGCCGGGCGGAGTGCAGTTCCCTGCGGTAAGCGGCGTCGTGTAGCCGACCGAGGATGGCCGCCATCCGGGGAAGATCCGCCATCCCGGCTGCCCGGCCCGATAGTCGCTCGAAGATCAGAGAGCAGTTGGTCCTCGTGATCAGGCGTGGCAGGCGAACAGCGGAGTCCAGCCCATTGAGCCAGGCATGGTGGGCCGCAGCTGCCGAGCAGCGCTGTGGGTCGTCGTACCGCTTGATGAAGAGGTTGCTGGTCACGGCCGTTCCGCCAGGGCGTAGCTGACGGTGGATCGGGCCAGGTACGGCGGTGCCGGCAGCCGCTGCCGGAGGATCGCGGCGAGGTTGTCTGGTAAGCAGTCGGGGTCAAGTCGGTACTTGGGAGTGGTGGCGAGATAGCGGGCGAGGTGCGCGACGTCGGCGAACTCGAAGACGTGGTCCTCATGCAGGACGTCGAGCACCGTGAGGTGGGTGCCGGCTATATCGAGCAGGTTGGCGCTGTGGAAGCTCTCGTAGAGGCTCGGCCGGCGCGTGGCATCGCGGTCGATGCCGGCGAGTTGTAGGAGCTGGTCGAGTTCGGCGTAGCTGTCGAGCGACTTGGTTGCCAGGACGGCGCTGCCTCCGGGGCGGAGGCAGCGGGCGATTTCCGCGATTACGGCGGCTGGGGTGGTCGAGTGATAGAGGCAGAATGCGGCTACCGCCGCGTCTGCCACCGCATCCGGCATCGGTAGGCGGTGGAAGTCGGCGGCGACCACCGAGCCGTTCCCTCTGGCCTCGGCCAAGCGGGTGCGGACGATGTCCAGCAGCGCGACTGAGGCATCGACGGCTACGAGGCGCCGAGGGCGGAGACGGGCGGCGATGCGGAGCGTGGTGGTACCCCGTCCGCAGCCGATGTCGAGGACCATCGCATCGGGTGAGGTCCGCTGTGCCAGCAGGTCGGTGATGACTGCGGCGGCGTCTCGCCCGGCGACCTTGGCGTCGCGCAGCGCACGGGTGCGTTCTGCGAGCCGGTCGCCGGTGCGGTAGAGGTCGCCGTGTACCAGAGTGGGATCGAGGAACGGGTTAGGCAGCATTGGTCGCCTCCCGTCCCGTCCGGGTCAGGGCATTGGTGGGGCTTGTGCTCGTATCCGGTCGACCAGTCGGTTGGCCTGGCGGCGGCTGGTGAGCGAGATCAGCTGGACGTGTGGTCCGTGTTCCTGGATGAGGTTGCGGACCCGAGGCCCCATGGTGCGTCGATAGCCGAGGATGTACCGGACGAAGTTCCAGGTGATCCGGTCGTAGACGCCGTCGGCCTGGTGCTGGCCGCCCCGATAGCGCCGACGTCGCTGGACTATGCCCCAGAGGCAGGTGGCGGCGGGAAGGTCGAGGAAGATCACGGTGTCGGCGGCGGCCAGCCGGATCGGCAGGGTACCGGCGTAGTTCCCCTCGATGATCCAGCGTTCGCCGGTGACGAGTTTCTCTTGCCTGGCGGCGAACTCCTCCTGGGGAAGCGGGTTCCACTGCTCGTCGTAGTAGATCGCGTCGAGGTGGGTCAGGGGCGCGTCGAGGATCTGGGCGAGTTGCCGGGCGATCGTCGATTTGCCGCTGCCACCGCAGCCGATGAGGGCGATCCTGTCCATGGTCCTCCAGGGTAGGCCTGCTCTGGGGCGGGGTCGTGCGGACACGGCGGGTCATGGCGTCACCAGGTCGGGATGACGCAGGAGACGATTCAGCACGCTGAGCTGGGTGGAGAGCCGGAACGGGGCGAGACGGTGCAGGCAGTCAGCGATCAGGCCGGCGTGGTCGCTGGTCCCGGTGATCTCGGCGAGCCAGCCGACCCGCTGTCGGACGTCGGTAGCCTGTCTGACGTGCAGGTTCGTCGGCACGAGTTCGGCGGCGCCTCTGATGGTGGTCGGCAGGAGCGGGGCGCAGCCGGCGAGGACAGCTTCGAAGATCCGCTGGGTGATCTGGCCGGCCTCGGCGTAGCGCTCGGGAAGTAGCAGCACGGTGGCGAGCGCGTCGGCGTGGATCTTGCTGACCTGCGGGAACGGTACCCGGCCGATGAAGTTGAGGCCGGGCCAGCGGTGGGTGTCGGGCCACTTGCCGGCGACCAGGTGGGGCAGGTGCGCGGCGGCGGGGGCGAAGAAGGTGTCGAAGGCGTCGTCGCGGTCGTACTGGTTGCCGACGTACACCAGCGGCGTCGAGCGATGCCGGGTGGCCAACTCGTCGGGGTCGGTGGCGTCGAGGACCCCATCCGCGACGGGGAAGAGCAGCGTCGTCGCGCCCGGGCTCGGATGCAGGGCCGGTTCACAGACGGTGACGTTGCTGGTCTGGCGAAGTGGGTCTGCCGGATCGAGCCACCGGTCCTTGTCCCAGAGAATCGTCGGGATGCCGAGCCGGTGGGTGTAGTGGGTGACGAGTTCGGCCTGGCGGTGCAGGTCGCAGGCGTGTCCGGGCCGGCCGCAGGGAGTGGTGTTGCGGCCAGGGATGGGCCAACGCCATTCGAGGAACAACGCGTCGAGGTCGGGTAGGCCGACGTCCCACCGGTAGCTGGCGCTGAGGTCGAGGCCGGCGTCGCAGAGGTCACGGTTGGGCTGGAGGAACACGATCTCGTGGCCGGCTTGGCGGAGCCCGTCGACCAGGCAACGGCGGTGGCTGCGTCCGCCGTCGGGGGTGTCGACGACACCCTGACCGAGGAATCCCCAGAAGCTGTAACCGATCAGCATTTCGTCACCCACCAGCCTTCGAGGAGCAGGGCATCCAGGCCGGTCTCGACCAGGCAGTCCAGGGCCATCTCGGGGGTGCCGCAGATCGGCTTGCCCTTGATGTTCAACGAGGTGTTGATCAGCACCGGATGTCCGGTGATCTCGCCGAAGGCCGCCAGCACGCTGGCGAGGAACGGATGCTGGTGGCGGGTCACAGTCTGAACCCGCGCGGTGCCGTTGCCGTGAACGATCGCGGGAAGGCGGCTGCGGGTCAGATCGGTCACCGGTGCGGCGATGGACATGAACGGTGAGGGCTGGCCGAGCTGGACGTAGTCGGCGGCCCTGTCGGCGAGGATCACCGGGGCGAAGGGGCGGAACGCTTCGCGGAACTTGACCGTGCGGTTCAGGCGGTCCACGACCTCGTGGGTGAAGGGCGAGGCGAGGATGGACCGGTTACCCAGTGCGCGTGGCCCCGCCTCCAACGGGCCGGTGAAGAGCCCGACGATCGTTCCGTTGGCGAGCTGCCGGGCGAGGTGCTGGGCCGGGTCCGCCGGTCGTTCGGCGGTCAGCCCAGGCCGCGGTTCGGCCGACAGGGTCAGATCGGGGTACGCCGGGCCGAGGTAGCAGCGTCCCCCGATACCGGTGGGAGGTTGGCCGGTGGTGTCGAGCCAGACGGCTGCGGCAGCTCCGATTGCGGTGCCCGAGTCTCCGGGAGCGGGTGGGATGTGGACCTCGTCGACGATGCCGGCCCGGGCGATCCGACCGGCCGCGACGCAGTTCATCGCGACGCCACCGCCGAGACAGAGCAGCCCGGACCCGGTCAGGCGGGCGGCCCGCCCTGCCAGATGAAGCATCACCCGCTCGGTGCGTTCCTGCAGGGCGGCGGCGAGGTCTGCGTGCACCGGTTCGACCGCAGCATCTGGTGGGCGGGGCGGGCAGGTGACGGCGGTGAACTCTGCGCTGGTCCGGGGGTATCTACTGGAGAGGATCCGAAGTGGCAACAGCCCTGGATCGAGGGTGAAGCCGTCACCGGTCAGCGGAATCGCGCGCGACATCACGTCACGGAAGCGCGCTGGTTCACCGAGGGCGGCCAGCGCCATGACCGTGCCCTCCTCGTCTCCCCGGCGCCAGCCGAGGTGTTCGGTCACGGCGCCGTACGCGTAGCCGAGCGAGGCCGGATCCCTTATCGCAGCATCCAGACGGAGGTGAAAGGGCTGCTCGTCGCGGTGCGCCGCATGCCAGATCGTGGTGGTCTGCAATTCACCGAGGCTGTCCACGACCAGGACCGCCGCGTCGTCCACGCCAGCGGACAGGAAGGAATAGAGGGCGTGTGCGCGGTGGTGCAGCACAGGGACGAGTCGGGCATGCGGGAACCGCTGCGACAGCTCGCGCATGCGTGCCCGGTAGCGGCGATGCACGGTGAGGAAGCTGCGGGAACGAGGAAGCGCCCGGTTGCGGGTCGAGGCGCGTGCGAGGTGATCGGGGAGTTGGCCCAGCGCCGGCAGGTAGCGACGGCCGTCGAAGTTGTACGCCACTGCGGTGACGTCGTTCGCGGTCAGTCCGGCTTGGTCGAGGAGCCAAGCGGCGGCCCTGGCGGGGTACGCCTTGCTGTGCTTGGTCCCGTCGAGGCGCTCCTCTTCGGCGAAACCGGTCAGGTTGCCGTTGACCAGCAGTGCTGCGGCCGAGTCGTGGGTGTAGGCGCAGAGCCCGAGCACGACCTCGGCCCCTCGTGCGGACCGTTGCGCGATCATCGCTGCCCAGCGGGCTTGGCGGCGGCGAGGTGGTCGTACCAGCTCACCAGGGCGGCACCGAGTGGATCGGGAGTGTCGGTGGCGAGTTTGCGCGCATGGTCGCGCTCCCCGGCTTTCCAGGCGCGGTAGCTTGCGAGAGTCCGCCCGAACGCGTCCCAGGTCGAGCCGTCGGCAGGGCTGGTGTCGCCGTCGAGCACCCGCTGGAGGAGGTGATCGAGGTCCGGCCAGGGCACAGCGACCTGAGCCAGTTCGGCGGTGCCTTCGGTGCCGTGCAGGGAGGCGGCGGCACCTTCGGCGTTGTGGGCGTACAGGTGCAGCGAGTCGACGTGGTGGTGGTACTCGCCCAGCTCGACTTCGAGCCAACCGGCCATCAGTTCGTGGATCAGGGTGGTGGTGAAGATGTCGTACGGGAAGCCGAGCCAGAGGTCCTGGCTGCGCATGCTGGTGTGCATGATCAGTCGGCCGTCCCGGATGAAGAACCGATAGCCGAGGGTGCACGGCACGTCGCGGTAGCCGCGATGGTCGCGGGCCGGGTCGAATAGCTGAATCACCCCACGCCGTGACTCCCGATCATTGAGCAGCTGCCGGCGTACCGCGTCGAGCTGATCGACGTGGCCGTCCCAGCGGCGCAACCGTGGCCCGTACGCGCCGCGTAGCACGCCGTCGTCGGCGTACACGCGCAGCTTGTCGTTGTAGTCGTAGATCCACGGCGAGTCGGAGCCGGAGAGGATCCAGAGTGCCTCCGCGACCGCGAAGGCAGGATTGATCACCCTTGCGGGCGGTACCGCGACGAGCCGTCGTCGGGGGTTGGTCAGGCACAGGTGTGCCCCGACCACCTCGGTCGTGGTGAGGTCGCGGGGGCAGGCAACGCGACCGTTGAGCAGTACGGCCTGGCAGGCGGCGGTGAACAACGCGCTCGCCGAGTCGGCGGTCAACACGATCATGGTGCTCCCTTGCGAGGTCAGGAGGTGAAGGCCGCGAGTCGGTCGTCGGAGAGGTTGACCAGCCAGGCGGCCTGTCGGGCGAGGCCCTCGTGGAGCCCCACCTTGGGCCAGTAGCCGAGCAATCGGCGGGCGCGAGTAGGGTCGGCCGCAGTCGCGGGTACGTCGCCCGGTTGGGCGGCCACGAGCTTCACCGGCACCTGTCGTCCGGTGACCCGGGCAGCCTCGTTGATCAGCGCGAGCATCGAGACGCTCGCACCGCCGCCGACATTGACCACCGCTGCCTGGGCTTCGAGGCGAGCGGCGGCAAGGGTCGCGGCGACGACATCGCCGACGTAAGTGAACTCGCGCCGCTGGCTGCCATCGCCGAACAACGTGAGTGGAAAGCCGGTGTAGGCGGCGAACAGGACTCGGCCGATCGCCATGTCGGGCCGCTGCCGAGGCCCGTAGACGGTGAAGTAGCGCAGCGCGACGGCACTGAGCGGGCTGTCAGCTCGCCGGGCGTAGGCGAGACACAGCTGTTCCGCGGCCAGCTTGCTCACGCCGTAGGGGGAAACCGGGCAGGTGGGGTCGTCTTCGCGGCTGGGCCGGTCGGCCGGACCGTAGACGCTCGACGACGAGGCGACGACCAGCCGGCGCACCCCCTGGCGGGTGCAGGCCTCCAGCAACCGGTGTGTGCCGAGCACGTTGGTCTGGGTGTAGTCGAGAAACTCGCGACTCCACGACGGCCGTACACCCGGCCGCGCGGCGAGATGGAAGACGGTGTCGCAGCCGGCCACCACGTCGTCCAACTGGTCGACGGCCAGGTCCAGGCAGTACGGCGTGAACAAGGGGTTGACGACCGCCCGGGCCAGGTTTTCGTCCGCGAGGGCGTGCTCACCGACCCGCCGCCGATCCAGGCCGACGACCCTGACTCCTCTGCCCAGTAGCTCGTCGACCAGGTGCGAGCCGATGAAGCCGGCCGCTCCGGTGACCACAACACGAGACATCATCGCTGCTCCTCCCTTCCTGGGCTCTGCTCGAAGAGCCGACGCCAGACGTGGGTGTACAGGGGTGGGTCGACCTGGGAAAGCGTGGTCTGATCGATCACCGGCAGGGCACCCGGTCGTTCGGACCTTGTCGAACCGGTGGCTGTCGCAGCGGCGTTACGGGAGACGTAGACCGTCATCGCGGTCCCGCCTCCGACCCGCCCATGCCGCGCCGTGATCGCCGAGGACGTGCGCCAGGTCTGCGGAGTCGGCCGCCGGCGCGGCGGACCCACCGGAGGACCGGCAGGTCCGCCACCGGGAGGCGGCGGCTGGGAGCACCCCGCCGATCACCCGAATGCGCAGCCTCGACGGCGGTACGCAGGCGAGGATCCAACCACACGGGACTTGCGCCGACAGCCATCACGGCATCTGGACCCCGCTCGGGCGACGCCTTGTCAGTCCTGATCAGTACGTCCACCATGAACCCCACGCCGTTGACGGTCATCGGCGGACACCGGTGCCACCGGCAACGGCGACGTTCGATGTCCAGCTCTAGCGAACCGTTCCTAGCCGTGGGCCGGTACCGTCCACTACCCGTCCAGTCGCAACCAGGTAGTGACGACCCGTAGCGGCAGTGGCTAGCGTGATCCACGTCGACAGGCGATGTCCGGAGGTGCGCGATGGCGGGACGGCGCTATTCCCCGAACCGGCAGCTCGCGTGGGAGAGACTCCAACGCGGCTGGTCCTACGAGGAGACAACCGAACGCATCCGCACCGAGATGAGCCGCGCAGGCGAGACCGACACCGGGCTCAACGCCAACACCGTGCGACGCTGGGAGACCGGGGAACGGTGGCCAGACCCGCGTTACCGCAAGCACCTGGTCGCGATCTTCGGTAAGCCGGCGAGCGACCTCGGCCTGCTCACCCCCGACGAACTGGCCGTACGCCCGGCTGCGGAAACACTGCACGAGCTCAGGAGGTTGTGGGACATGCTCACCCGAGACGACAACGGCAACGGCTGGGACCGGGCGTCCGTACTACGTGCGCTCGTCGGTGCCAGCATGCTGCCCTTGGTCGCGCCGCTGCTATCACTCGATCCCCACGCCGCACACGCCGGCGGCAGGATCGTCGACCCCGATTCGTATCGGCAGATCGTGCGCTGTCAGCGCGAGCTGTACTGGACCAGTCCGGCCCGGCCGTTGTACGAGGCCGCCTACGCCCATACTCAGCTCGGCATCGGGCTCCTCCGTGCCGCAACTGGAACCGACCGGACTGGTCTCGCCGGAGCGCTCGCGGAGTCCGCACTGCTCACCGCCCGACTCGCCTTCTTCGACCTCAGCCAACCCGCCGTCGCCGAACGCTGCTACGACGTCGCCCTCGCTGCCACCCGCGAAGCCGGCGACCATGCGCTGGCCGCTGCTGTTCTCGGCCACATGGCGTTCATCCCCGCGTTCGGCCACGATCCCGCGAAGGCCCGCACGCTGACCAACGCAGCCCTCCAACACACCTGGCACGGCGTCAGCCCCCTGGTCCGCTCCTGGCTGCACTGCGTCGCCTCGGAGGTCGAAGGCCGGGCAGGAGCAGCGGCGGCCAGCCGCCATCACATCGATCTGGCAGCGAAAGCGCTTGATGGCAGCCCTGTGCCGCCTGAATGGCTCGACTTCTACGACAACACGCGTCTGCACTCCTTCGCCGGTTACGCCGCCCTTGCCGATGGCGACCACGGGGAAGCCGCCACCCAACTCGATCAGGCACTCGCCGCCCTCCCCGGGGCCGGTGCCAAGCAGCGCAGCGTTGTCCTCGCCGACCTTGCCAACGCCCATGGCAATGACGGTGACCGGGCTACCGAGTACCTCAACCAGGCCATCGACGCCCTACACACCGACTGGTACGGCACCGGCCTCGACCGGGTCCGAGCCGTCCGCAACGTACTCGGCGACAGCCGCAACGGTGCCCGACTCGACGAACGCGTCACCGCGTTGACCGCCAGTCGCGCCGCGCTACCTGGTAGTTAGAGCGGGCCGGCGTCGATTCGCCAGTAAACGGCATCGGGTAGCTCGGCGAGGTGACTACTGATTCGGCAGACCCTTCCACCACGTGGTGCGACCTCCCGCGTGGCCGTTCAACAGGTAGAGGACCCATGCGAACCACCGCAGTCGGCGACGTGACGATCCTGCTTCCCGATCTCGACCCCGACGATCTCGACAGCTCCACCGAGCCCGATGTTGATCTCACCGACCTCCATGTCGACAACGCCTCCTGGCGGGGTGTCGCCCTTGACGAGGTCCGTGTTCGGGGTAGCCGGATCACCGGCTCGGACCTCAGTGAGAGCACCTGGGAAGGGGGAACGGTCTTCGGCTGCGAGATCGTCCGCACCGACTCCTCCGGCGCTAACCTGTCCGGGCTCAGCGTCGAACGCAGCGTCGTCACAGGGTCGCGGTTCACCGGTGCGCGGCTCACCGACGTCCGTCTCAAGGATGTCCTGTTCGACGGCTGCCGTTTCGACTACGCCACCTTCAGCCGAGTCGCCGCTGGCGGGGCGGTGGCGTTCGTCGATTGCATCCTCACCGACGCCACCTGGTCCTCCTGCCGGCTTCCCAAGGTCGTCCTGAGATCGTGCCAGCTGGCTCGCCTCGAACTGGCGTCGAGTCAGCTCCAGGGTGCCGACCTGCGGGGTAACTCGCTGCGTGGCCTGAAGACCGCTCTCGCGAACCTGTACGGGGTCACGCTCACCGAGGAGCAGTTGCCTGACATGGCTCACCTGGCTGTCGGTGAACTCCACCTTGCGGTGCGGGCTCAATGATCTTCGGATGGGGAGTGCCCGTCGGTCGGCGTGTGGCCGCGCTCGTCGGGTCTGTTGGTGTCGCAGTGGAACGGTGGAATGTCAGTCGTGGGCTACCGGCCGCGGGGGCGGCGGCGTTGCCGGTGAGGTTGTACGTCGATACGACCGCGTTCGCGGTGGAGCGCTCCGACGGTGCTGACGCCCAGGCCTTTGTCCTGGGTGGGCAGCTCGGTGCGCGCATCTGGCCGTTCACCGCCGTAGCGGACGACTCTGTACTTCTGCCGGGTGGTTCTCTTGCCGTGACTGGTTGGTCCCTCGGGTGTCGGTTCGTGGGCTGGTGGGGGCGTCGATGACCGTAGGTGTGCAGTCGACTCGACGGGGTGGGGGAGTGGGGGCTGCGTCGGTACTGCCGAGAGGGTTCGGCTCGGTGGACGGGATCACCTCGGGGCTGGTGGCCGAGCAACGTAAGGATCTTGGCCGGCAGTTGGCCGGATGGCGTGCCGCTGCCGGGATGACGCAGGCGCAACTGGCCAAGCGGATCTGCTACTCGCGTAGCACGCTGGCCAACGCTGAGACCGGTCGGGACATGAGCATCCGGGGTTTCTGGTGCGACGCCGACGACGTGGTCGGTGCCAACGGGGCGCTGTTGGCCGCCTTCGACCAGGTCGCCGCGTTGGTGCGGGACTTCCACGAGCAGCGGGCATCGGCACGTGACCGCGAGCGTCGGCAACGCGCTGCCCGCCTCATCGCTCCCACCGTTCAGGCGCAGCCGAGCGCATCGGCGGAGCCGGGAAGGTGCCAGTGTGAGGCGGTGGTCGTCGGTCGGTGGACCGAGCGGGAGGTCCGCGCATTGCGGGAGGCGCTACGGATGACCGTCCACGACTTCGCTCAACGGCTGGGAGCGAGCGACGCGGCCGTCTCTGGCTGGGAACACCTACGCACGCCTACGCCACCGAAGATGGCCGCGCAGGCGGTGTTGGACCAGACACTCGCACTCGCCGACACCGACACCAAAGCCCGGTTCCTGCTGATCCTCAACACCCCGACCAGCACGGGTAGAACAGCGCGAGAGTGAGGTAGGCACACCGACAGGGCCGCTCGCCGTAGCCGAGCGCCGACGGCACCCGCCGACAACCGTGGGCTCTGCTGGTGAGTGAATCTCCCATCTAGCCGGAATCGGACAACGGAGGTACCCTCTCATGCCGAGTTGAGTGCAGTCGATCAGGACTACCCCAAGCGCTTGTGCCACTATGCGTGGATGTCTGCTGACACTAGCTTGATCTTTAACCTGCGGCGCGGTGGCATCGACCCCGGCTGATCATGGAGACAGCCCTTGATCGATCATTCCTCTTGTCTAGGGAAGA
>NZ_JBIUCH010000044.1:0-14366 GCF_044548625.1 Micromonospora sp. NPDC051925 | reverse complement strand
CTTCTTCCCTAGACAAGAGGAATGATCGATCAAGGGCTGTCTCCATGATCAGCCGGGGTCGATGCCACCGCGCCGCAGGTTAAAGATCAAGCTAGCCCTTCTGCCAGTCGATGTCGGGCAGGCGGATGCCGAGCAACTCGCTGGCCCGGGCGCCGGACGCCACGTAGCAGGAGAACAGTGCCCGCAGGTCAGACCCCTTTTGATCTTGTGTGCCCGAAGGGACTCGAACCCCATGTTTCTCTCCCCCCGCGCGGTACAGACCCACGTATCGCACATCCACCAAGCTGGGGCTGCGCAGCCGCGCGGAGATCGCGGGGGAAAGTAGGCGGCGTGAGCCCGCCGAGCCATCGGAGAATGCGTCAGTTGACAGATGTCTGTCGACGGCTGGATCGAAAGACTCATCACCGCCAACTGAGGAGGCTCCTTGAAGGTACCGAACTCGGCGGTCAGTGGGTGCGCGGCCGAAGCCGGAGGTTCCGGATCGCGTGAGGAGAAGATCATGCATGTTCAGCAGAGGGCACGTGCGGCAGCGAACACCCTCAGCGCGGCCGAGGTTCGGACACACCCCTGGTGTGGACCCCTGGACCGGGCACCACAGCGTTATCGGGGACCGCATCGGTTGAGCGCCGGAGGCTGGCAGAACTTTGTCGATCGGCTGGAGCGCCGGGAGGAGATGGCCGTCGTCCGAGCGGCCCTGACGGGTAACCATCAGGTCCTCGACGTGGGCGGTGGAACTGGGGAGATCACCCGTGCCGTTGCAGGCGACCTCGGTCGATGCGTCACCGTCGAGCCGCACGTCAACCGTGTCGAGCGGCTGCGACTGGGCCTGGGCAGCACCGACGTGGGTGAACTGGAGGTCCATCCCGGACGGGCGGAGGCGTTGCCGTTCTCGGACGGCAGCTTCGACGCGGTGTTTTCCGCCTGGGTATTGCCCTACGTCGACAATCCGGTCAAGGCCGTGCGGGAGATCGCCCGGGTGTGCGACCCCACGCATGGCGAGGCCAAAGTGGTGCTCATCGGGGGATCTCCGGACAACGAGGTGGTAGCCCTACTCAACGAGGTCTGCGTGCCGATTGCCGGGGAATCCCACGATCACCAGGGCTACCTGCTCGCGACCGCGGCCCAGACGCTGTCCGAACATGGTTTCGGCCGGCTCTCCCTGAGCCGCACCGAAGCCGCCCTGCATTTCACGGAACCGAGTCTGGGTGAGCGGATCCGCTCAGCCGCGGACCTGCTGGTGAATTTCTGGTACGACGGACATCCGCGTGCCGCCGACATGCGGGAGGCTCTCGTGCCGGCCCTCAACCGCCATTTCGCCCGACGACCGCATGCCATCGGGGATCAAGGGCTGGTCCTCGTCGCCCGGCCTGGGGAGTCCGCTTGACCGCCGATCCAGAAACTGGAGGAAGCGGCTTGTGGCCCGTGGACAATCCACCCCGGTTGGTGGGACGACTGGCCCACTTGCGGGCGCTGAGGCAGGCAAGGGTAGTGAGTGCCGATGCGGGGCTCGTCCGCGTCGCGGTGACCGGCGAACCCGGAGTGGGCCGCAGCGCGCTGCTCGACGAGTTCGTGGGAGCCTGCCGCCAGGAAGGCGGGTCCGCTGTACGCGTCCGCTGCCGGCTGGCGGATCGTCAGGTGCCGACCGCGCTGGTCACCGACCTTCTCCGATGCCTCGCCGAAGAGGTTTCACCGATATCCGATGCGCGGCAGTCGACCTGCCAGACGCGGCCACCCCTGCTGGGATGGCAACCCACCGGAACAGACGACTGGGCAGACCGCGACCGGCAGGTGTCCGCGGCACGGGCGGCTGTCGCCGCGCTGACTGAGCGGGGGCCGCTGGTCGTCGCGGTGGACGACATCACGTATGCCGGCCGCCCGGCACTCCAGTGGCTGCGGCAGGTGTTGGAGGCGTGCGCGCGACTACCGATACTTCTACTGGTGTCGATCCGCGCCGGCGAACCGCCCACCGCGCCCGAGCACTTGGCGGAGATGCTGACCGACGCGACCTGGATGGAACTCGACGGGCTGACCGAGGCGGAGACCGGCGACCTGTTGTGCACCCTGTTGCCGTCCCGGCCGGCCGGACGCTTCGTCGCCGAGGTCCACCGGTGGTGCGGCGGCAGCCCGTACATGATCGGGGAACTCGCCCAGGTCCTACGCAGCCGCTCCGCCGGCTCCGGCTTGCCCCATAGTGTCGACGAGGTCGTACTGCACGACGCCTTGCGACTGGTGCGCGGGCGGTTGAACCGGCTGGGGACCGCGCTTATGCGGATCGTGGAGACCATCGCGGTGGCCCAGAGCCACGGCGGTGTCGATGCGGCGCTGGTCGCCCACCTCACCGGCCTCGACGTCCACGAGGTGCTGACCGCTCTGGACCTGCTGATCCGCATGAGGTTGATCGGGGACGCCGAAAGTCTTCCCCTGCGGCACCCGGCCCTGGGTACCGCGATCGCGGCGTCGATGACGGCGATGGCCCGCAGTGCGACGCACCTCAGCATCGCCGAGTACCTGTTCGTCCTGAACGCTCCGGCGGATCGCATCGCGTCACACCTGACCGCCTCGACGGTCGCGCCGAGCGGGTCATGGCCGGCTCAGGTTCTCCTGCAGGCCGCCGATCACGCCCGGGAGACCGGCGCGGACGGCGTCGAAGGACGCTGTCTGGAATTGGCGGCCCGCGTCGCCACCGGTAGGCAGCACCGGGAGGCCATGCTCCGGCTCGCTCATCTCGAAATCCGGCGGGATCCGGAAAACGGGCTGCTCGCGGCCGTCGCGGTGCTGTCGGAGGACAACGACCGCGCCGTGGTGGCGGGGATGCTTGGGCAGATCGGCCGTGTCCTGTACGAAACGGAGCTGGGCGCACACCAACACGACCTGCTCGACCGCATCGATACGAGCGTCCGCGGGACGGTGTTCGAGGGCTGGGCCGAGGGATACCAGAAGTTGCACCGGCCCTTCCTTGGCCGCCCAGTGCAGGTGCGCCGGCGGATTCAGGGCCTGCTGAGCCCACCGGACGCGATGGCGGTGCGCGAGGGCGACGACACCGACCGGCGACCCGTGCAGACCGCGTGGTCTGCTCTGGATGCGTTCCTCCGCTATCTCGTCGATTCGGACCCGCGGGAGGCGGTGCGGGAAGCCCGGCAGGCATTGGGTCAGGACGGAACGGGGCTGCAACTTCACCCGCTGGCACGGACCGCGGCGTTGGCGGTGCTTGCGGACGCCGGCGATCATCACGAGGCAACCTCCTGGCTGAACCGGTTCGATCGGTCGGAGTCCGAGGGCCAGTCGTCACCGAAGGGGTGGCTGGCCTCGGTCCGGGGCCGGATCGCGCTGGCCGTCGGAGACTTGGAAGAGGCCGGCAGATGTTTCAACGACGCACTATGGGAGCAGGGAGAGCGGCCGGAAGCACCGCACGATCCGATCACCGTGATCCTGGTGGGACTGCTCGCCGACGTACACGTCAGCCGTGGCGAGCCGGACGACGCACGTACTCTGCTGCGTCGCTACCGGCTGATCGACGAGTTGCCGCCCGGTTGGCACTACAGCGAGTTGCTGCTGGCCCGGGCCCGGATGCGGGCCGGTGACGGTGACCTCACCGGAGCCCGCCGAGACCTTGCCGACCTGCGAGCCCGCGCGTACCAGGCAGGCATTCGGCTGCCGGGAAGTCTCATGTGGCGCCGATACGGCACCGACCTGCTGGTGGCGGTGGGGCGTCGACGGCAGGCCGTACGGGTAGCCTGTGCCCAGCTCAAGTTCGCCGACGCGGTCGGGTCGCCCCTGGAGCGCGGCCGGGCACTGCGGGCCCAGGCATGCGCCAGCGGGACGGCAGAGAAACACCGTCTGCTACGCGAGGCAGTGGCTCTGCTGAGTCCCGCCGAGGGCCTGGACGCGGCGCATGCGCTCGCCGATCTGGGTTCGGCGCTGAGCGGATCGCTGACCCGCCAGGAAGCGATCACAGCTCTCACGCAGGCGGTGCATATCGCCGACCGGTGCGCCGCCGGCGCCTTGGCGCTGCGCTCCCGCCAACAACTGCTCGTCGCGCACGAGCGAGCGCCACGGCAGATGTCCCTGCGAGGCGTGCTCACACTGACCCGCCGGGAGCGGCAAATTCTCATCGACGCGATCCGGGGCGCCACCAACAATGGAATCGCTCAGACGCGGCACATCACTCGGCGGACGGTCGAGCTGCACCTGTCGAGCGCATACCGCAAGCTCGGCATCACCGGGCGTATCGACCTGCCGCAGCTGTTTCGCGACCCGGCGTTCTGGCCGCTGCTGGCCGATGGCCTGCCGGCGCGCGGGCGCCCGACGAACTGACGAGCCGGCCGCCGTGCCGTTGTGGCCCGGCGGCCCTCGCCACAGCATCAACCGGGCACGTGGGTCCGGACCGTGTGGCCGATGCGGTGCGCCTCGGCGCGGATCTCGCGCTGCCAGCGTTCCCACAGACCACTCAACCGCGACGTGACGATCACCAGATCCACGGCCTTGTCCGGCAACAGTGTGTGTAGTCCGACAGCATGGCCGACGCGGCGACCCCGGCCGGCTATGCCATTGACCACCTGCGGATCGAAATCGAAAAGGACGGCGCCGGCCAGCCGATCCGGTACCTCCGGGCCGCAACCCAATACCGCGATGCGTGTGGCGTCCCCCAGCATGGCGACCTCCTGGTCGAGTTCATCGACGACCGACCGCCTCCGGGCTTCGACGGTCGCCGCGTTCAGGGCCCGGTACTCGTCTTCTACGTTCCATTGGTGGTTGATCTGGAAGCCACGCTGTTCCCGGGCGAACCAGCTGAACAGAAGTTCAACCACCGGTTCCGGATGACGCCGCAGGAACGTCAGCAGGTTCATCAGGTTGCTGGCCTGATCGACGTCGGCGGACCTCGGGTGTGGCACGTCGACCGCCCACGCGTCCCGGTTGACCTGGAACCGCAGGCCGTGCCGGAAGAGCCGGAAACCTAGTTCCAGATCCTCGCCACCCCAGCTGCGGAAACTCTCGTCGAATCCGCCGACGGCCCGGAACGCGTCAGCCGGCACCGAACAGTTCAGCGACCAGAACCACTGCCACGGCACGATGGTGCGGTCCAGATCGAACGCGAAGCGCTCGAACGCTCGATGCCGGATGTCGAGAAACGTCGCCGCATCGCCGTAGCGCCGGACCACCTCCGCCACCGGTGTGGTCCGCAGGGCGGCGGCGAGGCCGGGCGTCGGATCGCCCGGCCGGTAGCCGAAGGTGTATCCGATAACTGCGGCGGACCCCGCAGCGTGGGCCTCAAGGTGGGAGGACAGGAAATCCGGGCCGGGCAGAATGCCGCTGTCCGCGAACACGAGCACCGGTGCCGACGCCAGCCGGGCGCCCGCGTTGCGCGCCGCCGCCGCCCGGAATCCCCGGTCCGGCTGGAAGTGATACCGCAGGCGAAGCCTACGGGTGAAGTCCTGAACAACGTCGCGAGTGCCGTCGGAGGAACCGTCATCGGCGACAATGACCTCAACAGTGCCCGCCGGCATCCGTTGGGCGGTCAACGCCTCCAAGGTTCCCCGTAACAGGTCCGCCCGGTTATACGTAGGGATGACGACCGAGATCCGTGGTCCGGCGATGTTCACCTGCGCTCCGTTCCAGGCGGGGTTCAGCGCCGCGAAAAGACCGTGGCCACCAGTTCCTGCCGGGCCGGGCCGTGTTCCTGGAAGACGCCTCGGAACACCGAGGACGTCATCTGGGCGGTAGTGCGCACCCCCCGCATGCTCATGCACAGGTGCTCGCCATGACCGATCACGGCGATGTCGACGGAACCCGTGATCGCGGTGATTTCGGTGGCGATGTCCTGCACGAGGCGTTCCTGCACCTGTAGTCGGTGGGCGTGGCGGTGCGCGATGCGCGCGAACTTCGATAAGCCCAACACGTCGCCGTTCGGCCGGTACGCAATGGTCAGCGAACACGAGAACGGCAGCAGGTGGTGCTCACACAGCGACCACACCTTGATATCCGAAACCATGATGATTTGCCCGTCGGTCCGCAACGGGAAGCGCGTATCCACGTCGCCGGCCTGAAAGCGACTGAACTCCCGCCACCAGCGAGCGAAGCGCGCCGGTGTCTCCTTCAGGCCATCGCGGTCCGGATCCTCTCCGATCTCGATCAGCAACTGCCGCGCAATGTGCTCCAGCGGATCCTGTGCGCCGGATGCACTCTCCGTCGTTGTCATTTCCCTCTCCGTTCGCCCCATACGGCGATATGCAGCCGAGTCGTCAGATTCCAGCCTCGGGCGACCACTTCGTCGCCGAGTTCTTGCAGCCCCTGTGCAACGTCGTCCGCCGTCCGTCCCTCCGGCATGATCCACACGGGACGGGTTCCGTAGGCTGCCACCACGGTCGCCACCTCGTCCAGGTCACTGACCGAGCGACAGACAAACTTGAAGGCGGTTCCGGGAACGGCGGCCAGCGCGGCCAGCGCCTCCGGCCGCAGCCGGCGAGATTCCCGGTCGCCTGCATGGGCCAGCTTGGGGGAGACGTTGAACCGGACACCAAGGTCGACCAGCGCGGCGGCCGGGGTCACGGTGCCGTTCGTCTCGATCTCCAGGCGGTGGCCGTCCGCCGTCAACGCCGCGATCAACGGTCGCAACCGGGCCTGTTGATTGAGCGGTTCGCCGCCCGAGACGACCACTAGCGGCACATCCATCGCCGCCAACCGGTCGTGCACCGTGCGCCACGGCATCCGGTGCAGTTCGACCCGCGGATCGTAGGCCGTTCCCGAGTCGGCGGCACCGGTCCAGTCCCAGGTGTACGGCGTGTCGCACCAGTGACACGACAGGTTGCAGCCACCCAATCGGAGGAAGGCGCACCGCCGACCTGATGACGGGCCCTCGCCTTGAACGGTGCTCAGGTGGGGCCGAAAATCTCGTTCACAACGAGTATCGGCTCCACCACGGCATCACCTGCCTCCCGGTTCTCGTCCACACGGGCATTCACGGGCGGTACTCCGCCCAGGTCTTGGGCGTCTCGGACACCCGGACCCCGGACAACTCCGGATAGCGCTCGTGCCACTTATCGTAAATCCAGCGCGACAGATTCTCGGCCGACGGGTTCCGGTCCACCACGTCGTTCAGGTGACGGTGGTCGACCTCCTGATCCAGCCATCGGGAGAAGGCGGCCAGGTCGCCGTAGTCACGGACGAAGCCCACGTCGCTCAAGGCGTCCCGGCCAACAGTCAGCTCCAATGCCACGACGTAATTGTGTCCATGCATGCGAGCGCACGGGTGCTCTGCCGCCAGGCCGGCGAGCCAGTGACTGGCCGAGAAATGAAACTCCTTGCTGATGCGGAATGTCATGTCGAACCTCCTGCGCCAACACTGGCCGACCCGGGCGCCCCGTTACATCACGGCGTTGACCGAGAGGTTGAGGTCGGCCGACCGTAGAACGCGACGGGGCGCTGGCGGCTCGGCCGCTTCGGTGGCTCGGCTCGGAAACTTCGGTCGTCCGCCGTGATGCATGCCGACCCGACCCGGACGACAGTGATGCAGGACAGCACCTTTCGGGCCCCGCACCTTCGGGCCGACTGCACCTGTTCGTGCCGACGCACCTGGAGGTATCCGATGACCCACGACGATAATCGATCGGGCTCTTCCTCCGCCCTCATAGTCCTTTCCGGAGGAATGGACTCCACTACTCTCATGGCGTACTACTCAGCATTGCGATTCAGCCTGATCGCTGTCACCGTGGATTATGGTCAGCGGCATCGCCGCGAGATCGACTCAGCTCGGGCCATCGCCGATCACTACGGCGCCGTGCATCAAGTGGTCGACCTCAGTGGTCTGGGCGGGCTGCTCCCTGGATCGGCACTGACCGACGACACCATGACCGTCCCGGACGGTCATTACGCGGAGGCGTCCATGCGCGCCACGGTCGTCCCGAACCGCAACGCGATCCTGGCCAACGTCGCGGTCGCCGTCGGCGTCGCCCACCGCGTCGGCGTGGTGGCGCTCGGCATGCACTCCGGCGACCACTTCGTGTACCCGGACTGCCGTCCTGCCTTCGTCACGGCCCTTTGCAAGCTGGTGACCGTCGCCAACGAGGGATTCCCTACTCCGCGGGTAGAGGTGCCGTTCATGACCTGGACCAAGGCGGAGGTCGCGGCACACGGCGCCCGGCTGAGTGCCCCACTGTCATTGAGCTGGTCCTGTTACAAGGGCGGCGACCAGCACTGCGGAACGTGCGGAACGTGCTACGAGCGCCGGGAAGCGTTTCATGAGGCCGGCGTGCCGGATCCGACCCACTATCTCGACGGTGTCACGCAGTTCGCCCACCCGGCACGGTGACCACACAAGTTACGCCGGTGCTGCACCTGTTCATCGAAGCGTCCCCCTATCGTCGGGCCGGACGTGTGACCTGGAGGTATGGTGACCGAGCTTCACCCATTCACTCTCGATGACCGCCTGACCGTATGGGCGCCATACGAAGCCGAAGCCCGCTGGCAGTACGACGAGATCTTCTCCCATCGATGCTACGACGGCATCCAGATCGAGCCCGACGGGATCGTCATCGACGTCGGCGCCAACATCGGGCTTTTCACCCTCTTCCTGAAGCGCAAGTTCCCTGACGCGCGAGTACGCGCGTTCGAGCCGATACCGCAACTGGTGCAGGCGTTGCGCCGAAACATCGAGGAACAGCAGCTCGGCGCAGTGTCAGTACACCAGAGGGCACTCGGCACCCAACAGGAACGAGCCTGGTTCGAGTACTACCCGCTGGCACCGGGCAATTCCACCCGCTATCCGGCTGACAAGGAACTGCAGATCGCAGTCCTCTCCCACGAAGCGCCCGAGGCGTTCATTCGGAGCCACTACCGCGCTGAACCGGTGTCCGTGCAAGTTGACCGCCTCTCCGACTACCTCGCCCCCGACGAACACGTCGGACTGGTGAAGATCGACGTCGAAGGTGCCGAACTCGACGTCCTCCGTGGCATCGATTTTCATCATTGGAAACTCATCGACCAGTTCCTCCTGGAGGTCCAGGACCTCGATGGTCGACTGGCCGCCGTCACCGCCCTGCTCGAGGCGTACGACTTCACCGTGGCCGTCGAACCGTCACCGCTGATCCCACCCGAGATCCGCACATTCCTGGTCACTGCGGCACGCCGTGCTCCCTGAGCGGTCGCGATTGCCTCACTGCGACGCTGGTGGCCGCAGGGTCACAGTGGGCAGCGTTCGGGCTGATCGCAGCATCATGCCCGGTCACGTCCGCTGGCGTGGTGTGAGCACGGTACATCCTGGCGCAACTGACTTCGAAGAGCGACCATGGGGCAGGTCCAACCCACCCGACCCGACGGCGTGGAGGTGCGGAACCGATCCTGAACGACACAGAAACTGCGCTACCGGCTCCTGCGCGTCGCGGCCCGCCTCACCCGCACCGCCCGCCGGACCCGACTCGCCATCACCGCCGACTGGCCCTGGACCGACACCCTGACCAGCGCCTTCCACCGCCTCGCCGCACTGCCACGACCCGCCGGCCAACGCAGCAACCCCACGCCCCGACCAGCAGCACGGAGGAACCCGACCCCGCGCCGGGCCATCAGCACGCCAGCGAACCGACCGACCAATCACCGACCAAAGCCATCGACCAGCAGCTATGAAAGACCGCCCCAGATGAAAGACCGAGGTTAGTACGGGAACCGGCGCCGGTAGCGGCTCGGGCCGGCGCTGTTGCGGGCGTTGTTCGAGCTGCTGCGCGGCCCGGCGGTCACCACAGCGCAGCACGCCGAGCGCTGGCGGGCCTGCTGACGACCGCGTTCGACGGGACCACGATGACGGTCGTCGACACTGAGGCGGTCCGGGCCCGGTACCGCAGACAAACGAGGTGACCACGGTGGTGCCGGGCATACAGGCGACGCGAGCCCGGCCTGCGGCTTTAGTACGATCATGTACGGCGTGCTCTGGGTACCGCAGGCCGTGTGTCGAGGGGCTCGGCGAGGAACTCATGGGCGCCTCGCAGCCGGGTACCGAGTAGCGTCTGTGCCCGTTGGATGGTCAATCGAATCTCGGCCGGTCGATGGGGATTCGCGCTGCGAATCGGCCGGATTGTCGCCGGGTCGAGGCCGTCCCGCGCCGCCACCAGCAGGCCGAGCTCATACCGGCTCACGGCATCTGCGCCCGCTACGTTCAGAATTCCGCGGTAGCTGCTGGCGGCAAGTTCGACCAGTGCTTCGGCAAGGTCGTTGACGTGCACCGCGCTGCGGACTTCGTCGGTGAACAGTCCGCCATGGATACGACCAGCCGCCAGGTCGTGAGTCAACCGCTCGTGGTCGCCACGTCCGTCGCCCAGAATGAGCGAGGTCCGGACGACGACGGCGTTGCGGTGCACCGCTCGGACGGCGGTCTCGGCGGCTGCTTTCGCAGCACCGTACGGGTATATCGGATCGGGTGTGGCATCCTCGGTGTAGTGCATCGCCCGCCCGGAGAAAACCGAATCGCTGGACACGTGCACGAGTCGAACACCAGCGGTTGCGACGGCTACGTTGGCTGCTCCGTCGGCGGTGGCTACCCAGTCGTTTCGGTCGCGGGCAGCCGCAGCGTGGATGACCACGTCCGGCCGGATCCGGCGCAGAAGCTCTCGGATGGCTGCCGGATCGCAGATGTCCAGCTGTTGGTCGGCGGTCTCAGTCGGTGTCGCGAAATAGGTGCCGACCACGTCCCAGCCCGCCGCGACGGCTCGGCGAAACAGTTGTCGGCCGAGCGTTCCGCTGCCGCCGGTGATCAGCAAACGGCCGTTCACGGGACCGGTGACACCACGTCGGGGGCGGCGTCCTGTGCCGCCTGGGCGGAGCCTGTCGGTGGAGCCACCCAGCGTTCGGGGTGTCTGCGGTACCACTGCACGGTCTCGGCCAGGCCCTCGATGAGCGACCGGATCGGCCGGTAGCCGAGGTCTCGGGCGGCCTTGGTCCAGTCCATCGAGTATCGGATGTCGTTGGACCTGCGGTCGGAAACGTAGTCGACCGAACTCCAGTCTGCGCCACAGGCGCGCAGGACGGTCCGGGCCAACTCGTTGTTGGTGAGCCCCGTGCCGCCGCCGATGTTGTAGATCTCGCCCGGGATCCCCTTGTGGAGCACCAGTTCTATGCCACGGCAGTTGTCCTCGACGTGTAGCCAGTTCCGGATGTGCTCACCATGGCCGTGGATGCTGACGCGGCCCCCGGCGAGCAGGCTCGTCACGAAGGCAGGAACGATCTTTTCATGGTGCTGACCTGGGCCGTAGTTGTTCGTGGACCGGGTGATGCAAACCGGTACGCCGTAGGTGTGGAAGTACGAGTTTGCGACCATGTCACTGGCTGCCTTGGATGCGGCGTATGGATTCGTCGGCCGAAGCGGGTCGTTCTCGCAGGCGGTCCCGGTCGGCAAGGGTCCGTACACCTCGTCGGTCGACACGTGCACGAACTTCCGTACGCCCAGTTGCGCTGCGGCATCGAGCAGCGTACGGGTGCCCTGCACGTTGGTCGCGACGAACTTCTCCGTTGTTTCGAATGACCGGTCGACATGGGACTCGGCGGCGAGGTGAACGACAGCGTCGTGGGTTGCGACCAGGTCAGCGACCACAGTGCCGTCCAGGATGTCGCCCTCGATGAACGATAGCCGTGGATGGTTCAGTACACCGTCCAGGTTGTAGACGGTGCCGGCGTAGGTCAGCGCATCCAACACGGTCACGCGGGAGATGTTCTCGTCGCGTAGTAGGCGCCGAACGAAATGCGAACCGATGAACCCCGCGCCACCGGTGACCAGAACTCTGTCCACAGCCGCACACCATCCTCGAAACAGCGATATTTTCCGTCAAGTCCCGACCATCATGGCCGTCGGCCGTACCCACTCACATCTCGGCCGCCCCCGAAGTGTTGCCCGAACTCCGACCGAGACTCGGCCCGCCGGTATGGCGCGACTTCCGTGCCGCTATCAGCGCCGTCCTATCGGAGGTGCGTCGCTGATCTCTCGGTCAGAGCCCGTGATGCGCCGCCCGGCGACCGGCGGCGACGATGACGTCACGAGGCCGGACCCTTAGTTCCTTCTACGAGGAGAACCCATGAATGTAGCCTTGGTCCTGTTGACGCACAATCCGGACGAGCCCGCTGGCGTGGAGCGCGGGATTGCGTCACTCGCCGACGGCCTGCGCGAACTCGGCCACCGCGCGATCATCATCGCCGCCGGTCCGCCGACCGCCGCGGACGGGCCGGACACAGTGCGCCTGGAGACTTTGACCCTGTCGCGCCCGGTCGTGTTCGACGACGTGAACATCATGCCGGACGACCCGGATCCGCTCCGGCAGGAGGTCCTGAGCCTAATGGCCGAACACGAGATCGATGTCGCCTGCTGGACCGATGCTGGCGTGGGCCTCGGATATCTCGGTGCGGCACCGACCGGAGTCCGAACGGCGCTGATGGTCTACTTCCTACGCGTCGACGAACCGATGGCGATGAGTCTGGCGCTCAAGCCCGACGCCGTGATCTCCATCAGCGATTTTCTGATCGACGAGGCCGCGCGGGCCGGTCTCGACTCCGCCGGCTGGCACTCCCTGCCCAACGCGCTGTTGTGCCCGGGCGACCCTCCCGACCATGCCGTGCGTGAGCAGCTGCGACAGACTGGGCCGGTTCGGATCCTCGCTCGAGCCGACCCGTCCAAGGGAGTGGCGGACCTGCTGAAGGCATATCCGGAAGGTTTCGGTCGGCAGGTGGAGATCGTGCTCGGCGAGGCGGCTTTCGAGTTGTGGCCCGGCATGCAGCGCGACATGATTGCGGAGTGCCGGCAGTTGGCCGCGACGCTGCCGGGTGTCGAGATCCTGCCTGCCATTTCCTGGACCGACGCGCAGCCGTTTCTCGGGGGCGCATCGGTAGTGCTCGTGCCGTCTACTAGTCCCGAGACGTTCTGCAACGTTGCGGCCGAGGCGCTGTCGATGGGTACGCCGGTCGTCGGTTACGGCTTCGGGCATCTTCCTGTGCTGGTCGGCGCGGCCGGACGGATCGTGAGTTTGAATGTGGTCGGCGGCTTCGGACATCTTCCCGCGCTTACCGGCGCGGCTCTTGAGATGATCGACTTGGACAGCGGGCCCGCCCGGCTCTGGCGTGCGACGGCGGATCTGCTGGCGGACCGGGATATATACCATCAGGCGTCGCAGCAGGCACCCCGGCAGGTGGCTACCCAGACGCCGATGGCCGTCGCAGAGGAGTTCCTGCGCATCACCATGGGCGCTGAGAGAGCTGACCGCTCGTCGGGCGAGTCAGGGGGTGGAGCGCGGGGTCGTCGGCACGACGAGGCGCGCTCGCACCCGTAACCCGTGGGGCCGGGTGAGGTGGGCCTGTTGCGTCGAGTGAAAGCATGATCGACTCCAGCTTGGCCGTGTGGTCTGCTGGGCCGGTGAGGTTGTCGTCTCGGGTCCGGTCCTGGTCCCCACCGCCGTCGGCATTCACCCCGCTGCTGGCAGACGCCGCCTGGTTTTCCCGCCACTGTCCGGGTGACCGTTGGTTCGTGGACGAGACCTACGTCAAGGTCAACGGTGGGTGGCGGTACGTCTACCGGGCCGTCGACCAGCATGGCCAGGTCATCGACGTACTCGTCTCGACGCGTCGGGACGCTGCTGCGGCCCGGCGGTTCTTCCACCGGGCGCTGACCACGCTGAAGGTCACGCCTACCGAGGTGGTCACCGACGCGAACCCGGTCTACCCGAGAGTGTTCGACGACCTGGTCCCGGCGGCGCGGCACCACGTCGAACGACATGCCAACAACCCGATCGAGGCCGACCACAGCCAGCTCAAACATCGACTCAGGTGGTGGTGCCCGAGGCCGCATCGGGCTCGGGAAACGTTTCGATCCCGAGCTGTCGGTGTGCGGACGTGGCTCGTCCGACAGACAGGTGCACCGACCGAGCCCGTCCGCGAACACAGACGGCGACCCCATCGAGACGGGGCGGTGCGATGGCGCTCGGGAATGGCCGCCATACAATCGCGGTAAGGCGGAGCGCCAGGCCGAGATTCGGGCACCGGTGTGAGGGAGGGGTCAGGATGTTCGGCAGGATGTTTGACGCGATGATCGGCAGGATCATCGGTTCGACGAACAACCTCAGCGATCAGATAGACCAGCTCAGGCCCGACCTGAGTCGGGAATCGCTCGGCGTCGGGCCCGACTTCCCCGGGATCGCCCCGAACCCGCTGATGAGCAGTGATGCGCGGAAGCGCAATGCGGAACTGCGTACGGGGGCGCTTGCGCTCGGTATTCTCGTCGACTGGCGGGAGGTGAACAGCAACCCTCGTCTGATCCTGATGTTCGACGTGGAGACCGCCGACGGCATCTCGTTCCGCGGTATCGCAGACGAAGGCCTCACGATCACCGAGCTCACCCGACTCGC
>NZ_JBIUCH010000043.1:0-14924 GCF_044548625.1 Micromonospora sp. NPDC051925 | reverse complement strand
CGGTTGTCCTCACAAACCATCGATGATCAACGCGGTGGCCGTCTTCACGCCCACGCCACGCCCAACGCCGAAGCCAAGTGACGTTGGAGTACTAACGCCCGTTTGAGCCGCGACCCCGGAACTCTCCGCCCCTCAGGACGTTTGACCAGCAGCTCCGTCAAGGGCTTGCGGATGCCCCGGCCGCCCTTGTTGTGTACCTGCCCGGTGAAGTGCGACGTGTCGATGCCGAAACGCTTGAGCTGGCGACTGATGTGCGCGTGGGAGCCACCGCTGAACCGGACGCCGAGCAAGCGAAGCACGTCGGCGATGCTCCGGGACTGTGCCGCTGCCTGGGCGAGCATCTCAGGCGTGTACTTGTATCGGGTCATGTGCGGAAGGTAGCGATGGTGTCCGACATTATCGGTCACCCGACTGTCATGCTCAGTCGAGGCCGAGGTCGCGGCGCAGCTTGGCGACGTGGCCGGTGGCCTTGACGTTGTAGAACGCGTGCTCGACCTTTCCGTCCGGGTCGATGACGAAGGTGGACCGGATCACCCCGGTCACCGTGCGGCCGTACAGCTGCTTCTCGCCGAAGGCGCCGTACGCGGTGAGCACCGCCTTGTCGACGTCGGCCACCAGCGGGAAGGTGATCGCGTCACGCTCGCGGAACTTCGCCAGCTTGGCGGGCTTGTCGGGGGAGATGCCGACCACCTCGTAACCGGCGGCCTGGAGCGAGGCGAGCGAGTCGCGGAAGTCGCAGGCCTGCTTGGTGCAGCCGGGGGTCATCGCGGCCGGGTAGGCGTACAGGATGACCCGGCGACCGCGCAGCGCGGCCAGGGAGAGCGTCTCGCCGGTGTCGGTGGGGAGGGTGAAGTCGGGAGCGGGGTCGCCGGGGGCGAGCCGGTCGGGCGCGGTCATGGCGACGACCCTACCGCCGGGGTGTGACCGGCCGGCCGGTGCCGGCGGTGATCAACACCATGGCTTGTTGCCGCATCTTGGCAACAGCAGCCTTCGGGAAATAGGCTGAGCGCGCCGGCCGACTGGGAGGTCATGTGGAAACCCTGGCGATGCACATCTCGAACGGGATCATCAACGGTCCCGTCGCGGGCGTCTTCGCGGCCCTCGCGCTGGCCGCCCTGACCTTCTGCGTGCTGCGCGGCCGGCGTGACCTGGACGACCGGCTGGCGCCGATGGCCGGCCTGGTCGCCGCGTTCATCTTCGCCGTGCAGATGCTCAACTTCCCGATCTTCACGGCCGGGGTCTCCGGTCACCTGCTCGGCGGCGCGCTCGCCGCGCTGCTGGTCGGCCCCTGGGTCGGCGCGCTCTGCGTGGCGGTGGTGCTGATCGTGCAGGCCCTCGTCTTCGGCGACGGCGGCGTCGCCATGCTGGGCCTGAACATCACCAACATGGCACTGCTCGGCACCGCGGCGGCGTACCTGCTGATCGCCGGCCTGCTGCGGGTGCTGCCCCGCACCCCCACCGGCCTGGCCGTGACCGCGTTCGTCTCGGCACTGGTCAGCGTGGTGGTCGCGTCCCAGGGGTTCGTCGTGCAGTACTGGCTCGGCGGCACCACCGACCTGGGCGGCAACCTCACCGGCCTGGCCGGCACGATGGCCGGCGTCCACCTGCTGATCGGCATCGGTGAGGGGTTGATCACCGCGACCACGGTGGCCACCGTGGCCAAGGTGCGGCCCGATCTGGTGTACGCGCTGCGCGCCCTGAAGCCGGCGACCGCGCCGGCCCCCGTCCCGGCTGTCGGAGGTGTCCGGTGAGGAAGCGTTCCTGGGGGTTCGTGGCGGTCGGCCTGCTGGTCGCCCTGCTGCTGGCCGGGGTGGTCAGCAACTACGCCTCGTCGCACCCGGACGGCCTGGACTCGTCGCTGCTCAAGGGCTGCACGGTGAACGCCGACGACGAGATCACCGGCGGTTCGTGCCCGGCCCAGCAGTCGAAGGACCACGAGCTGGCCGACAGCCCGCTCGCCGACTACGGCATCCGGGGCGTGGACAACGGCTTCCTCTCCACCGGCCTGTCCGGGGTGGTCGGGGTGCTGCTCACCTTCGCCGTCGGCGGCGGCGTGTTCTGGCTGCTGCGCCGCCGGGGCCCGGCCGGCGCGGACGACGCCCCCGGCGGCGACCGGCGGTCCGCCGAAGGCCCGCGCGGCGACCGGCAGCGCGCCGGCACCGCCGGCTGACCAGGCGGTACGACGTGGGTGCCGGACACGCGCACGTGCTCTACCGGGACACCCCCTCCCGGGTGCACCGGCTGGCGCCCGAGGTGAAGATCGCCGCGATGGTGCTGTTCACCCTGGCGGTGGTGGCCACCCCGCGCGAGGCGTTCTGGGCCTTCGGCGGGTACGCCCTGCTGGTCGCCGCCGTCGCCGCGCTGGCCCGGGTCGGCCCGCGGTGGCTGCTGCTCCGTACGACGATCGAACTGCCGTTCGTGCTCTTCGCCGTCGCCCTGCCGTTCCTCGGGGTCGGCGAGCGCACCGAGTTCGCCGGGCTGAGCCTGTCGGTGGACGGCCTGCACGGGGCGTGGAACATCGTGGCCAAGGGCACCCTCGGGGTGCTCGCGTCGCTGCTGCTGGCCGCGACGACCACCACCCGGGACCTGATCGTCGGGCTGGACCGGCTGCGCTGCCCGCAGATCATCACCCAGATCGCCACGTTCATGCTGCGCTACCTCGACGTGCTGGTCGGTGAGGCCCGCCGGATGCGGGTGGCCCGGATCTCCCGGGGCGACGACCCGCGTTTCCTGTGGCAGTTGCGCGGGTTCGCCGCCGGGGTGGGCGCGCTGTTCCTGCGGGCCTTCGAGCGGGGCGAGCGGGTCTACCTGGCGATGCTCTCCCGGGGCTACACCGGGCGGATGCCGGCGGTCTGGCAGGGGTCCGGCGCGGCCACCGCCGGGCAGTGGGTGGCGGCGGCCACCGTGCCGGTCGTGGCGATGACCATCGCCGCGACCGCCGTCGTCCTGACATGATCGGGTACGTGCAGACCGCTGTCTCCCTGGACGTCCGTGGCGTCCGGTACGCGTACCCGGACGGTCACGTCGCCCTGGCCGGGGTGGACCTGGCCGTGCCGCGCGGCGAGCGGGTGGCCCTGCTCGGCCCGAACGGCGCCGGCAAGACCACGCTGGTGCTGCACCTCAACGGCATCCTCACCCCGACCGAGGGGGTGGTGAGCGTGGGCGGGCTGACGGTGTCGCGGGACCGGGACACCCTGGCCGAGATCCGCCGTCGGGTGGGCATCGTCTTCCAGGATCCGGACGACCAGCTCTTCCTGCCGACGGTGGCCGAGGACGTGGCGTTCGGCCCGGCCAACCTGGGGCTGCGCGGCGTCGAGCTGGCCGCCCGGGTGGACGAGGCCCTGGCGGCGGTGGGGATGACCGAGCACCGGGACCGGGCCCCGCACCACCTGTCGTTCGGTCAGCGCCGCCGGGTGGCGGTGGCCACCGTCCTGGCGATGCGTCCGGAGATCCTGGTCCTCGACGAGCCGTCGTCCAACCTGGACCCGGCGGCCCGGCGGGAGCTGGCCGCGATCCTGCGCGCCCTGCCGGTGACCCTGCTGATGGTCACCCACGACCTGCCCTACGCGGCGGAGCTGTGCGAACGGGCGGTCATCCTGGACGCCGGCCGGATCGTCGCCGACGCCCCCACCGCCGACCTGTTGACGGACCCGGACCTGCTGTCCCGGCACCGCCTGGAACTGCCCTACGCGTTCGACCCCCGCCTGCTCCACTGATCCGACCCGGCCCCGGCAGCCGCCGTGTGCAGTCGGAGCAGGCCGGCCCCGACCGCCCCCACCCCGGTGATCAGCACCCCGGTCAGCAGCACCCGGGCGGTGGTGCCCGACCAGGGCACCGGGGCGACCGCGCGGGACAGCACGGTCAGGTTGGCGACGCCGACGAAGAGGGTCAGGCACGCGCCGGCCAGCGCGAGCACGAAGTCGGCGGCGGGCCGTCGGGCCAGCGCCCAGCCGCCGGCCGCCATCGCGCCCAGCCCGGTCAGCAACGGCCAGAGCTGCCCGGCGAACAGTCCGAGCAGTACCCCGCCGACGCCCTGCGCCCCGGCGTCCAGCTCGCGGCCCAGCACCAGGGCGACGGCGGCGAGGCCACCGAGGGCGAGCAGCGCGCCGACGGCGCGCAGCGCCCGGCTCCCCGGTGCGGTGCCGGCCGGCAGCAGCCCCGCCGCGCCGACCAGCAGGGCGCCGAGGGTGGCGGCCACCCACCACGGGTACGGGTCCGGCGGCGGCACCCAGTCGAGGGTGCCGAGCAGCTCCACCGGCTCGACGCCGTCGCGCAGCGGGATGGTCCAGTCGCGGACCCGGTGTTCCCGGCCCGGGTCGGCGGCCACCTGGGCGGGCACGCCGGACTCCCGCCATAGGGCCCGCTGGTCGTGCCAGCGGACCCGCTGGTCGTCGTCGATCCTGCGCCACTGCGGGTCGGCGGCCGGGTCGGCGGTGGCGGGCAGCGCCGTGTCGCCGGCCAGGGTCCGGTTCAGGTAGGTGGCGGGGGAGTGGACGTTCTCGTACGCCCCACCCGGCCCGACCCGCAGGTACGGCTCACCGGAGTAGCCGATCACCACGACGTCCCGGCCGGTGTGGTTGACCAGTTCCAGTCGGGCGCCCGCCTCGACGGCCCGGAGGGTCAGCCCCGGCCGGGCCGGGGTGATCCCGGTCACGCCGGTGCGGTAGTCGGTGCCGTCGGGCGCGTCCGCGCCGTGGGCGTACGCCGGTGCGGGGGTGGTGAGCAGGGTGAGTAGTGCGGCGGTGAGCGCCAGGACGGCCCGCCGCAGGGGTGCCGGGGTCACTTGCCGGCCGCCTCCACGGCTGCGGTGATGCCGGCCGGGGTGCGGTCCTCCACGACGGTGCCGTTCACCTTGATGGTCGGGGTGCCGGTGACACCGGCCTTGCTGGCGTCGTCGGTCACGTGTTCGGTCCACGCCCGGTACGTCCCGTCCTTCACGCACGAGCCGAAGTCGTCCTTGTTCAGCCCGACGCCCGCGCCGATGTCGATCAGTTGGTCGTTGCTCAGCCCGGCGCTGCCCTCGGCGGGTTGCTGGGCGAAGAGCGCGTCGGTGAACTCCTTGAACTTGCCGCCCTTCGCCGCGCAACCGGACGCGGCCGAGGATCGGGTCGAGTATTCGGTGGTGGAGAACCGGTTGAGGTAGGCGACCGGGTGGAAGACCACCCTGGCCTTGCCCGAACTGACCAGTTCGTCGACGGTCTCGCCACTGGTCTGCTGGAACTGCTTGCAGGCCGGGCAGAGGTAGTCCTCGTAGAGGTCGATGGTGACCGGCCCGTCGCCGAGCACGACGCCGGTGCCGGCGTCGTTCGCCCCGGGCGGGGCGGTGAAGGTGTCCGACTTCTGGCTGGAGTAGACGCTCCAACCGATCAGGCCGGCGATCACCAGCACCACCACCGCACCGACGGACGTCCAGAGGGTCCGCTTGCGCCGCTTCTCCCGGGCCAGCTGTTCGCGCACCACCCGCGCCGCCTCGTTGCGTCCCTTGCGACTACTCATCGTCGTCCTCCACGGGTGGGTCGCCCGCGAGCCAGCCGTCCACCGAGAACGGGGTGCGGGGCCAGATCAGCAGGAATCCGGCCAGTGCCAGGAATCCCAGGTCCCGGAGGATCTCCGGGAGGTAACTCGGGGCCTGGCCGGCGGCGAGCTGCCCGCCGCTGCCGAAGCACCCGCAGTCGATGGCCAGGCCACGGGCCCAGGCCGAGGCGATGCCGGCGATGAAGACCAGCAGCAGCGCGGCGGAGATCCCGGCGGTGAGCCGGGTCGCCAGTCCGGCGAGCAGCAGCAGGCCCAGCGCCAGTTCCACGAAGGGCAGCGCGGCCCCGATCCCCGTCGCCACCTCGTACGGCATCACCTGGTACGCGTTGACGGCCCGTCCGGACGCGGCCAGGTCACCGACCTTGGCCCCGCCGGCGAACAGCCAGACGGCGGCCAGGCCGAGCCGGGCGGCGACGCCGAGCCAGGGTCGGACGAGCGGCCAGCGGCCGGCCGGGCTGCGCGCTGCGGTCACGCTCATTGGTCGTACCGCCCGGTCCTCGGGTTCCCCGGGCCGGTCGGCCGCCGCGGCGACCGGCGGACCGTCGCGGGCCGCTCGGGTCGGGTCGGCGTGCCGTGACGACCGGTGACGGTGGGGTCGCGCGGAGCGGGGATCACGACAAGCCAGGCTACGCGGCGTGGCCGGGGCGGGCAGGGTCCTTCGGCCCTTTCCATGGTCCCGGTCACGCCGGGAACTTTTTCGCCCTGCCATCCGACTACCTGCTCATGACGTGCCACCACCTACGGCAGGCGCCCCGGCCGGCGCGCCCGGACCGGGCCGGCGCGGGGTGGCCGGGTGGGCGTACGCGGCTCCGGTCAGCGAGCATGGCGGGATGAACGCAGTCGATCGTCGCTGGCTCGCCCGGATGGGCGCCGTTGCCGGCCTGCTGGTCACCCTCGTCGCCCTGCTGCTCACCCCGGCGGGGCCGGCGAGCGCCCACGCCGTGCTCTCCAGCAGCAGCCCGGTGGCCTCGGCGGTGGTGCCGAGCGCCCCGTCGGAGGTGGTGCTGACGTTCACCGAGTCGGTCCGCAAGGTGCCCGACAAGATCCGGGTCATCGCGCCGGACGGCTCCCGTGCGGATCGGGGCGAGCCCCGGTTCGAGGGGTCCGTGGTGACCATCGGGGTGGACCCGGCCGGGCCACAGGGCACCTACCTGGTCAGCTACCGGGTGATTTCCGCCGACAGCCACCCGGTCTCCGGGGCGTTCACCTACTCGGTCGGGGCACCGTCGACGCCGCCGACCGACTCCGGCTCGGACAGCCGGGCCGACCCGGTGGTCGGCGTGGGCGTGAAGGTGACGAAATACCTGGGGTACGCGGGCCTGCTGCTGGTGGTGGGTCCGGCGCTGGTGCTGGCCGCGCTCTGGCCGCTGCGGCTGTCCCGGCGGGGCCCGGCCCGGCTGCTCTGGGCCGGCACCGGGCTGCTCGCCGTCGCGACCGTGGCCGAGGTGTGGTTGCAGGTGCCGTACACCGCCGGTGGGGGGTTGTTCGACGTCACCGGTGCGGGGTTGTCCGAGGTGCTGGGCAGCGGGTACGGCACCGCGCACCTGATCCGGTTGGGCCTGCTGGCGGCGGCGGTGTTCCTGCTCCGGCCGCTGACCCGGGGGCCGGTGGGTCGTACCGACGGGATCCTCCTGACCGTGCTCGGGGCGGCGGGGTTGTTCACCTGGCCGCTGGCCGGGCATCCGGCGGCCTCCCCGGCACCGGCGGTGTCGGTGCTGGTCGACGCGGTGCACCTGGGCAGCATGGCGGTCTGGTTGGGCGGCCTGGTGATGCTGGGCGGGTTCCTGCTGCGCCGGGCCGACGAGCGGGAACTGGGGGCGATCCTGCCGATCTGGTCCCGCTGGGCGGCGCTGGCGGTGGCGGCGCTGCTGCTGGCCGGCACCGTGCAGGGGCTGATCGAGGTGGCCAGCCTCCAGGCCCTCACCGGCACCACGTACGGCCGGCTGCTGCTCGCCAAGATCGGGCTGTTCGCGTTGGTGGTGGCGGTGGCCGCGTACTCCCGGCAGTTGGTGCGGCGGCGGAGCGCCGCGGCCCGGCCGGTGCCGGTGCGTCGCGCGGTCTGGGTGGAGTTGGCGATCACGGCGGTGGTGCTGGGCGTCACGGCGACCCTGGTGCAGACCCCGCCGGCCCGGACCGCCGTCGACGGTGCGACCGGCGCGGACAGCGGCTACTACTCGACCACGCTGACCAGCCCGATCTACTCGCTCCGGGTGGAGCTGGACCCGGCCGAGCGGGGCAACAACTCGATGCACCTGTACGCGTACACGACGGACAACCGGCCGCAGCCGGTGGTGGAGTGGAAGGCCACCGCCGCGCTGCCCTCGGCCGGGGTCGAACCGATCGACATCCCGTTGCTGCGGCTCACCGACAACCACGCGACCGGGGAGTTCAGTTTCCCGTCGGCCGGGCAGTGGCAACTGCGCTTCACCGTCCGCACGTCCGACATCGACCAGGCCACGGTGACCGCCACCGTGCCGATCAAGTAAGAAGGGCCCGCATCCAGATGATCCGTCTCCGGCGCTCCGCATCCGCCGCCGCGCTCACCCTCACCGCCGTCGCCGCCACGCTGCTCGGCTTCGCCGGGCCGGCCGCCGCGCACGTCACGGTCAACCCGAAGGAGGCGACCCAGGGCAGCTACGGCCGGTTCGCCTTCCGGGTGCCCAACGAGAGCGACACCGCCTCCACCGTCAAGGTCGAGGTGACGCTGCCGGAGAACGCCCCGGTCGGCTCGGTCTCCACGATGCCGGTGCCGGGGTGGACGGTCGCGGTGGAGAAGCGCAAGGTCGACCCGCCGATCGAGGTGCACGGCAGCCAGCTCACCGAGGCGGTGGCGAAGCTGACCTGGACGGCCGCCGCCGACGCGGGGGTCAAGCCGGGCCAGTTCCAGGAGTTCCCGGTCTCGATGGGCCCGCTGCCGCAGGTGGACACGATGGTCTTCAAGACGCTCCAGACCTACTCCGACGGCAACGTGTCGCGCTGGATCGAGGAGCCCGTGCCGGGCGCGGAGGAGCCGGAGGACCCGGCGCCGGTGCTGACCCTGGCGGCGGCGGCCCCGTCCCCCTCGGCGGCCCCGGCGGCGGGGGCGACGGCGGGGAACGGCGACGATGACGACTCCGACGGAGCCGTGACCGCGCTGGGCGTCGCCGGTCTGCTGGCCGGGCTCGCCGGCCTGGTGCTCGGCGGGCTGGCCTTCGCCCGTACCCGGCGGGAGCCGACGCCGAAGTCCTGACCCCGGTGCACGGATACGGCGACGGCCCTCCGCGCTGCCGACGCGGAGGGCCGTCTCACCGGGGGATCGGTGCGCTGTGGCCGTGACCGGCTGACACCAGATTAGCGCCAAAGGTCGGAGAAGGGAATATCTGTCCTTTTAAGGAGGCTATTTGGCGGTCGGGAGTGTTCCCCGGCGCACCGGGAGCAGCGCCAGCAGCAGCAGCGCCAGCAGCACGTACGCGTTGCGGAGCAGGAACTCCCAGGGATTGTCCGTGCGGGCCGGGGCCACCCCCCAGTCGTGGAACGACACCACCCCGTAGACGATCACCAGGCCGGTGCCGACGGCGAGGGTGAGCAGCCGACGCCGACGTCGCGCCCCCGCCTCGGTCTCCCGATCGGCGTCGAGCGCGGCGTCCACCAGCACCACCACCGCCGGAACGAACCAGTAGATGTGGTGGGTCCAGGTGATCGGGCTGACCAGTCCGCCGACCAGCCCGGTGAGGGTGAGGCCGGTCAGCCAGTCGCCGGCCCTGGCGGCGCGGGCCGCCCGCCACAGCCCGTACCCGAGAATCGCCACGACCAGGACGAGCCAGAGCAGGCGGTTCGGCTCCTCCGGCGCGTCGATCCGGCTGAGCAGGCCGAACAGCGACTGGTTGCCGGTGTAGTCGGTGCGCCCGACCCGGTCGGTGGCCCACAGCTCGTGGGTCCAGAACCGCCACGAGTCGCGGGGCGCCAGCGCGGTGGCCAGCAGCGTCGCCGCCGCCGCCGTGACACTCGCCACCACGGCCGCCCGCCATCGCCGGGTCACCAACAGGTAGACGATGAAGATGCCCGGGAAGAGCTTGAGCGCCGTGGCCAACCCGACGCCCACCCCGGCCCAACGTCGCGCCCGCGGTACGGCGAAGAGCAGGTCGGCCAGGATCAGCACCACCAGCAACATGTTGATCTGGCCGAAGGTGATCGTCTCCCGGGTGCTCTCCACCGCGAAGACCAGCAGCACCGCCACGGTGAGCGCGAACGTCCGGTGCAGACCGTGCCGGTCGATCACCGGCGTCACCAGCCAACGGGTGGTGACGACGACACCGACGCAGGTCAGCGCCGTGAAGATGACGATGGTCAGGCCCAGCGGCAGCGCCCCGAACGGCCGCAGCAGCAGCGCGCTGAACGGCGGGTACGTGAAGTACAACTCACCCTGCACCCGATCCGGCTGCACGTAGTCGTAGAGCGGATGCCCGGACGCCCACCAGGCCATCGCCCGCATGTAGATCTTCAGGTCGAAGAAGTCGTGCACCAGACCCGGCAGGTAGAGCACCGGCAATACGGCGGCCAGCGCCAACACCGTGACGACCCGGCGGACCGTACGGCTTCGCTGGTCCTCCGGGGTGGTGACGGGGGAAGCGACGGATTCGGCGGGCACGGGGAAACCCTAGCGGTCCCGCCCCCCGACAGTGCCGAGGCGCGGGGACCTGGGCTGCGCGTAGTCTGTCCCGGTGGCTGACCTTCTCGTCTGGATCGACTGTGAGATGACCGGGCTCGACCTCGTCGGCGACAAGCTGATCGAGGTGGCCGCGTTGGTCACCGACCCCGACCTCAACGTGCTGGGTGAGGGCGTCGATGTGGTCATCCACGCCGACGAGGCGGCCCTGGAGGCGATGCCGGAGATCGTCCGCACCATGCACGCCAAGTCCGGGCTGACCGAGGAGGTGCGCCGTTCCACGGTCACCCTCGCCGAGGCCGAGGACATGGTCCTGGAGTACGTCACCAGCCACGTGAAGGACCCGCGTACCGCGCCGCTGTGCGGCAACTCGATCGCCACCGATCGCGGCTTCATCGCCCGGGACATGACCCGCCTCGACGCCCACCTGCACTACCGCATGATCGACGTGTCGTCGATCAAGGAGCTGTGCCGGCGCTGGTACCCCCGGGTGTACTTCGGCCAGCCGCAGAAGGGGCTGGCACACCGGGCCCTGGCCGACATCCGGGAGAGCATCCGCGAGTTGGAGTACTACCGGCGCACCCTGTTCGTGCCGCTGCCCGGCCCGGACGTGGAGACGGCGAAGGCGATCGCCGCGCAGCTCTAGGACGGTCCGCGCCGGCGGACGGAACCCGCTGGACGGGCCCTGCCCGGGTGGCGCTATTATTAGTCCGCACCCGCCCGGGAGACCGGTGCGGACGGCATGGTGGCTGTAGCTCAGTTGGCAGAGCACCGGGTTGTGGTCCCGGTTGTCGTGGGTTCAATTCCCATCAGTCACCCCACCAGGGTGGATCACCTCCACTACGGCTCAGGCCCCCTCGCAAGAGGGGGCCTGACGCGTTTTCCGGGGTACCCCGGACACCGCGACTGGCCCCCTCCGGGTGGAGGAGGCCGGTCGCGGGTCGGGGTCGGTCAGGACGTCGGCGTGACGCTCGGCTCCGCGGAGGCGTCGGGGGAGGCGTCGGTGCCCTGCTGCGCGGCGTCCGGGTCGTACGGCAGGGCGCTGCCCTTGACGTACTCGTCCCAGCTCATGTTCCAGTCGGTCCAGCCGTTGCCGTTCTGGAGCTTGCGCTCGGTGCCCTTGACCGTGATCGGGTCGCCGACCTTGGTGTTGTTGAACAGCCAGGCGCCGTCCTTCATCGACACGTTCACGCAGCCGTGCGAGACGTTCGTGCTGCCCTGCTGGCCCTCCGACCAGGGGGCGGCGTGGATGAACTCGCCACCCCAGGTGAGCCGCTGGGCGTAGTCGATCTTCGTGCGGTAGCCCTCCTCGGGGCCCAGCTCCTCCATGGTGTCGAAGACCGTCTTGCGGAGCTTCTCGATCACCACCATCGTGCCGCTGGACGAGGGGGTGCTCTTCTTGCCGAGGCTGACCAGGACGGTCTTGACGACCTGGCCGTCCTTGGTGACGGTCATCCGCTTGGTCTTGTTGTCGACCTGCATCACCACCGCCGGGCCGATCTTGACGTCCACGGTCAGGTCGGACCTGCCGTACCAGCCGTCACCCATCGGCAGCCCACCGGCCTGCACCCGGTACGACACCGTCGTGCCCGACTTCCAGAACTCCTTCGGCCGGTAACGGACCTCGGTGGGGCTGACCCAGTGCCAGATCCCCTCCTGGGCCGGCGTGCTGGTGACCGTCATCCGGCGCTGCACGTCGTCGCGGTAGTCCTCCGGGATGTCCCGACCGAACTTCACGATCAACGGCATGCCCACGCCGACCACCTGGTTGTCGCCGAGGAAGCTGGTGATCCGTACCTGCTTGTCCGGCTTGGCCATCACGGTGAAGGCGCTGGTCGCCGTCGCCGGCTTCCCGTCGTCACCGGTCGCCGTCACGGTGGCGGTGTACTTCTTCCCGTACTCCAGGGTGCCGGAAGGCAACCAGCTCGCGCCGTCCGCGGCGAGCTTGCCCTCGACGGCCTTGCCGTCCGCGTCGGTGAGCGCGACGGTGGTGTCCTTGGCGTCCTTGGCGGTGAAGACGATGCCGGCGGAGGCCGGAACGTCGGTCGCGTCGGCCTTCGGCTCGGTGATCGTCGCGGTGGCCTTCGGCCCGCTCTCCTCGCCGCCGCCCTGCCAGCTCGACGGCTTGTCGCCGCCGGAGCCGGTGCAGGCGGAGGTGAGAGCCAGTGCTGCGGCGAGGACCCCCGCCGCAAGCACCCGGCGGCGGCCGGCACGCCCGGTCAGGTGGTCCTGGACAACTCGCATGATTCCCTCACAGTCGTGGTCCCCGATGCCCCATCGTCCCTCACTGACGTGGCGGACCGCCCGTTGGTTGCCAAGGGTGAACTGAAACACGCCATCGGGCGATGTGTGATAACGGTGGGTGGCCGGTCCGCGCCGGTCCGGGCCGACCACCCGGCCCGGACCGGGGTCAGACCAGCGGTCCCGAGCCGCCCTGCGGGACCGGCAGCGCGCTGCCCTTGACGAACTCCGACCAGCTCAGGCTCCACGCCGTCCAGCCGTTGCCCGGTTCGAGTTTGCGCGGGGTGCCCTTGACCGTGATCGGGTCGCCGACCTTCGTCTGCGAGAAGAGCCAGCGCCCCATCGCCATCGAGACGTTGACGCAGCCGTGCGAGACGTTCCGCCGGCCCTGCGCTCCCTCCGACCACGGGGCCGCGTGGATGTACTCGCCGCCCCAGGTGATCCGCTGGGCGAAGTCGATTTCGGTGCGGTACTGGTTCGCCGGGTCCGGCTCGTCCATGGTGTCGAAGACGGTCTTCTCCTTCTTCTCCATCACCACCATGGTGCCGCTGGACGAGGGGGTGCTCTTCTTGCCCAGGCTGACCGGCAGGGTGCGGATCAACTGGCCGCCCTGGAAGACCTCCATCTTCTTGGTGGCGTTGTCGACCTTCATCTCGAAGGACCGCCCGATCTTGGCGGTCGCCGACCGGTCGACGTTGCCGTAGCGGCCGTTGCTGAGCGGAATGCCGGCCAGCGCGATGCGGACGCTGAGCGTCGTCCCCGGCTGCCAGTACTCCGGCGCCCGGTAGTACGCCTGGGTGCCGTTGGAGACCCAGTGCCAGGCACCCGGCTGCGGCGGGTCGGTCTTGACGAACATCCGCTTCTGGACGGCGGCCCGGTCCTTCTGCGGGATGCCCGGACTGAACTCGGCCACCACCGGCATGGCCACGCCGTACGTCCGCTCGTCGAAGAGGTACAGGCCGGAGCCGATCATCGACTTCGGCTTCGCCATCGTGGTGAAGGTGCTCACCCCCTGCCGGGGCTGGCCGTCCGCGCCGGTGCCGGTCACCGTGGCGGTGTACCGGGTGTTGTACTTCAGGGCTGACGAGGGCACCCAGGAGCTGCCGTCCAGCCGCATGCTCCCACCGACCTGCTTGCCGTCACCCGTGGTCAGGGTGACCGAGGAGACCTTCCCGCCGCCCGGAACGGTGGCGCTGATCTCGGTGCTGACCGGTCTGCTCTTCGCCCCGTTGGCCGGACTGACCGCGAGGTCGGAGACCGCCTGCGTCGGCGGCGTCGCCGTCCCGGCCGGTGGTGGCGACGACGACGCCTCGGCGCTCGACGATGCCTCGGCACCACCGACGAATTCGGCTTCCTTCTTCTGGTCGCCGCCGCACCCGGCCAGAGCCAGCGACGCCGCCAGGACGAGAGCGCCCGCCATCGCCCCGCCCCGCGTGAACCTGCCCATCCCCACCTCTGTTCTCGCGTACCTGGCCGACATCGTGCCGTATCTCGGCAACCAGCTCGATCCCGCAGGGCACCGGGCGAGGGAGTTCGGTGGATTTGCCCCTTAAGCTCGACCGAAGAGGGGAGCCGGGTATCGGATTGGAACCCGGTTCATGGCCCGTGCTATGTTTTCTCCGTTGCCAACGAGCGCCGCTAGCTCAACTGGCAGAGCAGCGGACTCTTAATCCGCGGGTTCGGGGTTCGAGTCCCTGGCGGCGCACCACCAAAAAAGGCTCTGACCTGGGGTTTCGCCCTGGGCCGGAGCCTTTTGGCGTTTCTGCCGGTGGTTCGGTGTCTCGGTGGGTGCTCGGGAGCCGTTGGACCGGTCGCCGATTGCCGGGACGGGGCGTCGCGTTCGTGGACGTCGGCGGCTGTCACGACGTTCGTCGCGGTGTACCTGATGAGGGCTTCCAGTGGGGTGCCACTGGCGGCAGCGGGCGTTGGTCATGACCGGCCCCGGCCATCGGTGTCGCCCGCCTGATATCGATGCTTGCGGTCCGGTCATAGGATGCGCGCGTGTTGTCGATCGACAGGGAGCAGTTCGCCGCCGGTGTCCGGTGGTGGCAGACGAGAACGAGTTGGCCGAACGACTTCCACAACAGCGACTACGAGGTGTTGGCCGCCCAGAACCCGGATGGAGATTTCCGGGACAGTTGGTGGGCGGGCTTCCTGTCCAGGTTGACCGCGTGGGGTGCGTTGCGACCGCTCTCCCAGGCCGATGTGACCGGTCGGTTCACCGAGCACCGGGACGAGCTGTCCCGGACCTGGCATCAAGCGTGTGCGCCGGTCAAGGACCTGGACATCACCGGTGTGACCTGGGTTCAGGTACGGACGTTCCCAGAAGTGGTCGCACGGCTCAAGCCGACGAACTCGGGATCTCCGGTGTTCCCGTCGAAGTTCTGCCACTTTCTGCTTCCCCTGGGCCTGACCCGGTTTGACGGACATCCCAGCTCAGAGGGGCTGTGTGCCCCTCGGGAGGATGTTCATCATGGAAGGCATGGGCAAGAAACCACGCCGG
>NZ_JBIUCH010000042.1:0-16087 GCF_044548625.1 Micromonospora sp. NPDC051925 | reverse complement strand
TCCTGCACTGGTCGTACTGGCGGCGAACATCCCAAGCCCGAGCCCGACGATCCCACTACCAGCGCAGACAGGCCAGGTGACGTTGGAGTACTAGGCGGTCCTCGCCCGCGATTCGATAGCAGTCCATCGCGTAGAAATCGAACTTGGCGGGATCAACGACGAAGTGATGGTCGGTGTCCTCCGGGTAGGGCAGTGCTTCGAGCATCCGCCGCCCACGGTCGAGAGTCGTCTCCACCTGTCGTCGGTCTCCGAGCCGTGCCCAAGCCTTTGCCTGCTGAGCCGCCAGCTGTACTGCCGCACTCTGACTTGCCGCTGCCGCCTCGCCAGCCTCGGCCGCAGCGATGACGCCCCGATAATCGCCCTGGGTAAGGGCGTACCAGGCACGCATTTCGTATGCCCACCCGACGACAGCGGGGTTGCCGGCCTCTTCCCCGAGCGACAGCGCCGCCCTGCGGGTTCCCTCGGCTGCCCGCCGGTTCCCCATGTCGTACTCGACGCATCCGACCAGCAAGGCTACCCAGCCAGCGAGGGTCAGCACCTCCCGATGCTGTGCAAGGGTGAGCCTCCGATCCATCAGCGACGTGATCCGCCGCAGCCAAGCGCGTCCCTCCGAGTAGAGATCCTCGGATCGCATATACGGGTACTCGCAGCAAAGCCGATCGGCCGTAATGCGGAGAGCTTCCAGGGTCGCTGGCGAGACATCGGATGCGCGGACTCGGGCAAGGATTTCCAGCGTCTCCATGCCGGTGCCGGACAAGAGCAATCGGTCAGCGGCCTGCGTGCTCTGAGGCGGGAAGAACGCTGCGGTGACCGTTCCGAACGTCTTGGCAATCAGGCTCTTGTAAAAGTTGTCAGGCTCGGAGCTTCCCGACTCCCACCGCTTCCAGTTGCGCAACAGGGTGCTGTCCCCAGGTAGCGACTCGTTGGAATGAGCGCGCAATGCTCGGACAGCATCACCCTGCGACCAGCCTCGCGCGGTTCGCTCCGAGCGCAGCCTCATTGCCCAAACCGGCCGGTCGTCGTTGCCAAGCTCGTCTCCGCCCATGTCGCCAGTATTGCTCTCGTGGCCGGTGACATGACAGGGGACTTCTTCCTGTCCCCGTAGTGACACCTGCCGTTCGACGGCAATCAAGGTCATCGTTGGGTTCGGGCGACCTACAAGCCCACTCCCCAACCAACCTTGGCGATTACCAACTGACTTGGTACTCTCGCCACAGAAGAGGCCCCGACGGGCTGCAACCCGTCGAGGCCGGTGCATCGGTTCCCCTGCGAAAGGACCACACGATGCCTGTTCAGCGTACCCATGTCCCTGCGTATCGCGTCTCGGGTCTTCAGACGAACGCCCCGGCCCTGCCGTCTGTTAACCGGCTCCGGCCGGTGGCGTCGACCCCTGTTGAGACGACCTGCGACACGCCTACCGGTGCTCACTCGCACCTGTCTCCCGCTGACATCCGGCTCCACGACACCCGCACCATTGCCCCCCGTACCGCTGTTCGTTGCAACGAGCGGCTCCGTGAGACTCTGCTCTCGCTCGGTGAGTCGCCGGCTGACTTCGCCGGCAAACTCGGCGTCGATCCCAAGACCGTCGAACGGTGGATCGGCAACGCCAACCGCACCCCGTATCCGCGTATCGCCTACCAGGCGGCGCGACTGCTCGACGTGGATGTCACCTACCTGTGGCCGCGTATCCACGGCACCCGTATCAGCAAGATCGACGGGACCGACGAACTGACCGCCTGCTGGCCCGGCCGTGCCGCCGTGCCGCCCAACCTGTGGGGTCGGCTCCTCACCGACGCGCAACAGCGCATCGTCATCATGGGCGACCTCGCCCTGTCCGACCTCATCCCCAACCTGCCCCGGCTCCTGGCCGACAAGGCCCACCAGGGCATCCACGTTCGGATCATCGTCACCGATCCGAACGCCGCCACCGACGGCATCGACAAGGTCCGCGCCATGCAGGCCGAAGCCGCCTACCTGCCCCTGGCCGGACAGGGCATCACTGTCAGCCGGTACCCCGGCACCCTGTCCACCACGATCCTCCGGGTCGACGACGACCTGATCGTCCGCACGGGCATCGACGGCTGTCCTGCCGCGTTCGCCCCCGTCATCCACCTACGTGCCCTGGCCAACGGCCCGCTGTCCCGGCTCTACCTGACCAGCCTCGACAGCATCACCGCCACCGCCATCCCGGTCCTGCCGACCGCCCCCATGCAGGCGGTGGCCTGATGACCACCACCCCGACCCCTGCCGCCTACCGGTGGCGTCAACCCCGGCTTGCCCGGGGCTGGGAAACCGTCCAACTCATCGGCCGTATGAAGATCCTCGCCGCCCGTGACGGCGTGGAACTGCCGAAGACCTACCACCTCGTCCGCGACTTCTACCTGTGGGAACACCACCGGGCCGACCTGCCCACCTACATGGCCTCCCTCCTCGGCCGGATCTTCGACCAGCCGAACACGTTCGGCACCGGTCCGATCCACCACCTGCCCACCAAGGCGGCCCGCACCCGTGGCCGCTGACCGCACCACCGGCGTCCCGGACCAGGCATACCCGTCTGGTCCGGGGCTCCGGCCCCACCACGCCGACCCGACCGGCTTTGTCGGCCGCGACCACGCCGCGTTCCTCCGGGCCACCGGCCCGGACTACTTCGGCTGGCTGCACCACGTCACCGCAGCCGCCGGCTGCTCCCACCCGATCCGCCTCGCCGGCGAGGTCGCCACCGTCGACAAGACCACCGGCCAGCTCCTCACCATGGTCGCCACCGCCGACCTGCCGGACGGGGAGATCTACAAGCCGTGCGGCAACCGCCGCCACGCGGTCTGCCCGTCCTGCGCCCACACCTACCAACGCGACGCCTACCAGGTCGTCCGTGCCGGCCTCGTCGGCGGCAAAGGCATCCCGCCCACGGTGGCCGCGCATCCGGCGGTGTTCGTCACCCTCACCGCACCCTCCTTCGGCCCCGTCCACACCCGCCGCACCAACCAGCACGGCAACCCGATCCCCTGCCGCCCCCGCCGCCAGTCCACCGACTGTCCCCACGGCCTGCCGACGGCGTGTCACCGCATCCATGCCGAGGATGACCCGGCGTTGGGTGTGCCGTTGTGCCTGGACTGCTACGACCACCACGCGCAGGTCGTGTGGAACACCACCGCCCCCGAACTGTGGCGCCGCACCACCATCGCCCTCAACCGACATCTCCGCGCCCGCGCCCGCACCCTCGGCATCGCCTGGGTGGAGCAGGTCAGCGCCAGCGGCACGGTTCGCCGCGTCCCACCGATCAAGCTGTCCTTCGGCAAGGTCGCCGAGATGCAACGACGCGGCGTCGTGCACTACCACGCCATCGTCCGCCTCGACGGCGTCGACCCCACCGACCCGACCGCCGTGATCCCACCGCCGGACGGGTTCGACGTCGACGACCTGGCCGCCGCCGTCACCCACGCCGTGAACACCGTCGCCTTCACCACCGCGCCGCACCCGATCCGGCCTGCCGGGTGGCGCATCGGCTGGGGCGAACAGGTCGACACCCGACCCGTCAACGCCGACGGCGACATCACCGACGGCAAAGTCGCCGGCTACCTCGCCAAGTACGCCACCAAGTCGACCGAGGCCACCGGGCACGTCTCCCGCCGCCTCGACGGCGACACCATCGACCTCTACGCCAACGAACACGGCACCCACCCCGAACGGCTCATCGATGCCTGCTGGACCCTCGGTGGTCATCGCGACTGGCAACGCCTGCGCAGGTGGGCGCACATGCTCGGCTTCGGCGGCCACTTCCTCACCAAAAGCCGCCGCTACTCCGTCACCTTCCAACTCCTGCGCGACGCCCGGGTCATCTGGCGACGCACCGAAAGCGGCCACGAACAAGCCCACCAGCCGGAAGAGACCACGCTCATCGTCGGGCTGCTGTCCTACGCCGGCTCCGGCTGGCGCACCACCGGAGACGCCCTCCTCGCCAACACCGCCGCCGCCCTCGCCCGAGAACGGCAACAGATCGCACGAGAGGAGATCACCACTGCTGCCTGATCAGGCAGGGCCCTGCCGTCATCACGAGAGGAGCAACGCCCTGAACGAACCCCGCGACGTCGACATGCTCACCGTCGAGCAGGCCGCGAAGCGTCTCGGCACCGGAGTCCGCTTCGTTCGCCGCATCGTCGCTGAGCGCCGCATCCGCTTCTACAAGGTCGGCAAGTACGTCCGGTTCCACCCCGACGACATCACCGACTACATCCGTCAAGGCCGCATTGACGCCATCCGGCCTGTCCTGCACTACCGGAAGGGAGAACACGTCTATGGCTAACAAGCGACGCTTCGGCCGCGTCCGCAAGCTACCCTCAGGCCGCTTCCAAGCCCGCTACCTCGGCCCAGACGGCATCGACCGACCGGCACCGCACACGTTCCACAGCAAGACCGACGCGGACCGTTGGCTTGCCACCATCGAGGCCGACATCCTCAAGGGCACCTGGCGTGACCCCAACCTCGGCCGGGTCGCTCTCGGCCCTTACCTGACCGAGTGGATCGATCACCGCCCCGGACTTCGTCCCCGGACCCTGGATCTCTATCGCTGGCTCTACCGCAGGTATCTCGAACCCACCATGGGTGATCGCCTGCTGAGCGACATCACGCCCGGTGTTGTCCGCGCGTGGCGCGCCGACCTCATGGCCGAAGGCGTCAGCCAGTCGATGGCGGCCAAGGCGTACCGGCTACTTCGTGCCGTCCTGAACACCGCCGTTGATGACGAACTCATCCGGCGCAACCCCTGCCGGATCAAGGGTGCCGGCATCGAACGTGCGGCTGAGCGGCCTATCGCCACCGTGGCCCAGGTCTTCCAACTTGCCGACATCGTGCCCGGCCGGCTTCGCGCCTTGGTCCTGCTCGCCGCCTTCGCAAGCCTCCGTTACGGAGAACTCGCCGCGCTACGCCGCCGCGACATCGACCCGCGCTGTAGGACCGTCACGGTCCGCGCGACTCTGGTCGAGCGCTCAGACGGAAGCCTCGCCTTCGGGCCACCCAAGACCGATGCCGGCATCCGGACCGTCACCGTTCCCGACGCGATCCGCCGCGACATTCGCTCACACCTGGACGACTTCGTCGATGACCACCAGGACGCGCTTGTCTTCACCGGAGCGAAGGGCGCTGTACTGCGCCGCTCCAACTTCCAAACCGCCTGCAAGTGGCGTGACTCGGTCGTAATGGTCGGCCTGCCCGGCTTCCACTTTCACGACCTGCGGCACACCGGCAACACTCTTGCCTCTCGCACCGGCGCGAGCCTCGCCGACCTGATGGCCCGAATGGGTCACGCCTCCACCCGCGCCGCGATGATCTACCAGCACACCGCGCAGGAGCATGACGAACGCATCGCCGACGCACTCAGCTCCCAGATCGAGCAGACCCGTGGATCGGGCACGTAGCGGGCACGGACAACGCAAGAAGCGGTAGGAACATCGAAGGCCCTGACTCGGATTCGCATCCTGGTCAGGGCCTTCGTGGTGGAGCGGGTGACGGGAATCGAACCCGCACTGTCAGCTTGGGAACCGTACAAGACCCCCAGGTGATCGCTCCGTCTGGCAGCTCAGCGACGAAGCGCGTGGCCTGGTGTGACCTCACGTAGCCCACCGCAATGGCCCGCTAATGGCCCGATGCTCACGGCTGCGCATCCGCCCGATCCGCCAGCGCCTTTAGCTCGGGTGATGCCGCACGGCCGGCGATCAGAATCAGTTCGCGGATTGCGTTTCGGGCGGCAACGTGAGTTTGAATGAGCTCCGGTGCCATCTTCTCGGCTTCGAGCAGGTACGCCAACGCCTCGCCGCTCTGCCTGCGCTGCGCACAGGCACGACCAAGATCCATCGCTAGCCGCGCACGTCGCTCTATCGACAACTGCTCAGCGTTGATCCGTTCCCCGATGTCGATAGCCTCTCCCGCGTCGCCCAAGTCGACCGCGATCGAGACAGCCTGAATGTCGACATTGGTTGGACCGAATTCTAGATTCAGGTCATTTCGGTCCGCGCCAAGCTTTCCGGATATCTCTCGCGCATTCTCGATTTCCCGGCGGGCATCTGCGCGGTTTCCTGACCGCGCGTGAACCAGCGCCAACGCTAGATGAAGCGAGCCCAGGACAGACAACGCCTCCGGGTTTGCGGTAGCTCCGCTTACGTACTGGCGTAGAGCATTCACCGCCGTTGTAGCTGCATGCTCCCCCTGGTCCAAGTGCTTAAGTCGGACGAACGCCTGTGCGAGGCGGTAGACGCCCGCAAAGACATGCAGTACCTCGCCCGACCGTTCGGCTGCGCTGATCGATCGGTCTGCCGCCAGCCATGCCGCGTCGGGTTCGTCCTGTCGAACGAAAGCGGCAGATAGGGCTTGATACGTGCGGCTTAGCAGGAGCCATAGCGTCGGCTGATCTGCACCCTGAGCGGTGCGGGCGGCTCGCTCCAATCGCGGAATGAGTGGGCCGATCGCGGAACTCAACTCCGCGAATCGACTTTCATGGGCCAGCTTCCAAACCGCGTCTACTGCGGTCTTCAATTCGCCGACATCAACGACCGATTCGGCGACATTTGCCGCAAGGAGAACGTCCGGCACCGGGTAGCCCGATATGGTCAAGCGCGCTTGGTCCAGATCGTTCGGCGCGCCTACATGTTCGGCCGGCACCGATGCGGGAGCCGGTGTATCCGGTCGCAACGTCTGAATCGGCACACCAAGTCCGTCCGCGAGCATCCGGAGAACGTCTAGCCGGTTGACCGGTTGAACGCCACGCTCCACCTGTGAAAGCCAACTCGCGGTGCGGCCGAGGATCGCCGCCAATTCCTCCTGTTTCATGCCACGCTGCTTGCGCAGTTCGGCAATTCGCAACCCGAATGCACGGCTTTCTTCTGCGCTCATGCGCGCATCAACCCCTTTCCGGACTCGGCTTGCACGAACGTCACATCAACCCCGCTCAGATACTGCTCGCGTTCGGCAAGGAAACGCTTCACGTGGGGTTGTTCCTCGTGAAAGTCAAAGGCCGCGCGGTCGGCGTAAAGCTCGTAGAACACGCGAACGAGCGGCTCGGTCGGGACGGTGTGGATCACGTACGCCAGCGTGTCCGGCTCCAATCGGTCGATCTCTGGCCCTGTCTGGGCAACAAGCCTGTCGAACTCTGCGGCGGCGGTCGCGTCTCGCAGCTCGAAGCGAACAACCAAGCCAAATCCCCTGCTCACGGCACCTCCCATGTAGTCACACTCCAGCTTGACAGACTCACAGAGACACTGCCAACCGCAGATTCTCTTGACTCGCAGTTTCTCTGCGGGTTATGGTCGCACTGCTACTGCGAGTCGCGGCAACGCCGCAGCTCAGCAGTACTGCTAGCTAGCCGGCTGGATGGTCCGGGGAACGACGGCACACGTTGCCGCACGCCCATGGGCCGCCGGATCAGGTCGTTAGTTGACAACTCCACAGCAGGAGTGCCGCGTTTGATCCGTCTGCGGTATGCCCGCCTTGATCCACATGGTGGCCGACCTCGGTATGTCCCGAGCGAGCGGGCCGAGTGGGCTGATCTTGGCGCGCGGTTGCTTCTGCCTCTGATCCCCCGTCGTGGGCGGGGTCGCGCTGTCACGGTGCGGCCCCAGCCCCGGCGCTCTGCTGCTGGTCCGTGTGACGCCCGGACCGCCCTGCTTACCCGTCCTGCCGTCGCGTTCTCGCCGTACCGAGAGGAACCGATCGAAGTGACCCCCGCCGAGATGGAGCCGACCACTGTCGACCTGGCCGCGATTGACGCCGAGTGGCCGTTGATCGCCGCCGAGTTGGACGTGCTCGACGCCGAGATCAGCCTGTTCTACGCCGACGACCGGGGCGGCCCGTCGCCGTTGGACTGGCGCAGGTTGCGCCGGGCCGAGTCCCGCGTTACCCGCGTCGCCGCCGAGTTGGCCGGGCGACCGGCCGTCGGGCAGGCCGCGTTCCGGGTCGCCTGATGTCCCGCATCCGGGCCGCCTTCAACGATCCGGACGGCACACGGTTCGGTATCCCTACCTACTGGTGGCGGGGTGCCCCGCCCGGTTACGCCACCCGCCGTCAACTCCGCGCCGCCGGGTTGCGGCCTGGTGGTCAGCCGGTCGCCGCGCAGGTGCTCTGGCGTGGCGTCGGCGGCACCCGCGCCGCCTACCTCTACCGGGTCGACCTGGCCCGGCCGAAGCGCACCGCCACTCCCGCCCAGCTCCGCGCGGTCCGCGCCGCTCTGTTGGCCCGCCGTACCTGTCCGACCTGCGAGCGGGTGCGCCCCTACTACATCCCGCGCTCGCTGGGCGAGTGCACCGAGTGCTCGCCCCTGTGTGCCTAGGAGGCACCCCGTGATCGTGCTGGTTCTGCTGCTCATCGTGCTGGGCGGCACCGCCGTGATGCTCGCCCCGTTCGCTATCGCCCACGCCCTCAACAGCGAGACCCCGACCATGAAGGAGACCCTTCGATGACCGCTCCCGCCAGCGTCCACCCCCGCAGTGTCGATGACCTCTACCCGGGCGCGTTGGCGCTGACCGACCAGCTCGGCGAGGTCCCCTCCCGCAACCGCCTTCAGAAGCAGTTCAAGATCGGCGCACCGAAGGCCACCGAGCTACGCGAACGACTGCTGACCCGCACCCCCGACCCGGTCGTTACCCCCGACCCGGTCGTTACCCCCGACCCGGTCGTCGGCCCGGACCTGGTGGTCGGCCCGGACCTGGTGGTGTGGGACTACGCGGAGCCGATCGGCCCGGTTCCGGCCCCGACGTCGGACCCGGTGCCGGTGGCGGTGGACCCGGTGCCCACGGAGGTGTCCCGCCCGGGTCGGGGGTGGCTCCGCCGTCGCCCGGTGATGGGTGAGTCGTCGCAGGTCCGGGTGGACGGACACCCGGGTCCGAAGATCACCCTTACCCCCGACCCGAAGCCCATCTCCGACCCGAAGCCGGTGCCGGAGCGGCCTGAGGCTGGGCAGGTCAGGCAGTTCAAGCGCATCCGGTGGGCGGTGCGGTTGGTGCTCGCGCTCGGGGTGGCCGCGTCGATCGCGGGCAACGTGCTCCACGCCCGTGACGAGATCATCAGTCAGGTCATCTCCGCCTGGTCACCTCTGGCACTGCTGCTGACGATCGAGCTGATCTCCCGGGTGCCGGTGCACTCGCGTCGGCTGGCGATCGGCCGGTGGGCGGCGACGGCGCTGATCGCGGGGATCGCCGCGTGGGTGTCCTACTGGCACATGGCCTCCGTCGCCGCCCACTACGGAGAGACCAACGGGGCGCAGTACCTACTCCCGCTGTCCGTCGACGGGCTGGTGGTCGTCGCGTCGATCTGCCTGGTCGAGCTGGGCGGTCGGATCAACGCCGCGGCGAAGCGATGACCCACCGGCAGCAGGACGTGTGCGGCACCTGCCACGGCGTCATCGAGTGGGTTGACGAGGGCAGCCACCCGTACTGGCGGCACGTCAACTCCCGCAACCTCAACCGCCCCCACGCGGCGAAACCCGCCCGCTGACCCCGCCCGGCGACACAGCCCCATGGCCTGGAAACCCGTGCTGTGCCGCCGGTCCGGTCACCCAACCCCCCATGTGAGAGGAGGGCACCTCTGATGGTGCCAGTACCCGATCCGGCGTGGTTCACCGACCGGATCACCGAAGTCCGCGCCGAACTCGCCCGCGCCGACACCAAAGCCTCCACCCTGATGGCCGTCGCCGGTGCCGCTGTGACGGTCGGCGTGGCAATCCTTGCCCGCACCGACCTGCCCGGCCCCGCGCTGGCCGCCGGGGTCACCACCGTCGCTCTGGTCGGCACGGCGGTGGCACTGCTGGCCGGTGCGGTCCGCCCGTGCCTCGGTGGTGGTCACGGTCTGGTCCGCTACGCCGGGACCGCGCCGGGTGACCTGATGACCGAGGCCACCGCCCCGCCGCTGTCCGCCGCCGCCGAACGGGCGCACCACCTCGTGTGGCTGTCCCGTACGGCCGTGCGCAAGTACCGGCGGGTCCGGACCGCTGTGGATCTGCTGCTGGCCGGCCTGGTCGGCACCGCGCTCACTGCCCTGCTCACCACCCTCGCCTGACCACGAAGGAGTCGTTTCGTGTCGAACACCCACCCGCAGGGTCGCACGCTGTTCTCTGGTGCGGATTCCCTGACGGACAACCACGCTCTGATCGAGTGGTGCGAGAGCACCCGCCGAATCCTGCACGCCGCCGCCCTGGAACTCGGGATCACCGCCAGCGAGCTGGACGCCCGCTTGCGGCGGGTCGGCGGTGGAGCCGTCGTCGTCGGTGGCCTGACCGCACGGGCGCGCGCCCGGCAGGTAGCCAAGCCCATCCAACAGGCCAGTGAGGCTCTGGTGATCGCGAGTCAGTACGTGATCACGGCGAACAACCGGTTCGTCACCGCCTACATGCCCGAGTTGGAGCAGGTCGGCTACCGGGGCACCCGCCGCCCCGACTTCAAGTTCACCGCCTAACCCAAGGAAGGGAGGAACAGTCGTGAAGTCACGGATGCCGAAGAACGGCGGGTTCTCCGACCCGTCTGGGCTGGCCGCTGTGCACACGGTGCGGCTGCCGTTGTGGCCGTACCTGGTCACCCCGACCGGGTCGGTCGGTCTGGCCGTCGCTACCGGCCTGGCCCACTGGCGGTGGGGCGACCAACCTGCATCGATCGGTGCGGCTGCCGCCGGTCTCACGCTCGCCGGTACGGCGTTGACGTCGTTGACGTGGCGGGCCGCCGCCGCCCGGGGCATCGTCCGCCGCGCCGTGGCCACCACCACGTGTGTGGCCGGGTCGGTGTGGGCGATCGGCGCGACGATCGCCGGCCCCTGGTCGTCACCGTGGTCGGACATGTGGCTCATCGGCGCACCCACCGCGACCATCGCCATGGCCGTCATACGGGTGCTGCGCAACGGCGACGGCGACGACCCGGCCACCGCCGGGGGTGGGCTGGCCGAAGCGGTGAAGAGTCTCCGTAACGCCAGTGTGGCCCGACCCACCATCAAGGGCGCGAAAGCGGCAGCCGCGGTGACCCTGGAAGCGGGTACGTCGGTGCGGGAACTCGCCGCCGACCGGGCCGCCCTCGCCTCGGCGCTCGACGTGCCGGAGACGGCGGTGCGGGTCATCCCCGACCCGGACTCCGCCCGACGCGGGAGGGTCGAAGTCGTCCCCGTCGACCAGCTCCGCGCGATGGTTCCCTGGCCCGGCCTGTCCGCCCCGGGTCGGTCGATCGCGGAGCCGATCGTGCTGGGGGTGATGGAAGACGGCGAACCGTTGACGTTGTGGCTGCCGGGTGACCACGCGGCGGGGCGGAACGCGGCGCACTTCCTGATCGTGGGCATGTCCGGCGCGGGCAAGACCGAGGTCATTCTCAACATCGCCGCTGAGGTCATCTCCCGCCCCGACGCGGAACTGTGGCTGGCCGACCCCCGCAAGTTCGACCAACTCCCCACCTGGGCCATCCAAGGGGCCGCCCGGACCGCCGGGACCGAGGACGACACGAACGAACTGCTGGAAGACCTCTACACCGACATCACCGGCCGGGCACGCCAGATCGGCGCACACGGCCACAAGCAGTGGACCCGAGGTTGCCGGCAGTGCCCCCGCTACCGGGTCGCCATCATCGACGAGGCGTCACAGGTCGCCGCCGGGAACCCCCTGGTCACCGAACTCACCGAGGCGGCCCGGAGTGCGGGCATCAGCCTGGTGTTCGGGTTGCAGCGCGCCAGCCACGACCGGTTCCCGACCTCGGCGCGGGCGAACATTCCCGGGTCGATCTGCCTGGGGGTCGACAAGGACGTTGACGCGGGCATGGCCCTGTCCGAGGCCACGCTCGACGCGGGGGCGATGCCGTGGGCGTGGAAGAACACCAAGCCGGGCTACCTCTATGCCGAGGTTCCCGGTACCGACACCACCCGGTGGTCGATGCCCTGCCGCAGCTACGTCGCCGACGAAGACCACCGCGCCGACGCCGTCGCGCCGTACCTCGGCGGACAACCCACCACCGGCACCCGTCCGGAGCCTGCGCGACCGGCACCCCGCTCCCGCCCGGAGCCGACCATGACCGACGACGGCACCGACCACGACGACGAACCCAACCAGGCCATCAACCCCAACGACCCACCCGACAACGTCGACCCCGCCGAACCGATCCGTATCCCACCCGGTATGCCCCGCATCCCCCTCGGGCTGCGTCAACCGGCCATGTCCAGCGAAGAGGCGTACGAGCACTTGCGCGGGCATCTGTTCGACCTGCACGACTCCGGTGTGGACGTCGTGCGACCGGGTGAGCTGGGCGACGTCATCGCCGCCACCGGCCTCGGATACGGCTGGATTCGCAAGGCACTCAGCCACCTGGCGACCGGCCCCGACGCCATGCTCCGCAAGACCGACCGAGGCACCTACAAGATCCGCATACCCACCCCGGCGTAACCCACCGTCACCCATCAGCGGCCCCGTTTGCACCGTGTAAACGGGGCCGCCCGGGTCCTAGTAAAGGGCCGTTCGCACACCCCGTTCACACGGCACCGTTCAAACGCTCACACCCCACCACCATCCACAATCCGTAACCGGCCACGCCTCCCCGGAGTCCCTCATGACCCTGCCCCTGATCGGGCTCGCCCTTGGCATTCTGCTCGGCCTGATCCTCGGCGTGCCGCTCGGCCGTCGCGTCGAACGCGTCGCCTGGTACGCCGACGCCACACTCGCCCGCGCCCGCATGACCGGATGGCTCCTGCGCGACCTCAGCGGTTGGCTCCTGGCCGTCGCGGTGGTCGTGGCCGTCGTCGTGTTCGTGGTCTGGGCGCTGCTGCGGCCCCACCGCTAACACCTGAACGGCGCGCTTCGCGCCCTCACCACCGAATGGCCAGTGCCCGCCCGGCGCTGGCCATCGTCACGCCGCACCCGGGAAGGAGCGGCCCATGCCCCCGCACGGCACCCGGTGCGGGCACTGGATCGGTACGGATCGGCGCTACTGCCACCACCCCGATGGTGTCCGCCCCTACCTGCAAGGGCCACGGTGCCCGGTCCACACCCCGAATGCCCTGGCCGGACGGCCCGAGCCCCCATCGACGTCCCTGAACGAACCCGAGAGGAGCGCCATGCCCGACACGCCTGCCCTGCTCGCCCCCGCCCTCACCTACGCCGAACGCGGCTGGCCCGTGTTCATGCTCGCCCGCTCGAAACGACCCCTCGCCAACTGCCCCACCTGCACCGCCGCCGGTCCCGACCACGACCGGGAAGGCTGCGCCTGCCTGACCTGCCACGGCTTCTACGCCGCGAGCACCGATCTGGAGCGGGTCGCCGCGATCGTGGCCGCCGTCCCTACCGGGCAGCTCGCCCTGCGTACCGGTGCCGCATCCGGCACCGTCGTGGTCGACGTCGACCCCGCCCACGGTGGCAGGGACACCATGAACGCGCTCATCGCTGACGGCTTGTTGCCGCCTACGGCCTACGTGGTGACCGGGTCGGGTGGCCTGCATCTGTACTACCGGCACCCCGGCACGCCCGTGCAGTGCAGTCAGGGCAAGCCCGGACAGGGACTCGGCCCCGGCATCGACGTCAAAGCCGACGGCGGCTACGTGGTGCTGCCCCCGAGCGTGCACCCGCGCACGGGCCGCCCGTACCGGTGGGCGCCGAACAGGGAGATGCAGGAGATGCCCCCCGCGCTGGTTGACGTCTGCCGACCGGCCCCGCCCGCACCGATCCCGGTCCCGGCGCACACGCCGACCAGCACCCGCCAGGCGGAGGGCATCTCCCATCCCGACCGGCTACTCGCCGCACACCTCCACGCGGTCACCACCGCCCCGCAGGGCAGCCGCCGGACCACCCTCTACGGCGCAGCCCGAGGCATCGCCCGCATGGTCACCGCCGGAGCCATCAACCACGACGACGCGATAGCGGCACTCACTACCGCTGGGCACCAGGCAGAGCAGACCGATCGGGATATCCGCGCCGCCATCCGAGGTGGCTTTCGCGCCGAAGGACTCGCCGCGTGACCGTGTCTGGTGACAACCCTGGTTGTCACCGCCCGCTCCAGCTCCGCGCGGCAACCGGTCACCTGACCGCTGCCGTCGCCGCTGTAGAAGCCGCTGCTGCGCCGTCTGCCGCGCTGGCCGCCCTCGCCAACCTCGAAGCAGCGGTACGTGAGGCGCGCGAGTGGCTCGGCGTCGACCTGGTCCTCATCGACGGTTGGTCCTACGCCGACCTGGGTCGGGCGTTGGGCATCAGCCGACAAGCAGCCAGCAAGGCATACGCCGACCCGGTCAACACCCGGATGCGTCGCACTGTCATGGGCCGCGATGACGCTGTCGTGATCGTGCCCTGCGGCACCGCCAAGCTCACCCACCCGGCACCCGCTGGGCAGATGTACACCGGCAGCTACCACCAGGCATGCCGCCGCGCCGCCGCCCACCTCGGCGGCCGGCTGATCATCCTGTCCGCCCACTACGGCCTCCTCGACCCAGACACCGTCATCGAGCCATACGACCTGCGGATAGGCCAGCCCGGCACGGTCACCACGCCGACCCTGCGCGCACAGGCACGCCGCATGAGCATCGACATCGCCGGCACCGTGACCGTCCTCGCCGGCCGCGACTACGCCGACCTCGTCACCACCGTCTGGCCCCACGCCACCCGGCCCCTGGACGGCACACGCGGCATGCCCGAACAGATGGCCCGCCTCACCGAGCTGGCGCGCACGCCGACAACCACCGTTGACACCCGGCCCCAACTCACCCGTTCTCAGGGAGTAGCCGCATGAACCGACACGACGACAACCCCAGTTGTCACCCCGCAGACCAGCTCGACGGCGCAGCCATTCTCGACCAGGTGCACGCCTGCCTCACCAAGTACGTGATCCTGCCCTCGGCGGAAGCCGCAGACGCGGTCACGCTGTGGATCGCCGCCAGCCACGCCCAACCCGCGTGGGCACACGCGCCACGCCTGGTCATCCGGGCACCGGAGAAGCGGTGCGGGAAGTCTCGGCTGCTCGACGTGGTGGAGGCGACCTGTTACGCGCCGCTGATCACCGTCAACGCCAGCCCCGCCGCTGTCTACCGGGCTATCGGCAGTGACGACCCGCCGACCCTGCTCGTGGACGAAGCCGACACCATCTTCGGGGCCGCCGCTGAGGGCAACGAAGACCTACGCGGCCTGCTGAACGCCGGCCACCAGCGCAATCGGCCCGCGATCCGGTGGGACAACAACACCCGCAGCTTGGAGAAGATCCCCACGTTCTCCATGGCCGCCCTTGCCGGCATCGGCGCGATGCCCGACACCATCGAAGACCGCGCCGTCGTCGTCCGCATGCGCCGCCGGGCACCCGGGGAGCAGGTCGCACCGTACCGGCACCGGCGCGACGGCCCGGCCCTGCGGACCCTGGCCCGGACCCTCACCACCTGGCTACGCGCGAACCTGCCCACCCTCGAAGCCGCAGAACCGCCCATGCCCGTCGAAGACCGGGCCGCCGACACCTGGGAACCCCTGGTAGCCGTCGCTGACCTGGCCGGTGGACCTTGGCCGGACCGGGCACGCCGCGCCTGTGAAACCCTCACCGCCCTTCGCGACGGGGCCACCGTCCCCTCTGACCGGATTCGGCTCCTGGCCGACTGCCGTGCCATCTTCCGCACCGCCGGGGTGACCGACACCCAGAACCGTCCCGGCATCCCCAGCAGCATCCTGCTCGACCACCTGCGCGCCGACGCCGAAGCGCCGTGGGCCGAGTACGGCAAGAGCGGCACCGGCCTCACCGCGATGAAACTCGGCCAGCTCCTGGCCGAGTACGAGATCCGGTCCACGAACATCCGGTTCGGGCCGCCCCACGGGCAGGTCAAGGGCTACTACCAAGCCGACTTCACCGACGCCTGGCAGCGCTACTGCCCCGGCCCCGAAGCCCTACCCCCGGCGGAGGCGTCCCAGCCGTCCCAGCCGTCCCCGCCCAGCTCAGCCCCGGGACGGGTTATCCCCCTGGGACGGCTCAAGCCGTCCCACCCCACCGCAGCCCAGCCGACCGCTGGGACGGCTTAAGCCGTCCCAGCCCTCGTGTTTTGACCATCGGGGGGATTCGTAGTGGTCTAGGTCTAGCGATATGGGGAGGACCCTGTCCATGATCTGAGTTTCCAGACAAAGATC
>NZ_JBIUCH010000041.1:0-19807 GCF_044548625.1 Micromonospora sp. NPDC051925 | reverse complement strand
GCCTCGCTCCATCGCCGCCGTCCAGTTAGCTCCTCGAGTAGCCCCCGAAACCCCGGTCAAACCCTCGGCGGACGAAACCTCTCGAATCAACCTCTGACCAGAGAGGGTTCGCCCTGGCCTGAGCTGCATATCGAGATCCATCCTGGTGACCACGCGCACCTCGTGGACAAGAACGGCAAGCCCATGGGCACGACGGCGGGCGCTGTCAGCCGTGAGGTCGGGCGTCTGCTGTTCCTCCGATGGCTCGATCAGTACGGTTCCGAGCATCCGGGCGAGCCGGCGCCGCTTTCCGAGTTCTTCCCCGAAGGCCGACCGTCTGGACACCCGGAGGTGCTGTGGCGGGACCTAATCCGCGGCCTACGCAACGAGGGCTTGATCCTCTGCTTCGAAAGCCTGGAGTTTTGGTCCAGCAGTGCAACCCTGACCGACAGAGGCAGAGCTGAGCTCGAGCGGCGCCAGCCGTAGACCCGACTGCCTATCGCCTCGCGGCCCCGTTTGGTTCACAGGAGGCGGATCTTGATCCACTCGAATGTGGATCTTCGGGCGGGTGTGCCCAGCATTGCGATACGCCCCGTTGAAGGATCGCTTCGGCGCCGTCCCGCAAGCGCTGACGCAGCTCAGTAGACTCGACGACCCGCCGTCTTGACCGCAGACCCGGCGGCCATACCGCGCATTGTCTCACCGGGTGGTATCCGGTTTAGGCGGGAACAGGTCGTTGGGGCCGCGGTAGCGCAGGCGGATGCCCCCGGCCGCAGGTAGCGACTGAGCGCGCAGGACGCCCTGCCGGTCGGGGTTGAGACCCACGGAGGCCTCGCCCAGCAGGTCGAATCCGGTGGACCAGATCTCGATCCGGCCTGCTCCGGTGTCTGTGACCCGCAGCCACGTCCCGCTCGGCGGCACCGTGGCATGCCAGGCGACCTCCGGCACGTCATGGGTTTCCTCTTTGCACCACCGGCGGGTGCGCCGGACTCGTGATGGGCTGGCGAACGCCTCCCACGCCGAGCGTGACTCGGGTGTCGGCCAGCGCGGGTCGAGGGCCAGTGCGGGGTCGAGATTCTCGATCCACTGGTGCATGCCGGCGACCGAGTCGAAGGTGGCGCCGGTGCGGGTCACCGCCGATATGGCCGCCAAGCGGTGGTCGAACCCAGAACGGATCAGCAGAGAGGCCTCTCGGCGGAACGTTCCCGTCTCGATCGCGGTCACCGCTGTGCCCAGCAGCGCGTCGGCGGCGTTGTTGTCCTGGGCGTTCTCGTAGACGCGGGCGGCTTCCATCCCCCAGACCAGCCGGTAGATCACATCGTCCTCGATGAACTGCGCGATTTCGACGCGGTCGCCGGTGACGTCACTGAGCGCCGTGCCGTGGACCCAGTGCCGCAGCACGTCATCCCAGTTACCGAGCGGGTTCTTGAGCGCGAAGGTGTCCATCGCGAACACGATGCCGGCGATCGCTACGATCACGTCGGCAGCCCGGTCGTACTCGCCGTCGGCGATGGCGGCCTCCGCCTGGCCGGCTAGGGCGATGATGTCCCGGGATACCCGGGAGAGCTCTGAGCCGGCGTGCGCACCCAGACCCGCCAGGTACCAGCCGCGGCGCTGGGAGGCCGTCGCGGTCTGCCACAGGTACCTGGTCCGGCCGAACACCACGGCTCGCAGGGCGGCCTGCCACGTGGCGTCGTAGCGGCGCAGCTGCCGCTCAAACAGCGAATCGCGCAGGGCATCGGCCAGGATCTGCGTCGCGGCGTCCGCGACGGCGTCCTGGTCGTTGTCACCGACGATGCTGAGGATGCCGATGTCGAGCAGCGCCAGGTTGGATCGCCAGGCGGCGGCGTCAGCAGCATGTTGCTCAGCGGTGCCGTACGAGGCCACCGGCAGGGACCAGTCCGGCCCGCCGGTCAGGTAGGTCAGCAGCGGGTCGAGCGACATCACCCCATAGGCTTCAAGCATCTGCTGCAGCAGGGCGGTACCAACGCCGATGAGCCCTGATTGCAGGGTCTTGCCGGCCTCGCCCCTGCTGAGTTCGAGCCAGTCCCGGCGGCGGGCCTGACTCGAGTCGAAGATCGGATAGAGGACGAGGCCCTCGGTATCGACGAAGGCGCGGCCGGCGCGGCCGATCACGTTGGCGAACTCGGAACCCTTGAGCAGGTCCCTGCCGCGGCGCAGGCCGTGGAACAGTACGGCCGACGCGGACAGGTTCAGGCCTTGGGCCAAGGTCGGCGACGCGATGGTGACCTTCAGGTTGCCCCGCTGCAGCAGCCGTTCGATCTCGCGCCGAAACGCTCCCGGAAGCGCTCCGTGGTGGATGGCCACCCCGAGCTTGAGACATTGCAGGATCGGGTCGTCCGATCCGAACCATTCAGCGCCGACGGCGAGCGCCTCGCTGAGGTCGATGCCGGGCGGCAGCACGGAGGGAATCAAACCGCGCGCATGAAGATCGATGATCTTGCTGGCATAGGGTACGACCGAGTTGCGCTGGGGGCAGAAGACCAGCACGGTCTGGCCTTCCTCGACCAGCCGCCAGCCGGTGGCGATGACGTGTTCGCGCTGGTCGGCCGGGAACGGCCTGCGGCGGCGGCCGGACGGCGTCTTCGCCTCGAAGTAGCGGGGAATAAACGACTGATCGGGGCCGAACGTGATCGTCAGGCGGGCATGGTCGCCGAGCCACTCGACCAGGCCGAAGCGTTGCTGCGTTGGCCGCCACTTCTCGTGGTGCAGGCCCTGCGGCTCGTCCTGGGTGATCCAGGCGACGAAGTCGCTGAGTTCGTCGCCTGAGGGGAACACCGCCGACAGGCACAGGATGCGGCGCGAGTCGGCGTCGGGGCGGCGCAGCAGCCGCTGGATCTGGGCCTCGTAGCGGACCTCACGCTCGGAGGCTCCGATCATGTGTCCCTCGTCCAGGACGACCAGGCCGACGTCGTCGAGCAAGGACGGATCGGATCGCAACGCGAAGTCGAGCTTCTCCGGGGTCGCCACGACGATCTGCCCCGTGCGCAGGGTGTCCTCGTCCACGTCGCTGCTGCCCATGCTGCCGTACAGCGACGAGACCCGGACTCCCAGCGGCGCGAAGGTCCGGGTGAGAACGATCTCGGTCTGCGCGGACAAGGCGCGCAGCGGGGTGACATACACCGTCCGTCGTATGCGGGCCAGGCAGGCCAGGATCGCCAGCTCGGCGATGCGGGTCTTGCCGGCGCTGGTCGGCAGCGCCACGACCAGGTCCCGGGAGTCCTGGAAGAGGTGGTGCACGACGTTGAGCTGAGAGGGCCACAGATCGATCTCGCTGCGTTCGCGGGCCAGTAGTGAGGCGACGAAGGTGCGCCGCAGGTAGCGCCAGTGTTCGACGTGGCTATCCGCCCCGGGCGGTGGGTCCTGCGGGATGTTGGTTTCCAGGCTGTTGCCGAATAGGCCGTCCAGCAAGTGCCGGGTGAGGCGGTGGACCCACCAGGGTCCGGGCGCGTTCACGTCGGAGGATGCCTGCTCACCGAGCTGCAGCTGTTGCAGCGCGACGTCGAGCAGGTCACGGCGGCCGATCTCGATCGCGAACAGGGCGGCCGTGACCGCGGACAGGTAGTTCTCGCTCAGCAGGAGCGTTACGGGGCCGACCTGCTCCGACGCGGGATCCGCGCTGGCGCCGATCTCTGCGCCGGTGAACGCCGCGAGCAGGGACTGCTCGGTGGTCTGCGGCGAGGAGCGCAGCAACAGGGTCCGTTGCTCCACGGCGCCCAGGTCGCGCATCAGCACATCCGCGAGGCTCTGCTCCATCAGGGTCAGCCGGTCAGACGTGCGGCTCGCCTGGATCAGCGAGTACGCGCGGGCGGCATAGCCGCCGAGATGGCTGGCCGCACCGGCGATGAGGTGGTGAAAAACCAGGTCAGGTCTGGGTGCCGCATTGCGGGTGGCGGCCTCGATGGCGTACGAACTTTGGATGAATCCCCGCTGTGCCGCCGCGATCTGCTCCGGCACGAGGTCATCGCCGCCGGCCTCCACCAGCAACAGGCTGGTAGACAGCAGCGCGTACCCGTAGTTGAGCAGGTCGGCGTCCAGGAATGTGCTGAACTGGGGCGCACCCGGGGGCAGAATTCCGGCTCGGCGAATCACCGATTGGGCCTGTCCCCGGGCCAGGAGCCGGCCACGGAAGCCGGCGTCCGTGGCCGCCGTCAGCTGGGCGGCCAGCTCCTGGGCGTCACGAGCCATCCGCGATCACCATCTCGTAGGCGTCCCGGATGAACTCCTGATGATGCTGGACCCGCAAGGTGATCGTCAGCTGCGGCACCGGACCGGAGTACGCCTGAAGATCTGCTGCCACCTGGGTACTGGGGTCGCCACTGGTGAACAGAAACATCAGGTGACTCACCCGGTCGGGCCGGACGCCGTCGTCCAGCAGCAGGTCGATGATGGCGTTGCCCAGATCGTCGTCAGCTGTTCCCCGAAGCCGGTCAGCGAACTGCGTGAGCGAGTGCGGCGAGGGCATCTCCTCGTTGCGGGACAGACCCTCGCGGGCCTCGGCGACGGTGGGTTTGCCGAGTTTGGTCCGGCTCTTAGCTTCCGCCTTGACGATGACTGGTTTGCCGTCGGTGTGCAGCTTCGCCCCGAGCGCATCGTCGCCCCGCATCGCCCACTCCTGATGATCGCGGTGGATGAGTCGGCTCGGCCCCACCACATACCTGGCCTCCTCATGCAGGTAGGCGGTCGCGAGGATCTCACCCATGTCCCCGGACCGAGCGGGCTTCTCGGTGGGCAGCCTGTTGCGCAGGTACTTCGCCAGGGCGTCCTTCTGCTGCCGCTGTGCGATCGCTGCGAGGGCCCGCGATGGGGCATACACGGCCGGCAGCGCGGCGGCGAGCGCGGCAACCCCGGCACTGTCGTCGTACGACTGGATTAGGCCAGCGCGGTGGTCGCCGGTGGGGATGGGCGTCCCTACGGTGCACCAGCTCCGAAAATTAGCCGCATCCACCTGCGCACACGTCCTTCCCCAAGTCCGGCCTCAGTGGACGAACTGTACCGAGCAAGCGGCCCGGGTACGTCACTCCGCGAGCACACCCATGCAGGCGATCAACGAGGCGACCCCGTACCTGTTCGGGAGTCCTGCGGTGGCGTGGGCCGGGTGCGCCACGCAACCCGGCCTGTTCCGGCTCAGGGCCCAGACCCGGACACTTCCCGTGTGAGGCCCTCGATCGCTTGCTCGGCCGCGTCCTCGGTGGTCCTGCCTTCAGTCAGCATTTACGTGACTTGTCCCGGAAACGATGCTCGACCCCTATTTACGTGAGTTGTCTCGGCTGGTGACGATGAAGCCGGTACCGGTGAGCGGGTCGCCGACCGGTGTGGTGGCCCAGGCTTCGTGTTGGCTGGTGCCAGCGGCGCTGAGTCTGAGCAGTTGCACAAGGTCGGCGACGCTGGGGGCGGTACGCAGATCGCAGACTACGACCGCGCTGCCGGTTGAGTCGCCGCTGTCTTCGTCGTCGGGATCGTCCGGTTCCCACCGGCCCAGGTGGATACTCCACCCGTGCGGATGCCTCCCGCCTGGTACGGGGCTGTCGACGGACAGGTAATAGCCGTCGCCCCATGACGGGTCATCGAGGATCGACAGCGCCGACACGTCCAGCATCGCGTTCTGATTGTCGGTCAGCTGGTAGGCGCTCAGGAGTGTCCGTAGCCCTTCGACACCCTCGGCTAGAGACGCATCGGTAGCGCCATCCTCCTGTCGGTCAAGCAACTCCCTAGTCGATGTTTCGAGTTCGGACATGCCGCCCTCGTGAGCGACGAACGGAAGCGAGCGCTGCCACGATCGCTGAACCGGTGTCGTAGGTTCGACGTTCTCGCTGTAGTAGAGCAGCTCGGCGCGCAGGTCGCGGGCCTCGGCCTGTAGTTCCTGGGTAATGGCGAGCTGGACCGGGGCCGGGGCATCGTGGAGTGCCTGGTCAAGGTCGGTGAACGCGGCGTGCAGTTCGAACCTGACCAGCTCGTACCAGAGGCTGTGGGTGCCGACGAGCAGTCCGGCCCGTGCCGTCGGGTCGCTCAACGTGTCGAGGTGGCCGGCCGGGTAGTGGCTTGAGTCGTTGCCACGCCGATCGAAGACGCACAGCGGAAGTGTGGCGCAGGCGGAGATGCGGTTGAGCGCGTCGACAACGGTTCGGGCGAGGATCGGGTCGTCACAGCTGGTGACGGTGGTGCTGGTGATGTCGTCGTCGGGGGTGCGGTAGGAGGCCAGGACCTGGGTCTTTCCGCGGTTCGGGTGGGTGGAGTAGATGGTCACGGGGGCAAGTCCTCTCGCATGACGGCCCGCAGGCGGTCAAGGCGTGGCGAACGGATTGGGAGGCGGTGGCGAGGGCGCGGTCCGACGCTCCATGCCTCGACACGGTGATCCGCGGTGGTTCAGGTACTGTCCCGAACTCCATGCGTGACCACGATTATAGCTGCACGTTATCGGCAGCCGGACCGACAGTGGCGCCGAGTCCAGCGTGGTTGGCAGCCGATCCGCAAGCGGCAGCCACAACTCCCTCACCGGCCGCGACGGCACTGCGGTAGACCCCTCGGCCAAGCAGGACTGGTGGGCGAGGCTACGCAAGCGCGGCTGGATGGTTGCCCTCACCACGATCCTCGGCGGAACCGTCGGCACCGCCGGGGCTCGGATTGTTCTCCTGGCTGGGGTGGACGCCCTGGTGGCGCTGACCCACTCGGTCTGCATCAGGCAACCGCCGTCGTCGCGCCAGCTAGGCCACGTGCTCCACGACGCACTCGTCGATCCACCGCGCCAACAGACTCAGGGCCGCGAGCTGTTCGAGCACCACCGGCTCGTCCAAGACAAGGTCGGACTCATGCGCGACCGGGTTGCGGATCCCGCTGAAGCACCCCACGCCGAAGTTCTCGGCTCCCACTTGGCGGCTCTTCCACGTATCGGATGTGCGGTCACCAGCGAAGCGCAACCGTGGCTCACCCGGTTTGGGATCGTTCGTGCTGAAGGCGCTGCGGCATAGCCTCGTCTCCCCGAGGTCGTGCCGGCCGAGCTTCTGCTGGAGCCGGCCGTTGACGGCCCGCGCGGCTACCCACACGGCCTCGGTCCGGTTATCGCTCTCCCAGAATGGACGCGCTGCCTCCCAGACCCACGGATGGAACTGGTCGGCGACCAGGTCTGGTGCGTCGGGCCGCAGCCGGCGGCGAGCTTCCTCGCCATACTGGTACAGCCCCGCGGCCTGCAACGCCGCATTGCGCGCGTTCCACCACCGCCCGCGCCACTCGTCGTACTCCGACGAGTAGTCTCCCAAGCCCGGTCGAATCGTGTTCTCGGCCAGCCGCATGATCGGCTCTTGGCGCCGAACCTCGCGGTCGAGGTCGTCGCGCTCCTCTTCGGTGTCGCGGCGCGACGTCATTTCCAGGTCAGACAGCCGGTCGATCATTCGAGCGAACTCATTGAGTTGATCGGCAGCCCACGTTGCGTCCACTGCGCGAGTCTACGAGCGTGCAGCGTCTCCCTCCGGACGACAGAACCCACCTCAGGTCACCGCAGGTCAGCGTGCCCCGCAGGCTACGACGGCGTTGCGCGAGACAGAGGCGTGATGACATGGTGGCGGTGGAACAAGTCGGCGAAGAACGCCGTGAGAGTGACGCGCCCCTGGCGCCGATCCAGCAGTTCGTGAGCTCCGAAGCGGTGCACCTCGTAGCCGGCGAGGGTGAGCTTACGGCTGCCTGCCATGGTGCGAGCGTAGGTGGGCGGATCGGCGATCCACTGCTGCCCGGTCTGGGCGGTCCGTCGTTCGACGGCGTAATGGTTGCGGCCGTCGACCTCCAGCACGATCCTGCCGCCACCGGGAACGAGCAGGAGGAAGTCCATACGCAGCTGCAGCAGCGCGGCGGGGCCACGCATCTTGACTGTCTGCGGGTCCCAGTACAGCCAGACCTCGGGCAGTAGGGCGGGAAGGTAATGCACGGCGGCGCCGTGGATCTCGTAATACAGGTCGAACAGCAGCCGCTGCGGGGGCGAGTTCTCGGGCAGGCTTTGCCGTAGCCGCCGGTACAGCTGCGTCTTGGCATCCTGATCGCTGCCGAGCCGGTGGGTCTCCTTGAACCAGGCTTGCAGGTCACGCCACAAGACACCATCGGCGGTAATCGGCCGGTCGTAGACGAGCACCTCGGCCGGGTCGCTGAGGATTTCGATCTCGTTGTCGATCGCGTCGCTCAGCCGCAGGTCCGGCTTCCGGGAGGAGGCAAAGATCAGGTTCTTCGGTCGGCCCTTCCGCGACCGGGTGGCCACCACCTCGAACACTGGGTAGCCGTCAGCGGTTCCGGTCTCCCGAAGTTCTAAGCCTGCGGCCGTCAGCGGTGGGTTCATCTGAGCGACGAGGCGGCGCTGCGCGTCCTCGTCCGGAACGGTCCCACTCGACGTGATTCCTTGGACGAGCAGCCCGAACCGTCGGTCGGAGCTCCCGTCTATCGCCCCGACCGCATCGAACACCTCCTCCATGGTCCAATCCGGGTTGAATTGAAAGTGCCGGTCGATCCGTGCTCCCACGCTGAGGTCCCGCCCGCCCCAGAGCACGCCGCCGCCGAGGTCGAACAGGCTTCCGAGCAACGCCCGGAACCGCGGGTAGTAGTCGTTGAGTTCGCTGCCAGTCAGTGCCCGCGCGATCTCCCGCCTTGCCCGTTTCGGGATGCGCGGGTGATTCTCCGTAGCCCACACCAAGTCCTGCAGGGTGCGCCGGTCCGCGTCCAGCCCGTCAGACGCGGCCAGCATTGTGCGTGCTGCCTCGATCAGTCGGTCGTCTGCGAGCGCGGCGAGGCTGCTGTCCGTGCGCTCTGCCTTGGTGTCACCGGCGGTGGACGCGGGCAGGCCGACCCGGAGCAACGCGTCGTCGAGTGTCTTGCGGGTGGCTGCCTGACCAATCTGGTGGGCGATTCTGCCGACGATGTCACGCAGCTCCGGAAGTGTGTCGGCATCAGGCATCGTCGGATTCTTACAGACCTCAGCGTTCGGATGCAGGTGGTGGCATCGGGGTTCGCGCCATGCTGGCCAGGGTTGTAGGCGCGGGGTCGGGCACACCGGCGTTGGCAAGAAAGCGGACCCGGGCGCGACCGACTCTTTGCACCTCGCGACTTGCCACTGCCGGGCGCGCCATAGTTGGTGTTCGCCGACGGCTGGTTTAGGCGGCACGGTCTCGCCACGGCAGAGGTGGCCCGGCTCCAGCCCGGCCGCCACCCGGGTGCGCAGACGTCGCCGGTCGGCATAGATATTCACGCTTCCGTCCGCATATCTACCGAGGAAGACCGCTTACCCGGCCACCTTGGCCGCCCGGTCTGAATCCTCCCGCAGCGTGGTGAGCTCGCGCCTCGTCTCATTGAGCTGGGTCAGCAGGCTGCGGTTGTATTGCGTCAGGCGCTCGAGCGCACCCCGCATCACGTCCTGCGCGTGGGTAACGCCGCTACCCAATCGGTCGAGATGCAAATCAGTCCGGCCCACTCGTTGACGAAGGTGGATTCCACCGGCTGCCACGAGTTGTGCGCCGGCACGTACACCCGCAGCGCCAGGTGCAGGGTGCCTACCGCCTCGAACAGCTCCTGGCCCAGCTCCTCGATCTTCGCGCTCGCGGGCGCGCTGTCGCTCACCCAACCGGTAGGTCAGCCACGTCGCGCCGAGGGTGCACTCGCCGGTGACGATCTGGGGTAGCAAATCGACGACACCAGGCAGCAGAGCGAAGATCGCACCCATAGACAGCAGGATGGGCCGCGGCTGCACTTACCCCGACGCACCACACCCGACGGACCGACATCCCGGCCTCGGCCACGAGCTCTACTGCGGCAAAGCCGTCGATCGTCTCCTGGCCGAGGTGGATAACATGACCACCGCGCGTAGACGCGACCGGCTCTCCGGCTAGACCGATGAGCGTGGCCAACCGATGCGGGGAGCTGACCACGAGACACCAGCCCACCGACGGCCAGAGAATTCACGCACCTGACCCACCAACCGCTACCGCCGCCGTGCTCGCGGCCAGCGGCGGCGCGTTGGCCCTGTTCAATAGCCTGGTCGCCGTGCGATAGGAGAGCCAGTGTCTGCGATCGCAAGGCTACCCTTGGCCATTGATCAAACCTTCCTGCAACGGGAATGATCGGCCAGGGGTAGCCCGCATGATCGGCCGTGGAAATAGGTCATTCTTTTAAGGCTGAGATGACGAGGCGCTAGCGGATCTTCCGCTGGCGCTGCCGATCGGTTGGCGCCTGCCCGCTACGCCAAGCGAGCATGGCGGCGAGTTCACGGAGGATCCTCGGCCGGTCGGCTGGAGTGGTGCCGCGTAGGGAGGCCAGAGCGATCACCAAGAAGGCTCCGACGGGCGCGACTACTACAACAGCGAGGAGCAGCACTGGAATGAGAGCATGCACGACTATCCCCAATTCGGGTTTAGTCCGTGGTGCTCATCTCACGGGGGCGGCGAAGCACGCTCGAGCCTACGAGAGCGATTATAGCAAAGCCTGGGCATGCCGTTCTGGTAGGTCGGGTGGCAGGAGTGGGACGTGGACGGGCTGTGTCTCAGCCTTCGTGCGGCCGATAGATGTCGCGGTGAGCGCGTAGACGTCCAGGTAGTACTGGCGCCTGCAGCCGCAAGACACCTCGGTGACGGTGAAGTTGGGGCCGCTGACGATCGACATTGCGAACGGCCGCGTCAGTCCGTATGACCATCGTCCGGGTCCCACGATGTCGATCTTCATGACCGAAGGGCTGGCCTTCTGCCTCGTGGCGGAGGCCATGGCCTCGATGGCACTGTCGTAGCAGGCCCGGACTTCTTCGTCGGTCGAGCAGTCATCCATAGCATCGAGATGGAAGGCTGCGGCTTCGTGCCGTACTACTTGTGGCGGTTGCCGACGTCCTGCGGACCAAACCCAGATGCCGTCTGGCAGCCGGAAGGTGCCGCCCAGAAGACGACCGTCCTTGACGCAGCGGCTCTCCGCCAGCCGGGTCAGACGTTGCCGACTTTGGGCGATCAGAGCGAGGACTTCGGCTTCGCGGTCATCACTCATCGAGAGTCACCTCCACTCCCCTGTCGGTGAGTAGGTACGCCATGCCAGTCACGCCTGCGGATCTTCCATGCCTTACTGGCAGAGTCTTTACGTGAATCCCCCGCCGGAGAGTGCCGGCATCCGCCCTGACACCGGCATGGATCAGCGCCAGCATTTGAACCTGGTACGACCGACGGCAGTTACACGAGGCGTGCTCGAACAAGGGGAGGCCACCGGCGATTAACTGCAGTGCATGGGGGGTGCCGCGCCAACGTCCTACATGCACAACACCGTCGCTGTCGCAGTCGAGGATCTGCACCACCGTAGCCGGGTTTTCATAACGGGGGGCGTCGCCCAGAATCTCATCGGCCAGGTGATCAGCCTGCCGATAGATCTCTGGGGTGAACTCTTCGCTGTCGAACATGTCCAGGTGCCAGGACGCTACCTCGGTTCGGCTCGCCGATGGCGACAGGCGGCTGCCCGAGTGCCAGGCCCACAAGCCGTCGGATAGCCGGCAGACGCCAGCCAGGAGTCGCCCGTCATGAGTGCAGCGAGACGCTGCCAGAAATTCCAGTTTGCGTCTCTGCGTCGCGAACAGGTGCAAGACCTGCAGCTCCCGCTCGCTGGGTGATGCGTCGAGGTCGCGGTAATCGCCGTCCATGAGTTCCAGCCTGACACGAATGGTCACCAGGCGAGGTGGCAGCTCAGCGCAAGCCGCCGCAGCGCTCACCGAGTTGACCCAGGCGATCTGACTCCAGTCGCCAACGCGGCTCGCCATGTCCGTCGAACCGCGAACGCAACAGCCCTCGTCGCCGGGAGGCGTCTCCGTTCAGAGGCCTACCGCTGGTCACCGGGCCGTTCGTGGGGCGCGGCCAGCCAGCCGCCGACGATGTTGAGGTCGGCCGTGAGCCCTTGCACCAGAGTGCAGGGACTCCCGCCGGGCCGGTGTGCCTCCCCGCACGGGCACTCCCAGATGCCAGTCGTGAGCCGCCCGATGGCGCGCGTGAGCACCGCACGCGAGTACACCAGCGTTCTTCCGTTGATGGTCACCGGCTCGTCGCGTTTGCTGGTCCTGATCTCCGCGCCGATGCCGACGATCGCGTCGGCGGCGTCGGTGAGGAGACCGGCGGCGTCGGCGGGATCCTTCCCAATCTGTTCGGTGGCCAGTTTGCACACCATGCCGAGTGCGGCGATCACCCGTCCCGCGTCTGGCACGGTGATGGTCACCGGCTCGGCTTCGGCCATCACGTCGCGGTAGGTGGCGGCGCGCTCGCCGAGAACCTTCGCCAGCAGCGAGATGTTGTGCGGGGTGATGTAGCTCTGTAGCGCGGTGCGTTCAGTGACGCCGAGCTGCGCAGCGGTGAAGGCGACGCGCTCCGCCAGGAGGTCCGCTGCTTCGGCCGGCGCGAAGACCACCCCGAGCCGGTTCGTCTCCTCCTCAAGCTGGGCGAGCCGCTCCTTGAAGAGCTTGGTGTTGCGGAGGTTGGCGGCCATCAACTTCTCCTGTTTCGCCGTCTGGGTGCCGGCCCTGCGGTAGTCGGGATCACCCGGCACCTTAACGCGCCGACCCAACCTCATCGCGCCCACCCGCATGCGCGTCGCACCTGCGGTGCGCGGGGCACCTGACGGCGACTGATCTATGCCCACCTGGGCGGAAGGCGGTTCGCGCTGGCCGGTCAGGGTGGCGTGCCCGCGATCGTAGGCGGGACCAACCGACTCTTGCTGAATCGGGGCTGGTCAGGGGTCGCCACGGGGGAGCCCTTGAACGGCAAGCTCGCGACGGTACGAGCGATGTTTGCGGGCGGCAACCCGTCGAGCGGTTGGCCGGGAGGGCGGCCGGCCTTGGGCAGGCTTCCTCCGCCCGGTGGCAGCGCGTCGGGCGCTGCGCAGTGCGCTTCACGCCGAGGACCGTCTTGTCGTACCGCTTGCGGGTGGAGGGCAGAGCGCCGCGGTCCGCCATCAGCGCCCTCCCGCGTCGGAGGAGCGTGGCCCTGGCGCCCGACCGGATCGGCCCTGGTCGGATGGATCGGGGTGCTCCGTGGGTGCTCGGACGTCGGGGAACTAGGGGTGGTCAGGCTGGACTGCGCCGGATTTTCGACTCTATCTACCAGTGCTTCATTTATTGATGTTCATCGCGCTAATCCCGCACCAGCAATAACGTGTTCGGATTGAGCTGGACGTGGCCGGACTGGGCTGGACTAATAACTTTATGCATTGAAGCATGTGACTACGGATCAGAAGGTTAGGGGTTCGAGTCCCTTCGGGCGCACAAGTTCTACCAGGCAATATTCATGATTGCCGCTGAGTTTCGGGTCGGTGTGGGTCGTATGTGGGTCACGTCTGTGACCCACATACCGAGCCTGGCAGAGCCGTGTTGACCTGGCCTGACGGGGTTGATGCGCAGCGGATTCGCGGAGGGATGATGCGGATCCGCCTCTTTGTCTGAGCACCATGATCCACTCGGTTGATGATCATGGTGTGCCTGCGGTCTAGCCTGTCCCGGTGTCGTGGGGGATGAGTGGCTAGGGCTAACGAAGCGGGCCTGGTGTACCGGCGGTGCGGCTGTCGGTGCGAGCAGACCGGTCGCCAGATGGGTGTGCGCTGCGATCGTCTCGCCGATTTCGACCATGGCCGTTGGTACTTCGCGGTGCAGTTGACGGGTGTTGACGATCGGCGTGTCCGGGTGCGTCGCGGTGGTTTCGCCAGTCGGGCGGGGGCCGAGCGGGCCTGCTGGGCGTTGCGGCAGGTGCCGGGGCACGAGGCGGCGGGGATGTGGACGCTGGAGCGCTGGCTGGAGTTCTGGTTGTCGGAGAACGAGGGGCGACTGCGTCCCTCGACCATGGTCAACTACCGCGGCCTGGTGAACGACTACCTCATCCCGCAGCTGGGCCACGTCCGGATGCGGAAGTTGCGTACCCGGGATGCCCAGCGGGCGATGGACCGGATCTCGCACCACCACGTCCGAGGTGGACGGCTGATTTCTGCGGGCACGCTGAACGGTATTCGTGCGGTTCTGCGTAGCGCGTTGTCGGCGGCGCGGCGGCAGGGGGTGATCGACCGGAATCCGGGTCGGGGGCTGCGGCTGCCGAACGGGGCGCGGCCGCGGGCGGTGGTGTGGGACGCGGAGCGGGAGAAGGCGTGGAACGACACGGGGGTGCGGCCTCGGGTGGCGGTGTGGGGGCTGCACCAGGTAGGCCGGTTCCTGGAGTTCGTGCAGGGTGATCCGTTGTTCGCGTTGTGGTGGCTGGTGGCGTTGCGGGGGCCGCGCCGGGGCGAGATCGCCGGGTTGCGGTGGGAGGACATCAACCTGGCCGATGGCGAACTGACCATCCGTGAGCAGGTGGTCGTGGTGCGTGGGGTGGAGCGGTTGGGTCCGCCGAAGTCGGCGGCCGGGGTGCGGACCTTGGCCTTGGACGAGTTCAGCGTGCGGTTGCTGACGGATCTGTGGCATCGGCAACGTCGGCGGTTCGGTCGGGTCGACCCGAAGCAGCGGGTGTTCGTGCACGATGATGGGCGGCCGGTGCGTCCGGACTGGCTGACTCGCCGTTTCGCGAAGCTGGTCAAGGACGTGGATCTGCCGCCGGTGCGGCTGCATGACCTGCGGCACGGCGCCGCGGGGATCGCCTCGGCGGCCGGGGCGGACCTGAAGCAGATCCAGGAGGACATGGGCCATCACACCCCGCTGACGACCATCGAGACTTACATCTGCGTGTTCAAGCAGATGGCCAAGAAGGCGGTACGGGCGTCGGCCGAGCTGCTCCTGCAGCATGTGCGGGTCAGGGCGTCCCTGGTGGGGGCCTACCAGGCCTGATCTTCGAGGTGGGCGTGGGCCTGCCCGGAAGCAAGCGAAGCGTTCCTGTCTTCCGGGCAGGCCGTCCGATGGGCGACGGGTCGATCAGCGAGTTCTGCGTCTGCGTCTGCGGCGGCCCAAGGGCTCTGGTTGCATGTCGCTCTTGTTCTCGGCCCGTTGCGGCATCTGCTGGTCCCGTTCAGAGATGAACCCCGTCCTTGCGGTTGTTGGCGGGCATCGCTTCCCGTGATCGTGACGATTGACGGGTGGTCGCGTCTCGGTGCCGGGTTTGCTGGCGTTGAGGAGGAGGCGGGCGGTGGCTTCGGCGGCTTTGTGTTGGGTGGCGGGGAGGCTGGTGGTGTAGGTGTCGGCGGTGATCCGGATCGTGGCGTGGCCGAGCTGGTGTTGGATGGTCTTGAGGTCGGCTCCGGCGGTGTGGGCGAGGGTGGCGGCGCCGTGGCGGAGGTCGTGTAGCCGGATCGGGGGTAGTCCGGCTCGGTCGACCAGGAGGCGGAGGCGTTGGGTGAGGTAGCCGGGGTGGACGGGTAGCCCGTCGGGGCTGGTGAAGACGTAGCCGCTGTCGTGGCAGACTTTCCCGCCGCCGGTACGGCGGGTGCGGTGGTGGCGTTGCCGTTCGGCGTGCTGACGCAGTATTCGTACGGTGTGTCGGTCGAGGGCGATGGTGCGGCGGCTGGTGGCGGACTTGGGTGGGCCTTCGTGGACGTCGTAGCCGGCGGTGGTGCGTTGTCGCACGACGGATAGCTGACGGGTCGGGAGGTCGATCTCGGTCCAGCGCAGGCCGGCGGCTTCGCCGCGGCGCAGGCCGCGTAGGGCGATCAGCCACCACAGGGCGAACAGGGTGTCATCGCGGACGTAGTCGAGGAACGCGGCGAGCTGGACTGGTGTCCAGACCGCGACGGACGGCCGCTCGCCAGTGGCTTCCCACTCGGCGACCCTGTTCTCGGTCCACAGCCGCGGCAGGGGACGCTCCTGGACGGGTAGCTCCACCCGCCGGGCGGGGTTGTCCACGATGAGGCCCTCGCGGATGGCGGCGTTGAGCGCGGCGCGCAGGGTGGTGTGGACGTGCTGCAGCGTGCAGGGTGTCTGGGGTTGGCCGGACCGGTTGCGGGTGGCGGCGATCTGCGTGAACGCCGCGTTGAGTTGCCGGGAGGTCAGATCGCCGAGGATCAGGTGCCCGACGTGGGGGATGAGGAAACGCTCGACGTCGCGTGTGTAGTGCATTCTGGTCGTGGGCCGGATCCGGGTCCTGGTCGACAGCCAGTAGCGCAACCACCGGGTAACCGTCCATGACCGGCCGGCCTGCTGCTCGCGAGACAGGATCAGGAGTTCGTCGCGGGCCTTCCGCGCGGCGGCCTCCGACGCGAACCCGCCCCGGCGTACCCGCTCGGCCTGGCCGAGCAGATTCCGGGTGGAGCAGTGGAAGTACCAACTTCCATGATCGAGCTCCGGCAACCTCGGGCAGCTCTTGCCCAACGTCCGCCTGGTGGCCGGGTCCAGGCAGCCGCACCGCTTCACGACAGCACCGTGGCTCTTCATCGCTTTCTCCCTTTGTCGGTGGTGGTCACACCCTCACCCAGGGAGATTGGGTGAAAATCGGTTTCCGGGCTGGTTCACGATTTCCATCGACTTCGTGCCGGTCGGCGCTCGCAAGAGCCTTCAGTTCATTGCGTGGGCCGGGATTCGACCCTGGCCTGGGCCAGCCCGGAGGACGCAACGGGTTCGTAGAAGCCTCGATCCCAGAGCCAGCCGATGCTTCCCCGCCACGCCCACGCCATCTACCTCCTGCGAGCACCGAGGGAACCTGGGGCGAATTGGGTGATTCCCTCGTTTCTGGGTGTGATGGTGGAGGTCGTGGTGGACATAAGCACGGTAGGAGGTGCCATGGACGTCGCGGAGAAGCAGTTCACCGAGTTGTACGAACGTCATCACGGGGACGTGTGGCGGTACGTGGCTCGGCGGGTCGTCGGGTCTGACGTCGGTGATGTGGTGGCCGAGGTCTTCCTGGTGGCGTGGCGACGTCTGGGTGATGTTCCGTCCGGGTCGGCGTTGCCGTGGTTGTACGGGGTGGCTCGGCTGGTGCTGGCGAATGAGGCCAGGGGCCGCCGACGGTGGCGGGCGCTGACGTTGCGGGTCACGGCGGAGCCGGACCTGTCGGTGATGGTGGATCACGCGGACGAGGTAGCCAGCCAGCGCGACATCGTGGTCGCTTTCGGCCGCCTAGCCGATGCCGATCAGGAGGTTCTGCGGCTGGTGGCCTGGGAGCGGTTGACCGTTGCCGAGGCCGCGGTCGTCCTCGGGCAGTCGCGGGCCGCGTACGCGATGCGGCTGATGCGGGCCCGGCGGCGGCTTCGGGCGCACCTGGAAGCGGTCGGCGACGGCACAGGGCAGGCACCGCGAACAGTTCCGTCGATGTCGAATTGGGGTGGATAGCGATGAACGCCGTCAAGGACGTGCGTCAGATGTTGAGCGATCTGGATCCAGCGCAGGGTATCCAGCCTGCCGATGAGCAGCGGCGCGCGCGGGATCTGACCCGCATCCTCGCCTCCGACCGTTCGGAGGGTGCGGCCAGGTGGGCAACGTCCCGTCGCCGCGTCGTGTGGGTGGCTGCCGCGGCGGCGGTCCTGGCGGTGGCTGCCGGCGGGGTGGCAGTGGAGACGCTTCGACAGCCACAGCCCGCGTACGCGGCCACCCCTGCGGTTCTCATCTACGGGGCGCCAGCGAGCACGGAGGCGGCTGGCCCCAGGTTGCGGCGTCTGGCCGCGGTGGCGGCGGCGCAGCCGGCGCTCGATCGGCCGGCGGGCACGGTGGAGCATCTGGAGTCGGCGAACTGGTTTCTGAACTCGTCAATTTCGGGCGGTCGGACGACGTCGGCTGTCGTTCCGCAGCAGTGGCGCTCCTGGCGGGGCGACGACGACGCCGGCCGTATGGTCAAGAAGGAACTGCCCCCGACGTTCCGGTCGGACGCCGACCGGCGGGAGTGGCAGCGGCGGGGCGGCCGGGTCGACTCATCGCAGGAGACGCGGGACTTCGGGGCCGGCGGATTCTCTAGCCGCTTCTCAGGTGCGGTGCCCACGGACGCGGCCACGCTGCGCGGGTGGCTGACCACCGGTGCGTCCACGCACGAAGCGCCAGTGCAGTATCTGGAGGATGTCGCCGAACTCGCTGGCGTGCGGCTGCTGAACCCGGCACAGCGGGCGGCGGTGCTCAGTCTGCTGGCCGACCTGCCGGGCATCACGGTGACCGGGACCGTCACGGACCGGGCCGGCCGTGTCGGGGAGGCGTTCTCGATCACGTCTAGCGCGCACGGTTTGCCTGCCCAGTACACGGTGATCGTCGACCCGCGCTCCGGCGGGCTGTGGGGATACGAGGAGATGCTGACCACGACGGCGGGGAAGTTGAACGTGACGATTCCCGCAGTGATCTCCTACCGGTCGTACCTGGTCGCCGAGTACGCGCCGATGCCCCGATGACGCAGGTCGGGTGGGTGGCGTCGTGGAGACGCCACCCACCCGACACTCGAGGCCGTGCTGGTCAACTCAAGGCATCAGCCGTGGATGTCCTCGGCCCTGTCGTTGTAGCTGCCGAGGTTTGCCGATGCCGTGCAGTCCGTCATGGTGCGGTTGTCCCCGGCCCCGTCACCGAGGGTGCCGCTGTCGCTGCCGGAACACCCGGTCCAGCTGCCACCCTGGTTGTTGACCCACGACGATGTCTGGTCGACGAACCCCCACTCGTCCAGATCGTGCCAGTACTCCTCATTGAACTGGAGCTGGCGGCCTCCAAAGTCCGCGTGCTCGTAGATGCACAGCCAGTCGTTGTCGCACCCGTGCCACGCCAGGGTGCTGATGGGGCCACCGCCGCGCCCCGTGTTGGTCGGCGTGGAGCGAGGAGCCAGGTCAGCGCTGGCCTCCTCGTTCGAGGCGTAGCAGCGCACCTCGGTGCGCGACAGGACGGCGCAGACCCGCGCGCCCTCCCAACTCTTGGACAGATCGATCGTACTTCCCTGGAACGAGGCGAGCGATGGATCGCGCAGCATCTGCTGGGACGGGCCGGCGGTCGCCGGGCTCGCGAGCCCGGACACGCCGAGAACGATGACTACCGCGCTGGCGAGTAGCCTTGTACATGTCCTCATGGAACCTCCTTTGGACAGGAGAATGAGGGCGACTGCGGCCGGGGTGTGGCTGCACCACGGCTGCGAACTGTCCGTCTCTCCAGCGGCTGGTCCGCTGGAGAGACGGACAACCTGTTGCCCGAAGCTAGACCTCGGCGTATGGAGGCGCGACCCCGTAACGTGGGTAGGCGAGGTTTGCTCCGAAAGTCGCAACTTGCACAACCGGTAGTCGCTTCATCACGTTGAAGTGACATTGATTTCCAGCGACTCCCTGGCTCGGCGAAGCGCGGCCCTCGCCCCCGACCCTGATCCGGACCGGTCGGGCGCACGCATGGGTGCTCCGTGGGTGCTCGGACGTCGGGGAACTGGGGGTGGGTAGGCTGGACTACGCTGGATTTTGGACTCTATTCACAAGTGGTTCTTTGATTGATGTTCATAGCGCTAACCCCGCACCTGCAATAACGCGCGTCCGGATTGGGCTGGACGCTGCCGGACCGGACTGGACTGATCGCCTTAAACATTGACGCTTCTCACTACGGATCAGAAGGTTAGGGGTTCGAGTCCCTTCCGGGACGGCGCACCCGCACCTCGGTGGCGTCCATCAACGCCTGCGGGTGCTACCCGAGGTGGGCCACCACGTCGGAGAGGGTCCGGAGCCGGAACCGTCGCGTACCCGGCAGCCGCGTTCGGCCAGCAGGAATCTGATCTCGGCGATGCTGCGGCTGATCGGCGAGCGATGCACCCCGAACCAGGCCGCGATCACGTCGTGGGTCAGCCCATGCCGCAGATGCACCAACATGGCCAGCAGCCGATCTACTAATACTCCAACGTCACTTGGCTTCGGCGTTGGGCGTGGCGTGGGCGTGAAGACGGCCACCGCGTTGATCATCGATGGTTTGTGAGGACAACCG
>NZ_JBIUCH010000040.1:0-19911 GCF_044548625.1 Micromonospora sp. NPDC051925 | reverse complement strand
CCGCATCCGCCGAGCAGACCATGCTTTGTGAAGAGTTGTTGTCGCCATGGCGACAACAACTCTTCACAAAGCATGGTCTGCTCGGCGGATGCGGATGCCTGCCGACGACGATTCCGCCCTCGACTGGTTGCTCTTCGCGCAGGCCGGGGTGGTGAGCTGGGCGCAGGCCACCGGCGAACTCACCCCCGCCCGGGTACGCCACCTGCTGGCCACCGGCCGCTGGGAGCGGGTGTGCCGGGGCATCCTGCGAACCGGCAGCGGCCCGGTCACCTCGGAGCAGGCACGATGGGTGGCGGTGCTGGCTGCCGGTGACGACGCCGTCCTGGCCGGTCTCGCGGCAGCACAGGCGGGTGGGCTACGCGGGCGCTGGCGGCACGAAGCGGTGGACGTGCTGATCCCGTACCGGCGTCAGGCCCCAGACCTGCTACGCCGGCTGCCGCTCGGTATGCCGGCGGTGCGGGTACGACGGACCCGGCACCTCACCGACGACGACCGGCAGCGGGGGCGGCCGGACCGCACCACCATGGCGCGGTCGTTGGTGGACGCAGCGCAGTGGATGCGCAGCGACGACGAAGCGCAGGCGGTGCTGGCCGCCGGCTGCCAGCAGCGGCGGGTGACTCCCGGCGAACTCGACGCCGTGACCCGCCGCCTACCCCGCCTGCGCCGGGCGACCCTGATCCGGCACACCATCGACGACCTGGCCGGAGGGGCGGAAGCACTGTCCGAGATAGACCTGATCCGGCTCTGCCGGCGGTACGGGCTGCCCCGGCCGGAGTTGCAGGAACGGCGGCGGGACGCCAGCGGGCGGATGCGCTACCTGGACGCCTACTGGCGGCAGTGGGGACTGCACGTCGAGGTCGACGGGGCGCATCACATGGACGTGCGGCACTGGGCGGCAGATCTGCGCCGACAGAACGGGGTCTGGATCTCCGGGGACCGCATTCTGCGGTTCACCGCCTTCGACGTCCGCCACCGCCCCGACGAGGTGGCGGCCCAACTACGCGCAGCACTCACCGCCGCCGGCTGGCGCCCCTGACCAACCAGCCGCCCTGCCCCGCTCCGCTCTGCCCTGCCCCGGCCTGCCCTGCCCTGCCCTGCCTCGACCGTGTCCCCTACCCGACCCACCCGGTCCGCCCCCAGCCCGCCCGGCCTGCTCGCCCTCCTCGCCCGCCCTCCCCACCCACCCGGTCCGACCCGCCCGCTCAGTCCGACCCACCCGGTCCGACCTCAGCCCAGCCCGGCCCGACCTGCCAGCGCAGCTCACCCGACCGGCCTGCCAGCGCAGCTCACCCGACCCGTCCGCCCAGTCCGACCCACCCGGTCCGACCTCAGCCCAGCCCGGCCCGACCTGCCAGCGCAGCTCACCCGACCGGCCTGCCAGCGCAGCTCACCCGACCGGCCTGCCAGCGCAGCTCACCCGACCGGCCTGCCAGCGCAGCTCACCCGACCCGTCCGCCCGGTCCGACCCGCCCGCCCGGTCCGGCCCGCCCGCCCGGTCCGGCCCCAGCCCGGCCCGCCCCGCCCCGCCCAGCCTGCCCAGCGCAGCTCGCCCGACCGGCCCGACCGGTCCGACCCGCCCGGTGCGACCTGCCCGGTCCGACCCGCCCTCCCGCTCCGACCTGCCCCCGCAGCTCACCCGACTCACCCAACCCGACCTACCCGCAGCCCCACCCGCCTGGCCAGCCCGCCCGGCCTGACCTGCCTCGGCTCGTCCTCCCCGGCGGGCCACGCCCGGCCTGGCTCGGCGCGGCTGGCCCCGCGACCCACGATTGTGAAGAGTTGTTGTCGCCAGGGCAGCAACAACTCTTCACAATCCCCACAATGAGCGAGTGGAGATTCCGGCGGGGTTGTCGTGGGTACGGCAGCTGCCGGACGGACGAGGGTGGCTGACGGCGCTGCCCCGGTGGCGGGACGAGTGCGCGGCACGCTGGTCGCTGCGGCTCGGCCCGCCCTTCCCGTACGCGTTCGCCTCGCTGGCGATGCCGGCCGAACTGCCCGACGACACCCCTGCGGTGCTGAAGTTGCAGTATCCCGCCCCGGACAGCCGGCACGAGGCCGACGCCCTGGCGCACTGGGACGGTGAGGCGGCGGTCCGGCTGCTCGCCCACGACCCGAAGCGACGGGCGCTGCTGGTGGAGCGGTGCCGACCCGGCTCGCCGCTGTACGAACTCCCCTGCGACGAGGCGGTGGACGTGATCGCCGGCCTGCTGCCCCGGCTGTGGCGGCGGGCGGCCGGGCCGTTCACCCCGCTCGCCGAGGAGGCCACCGGCTGGCTGAACCGGCTGCCCGAGAAGTGGGAACGGGCCGGCCGGCCGTACGAGCGACGACTGGTCGACGCAGCCATCGACAAGCTTCGCTGGCTGATCGACAGTCAGGGTGAGCAGGTTCTGGTCAACCAGGACCTGCACGCCGGCAACGTACTGCGGGCGACCCGGGAGCCGTGGCTGGTGATCGACCCGAAGCCACTGCTGGGCGAGCGGGAGTTCGCGGTGGTGCCGATCGTGCGCGGTGTCGAGCTGGGGCACTCCCCCGAGGCGGTACGCCGGCGACTCGACCGGATCACCGGCGCGCTCGGACTGGACCGGGAGCGGGTGGTCGGCTGGACGATCGCTCACTGTCTCGCTTGGAGTCTCGACGGCGACACGGTCTTCACCAACCAGGTGGAGGTGGCCCGCTGGCTGGTCGCCGGCCACTGAGACCCCGACCCGCCGCACCGCCCCTCCGGCAGGCAACCACCGCCCTCCGGCAGGAGACGACCGCGCTCGGGCAGGAGACCACCGCGCTTCGTCAGGAGACCGCCGCGAGACCACCGCGTTGGCAGGTGGGGCACCAGTAGAGGTTGCGGCCGGCCAGCCCGCCCCGGCTGATCGGGCTGCCGCAGACGTGGCAGGGGGCACCGGGGCGGCGGTAGACGTACACCTCGCCGCCGTGCCGGTCGACGCGCGCGGGGCGGCCCATCGCCTCGGGCAGGTGGGCGTCGCGGACGGTGTCGATCCGGCCGCGCGCCACCGCCAGGGTCATCAGCTCCACCAGGTCGGCCCAGAGCGCTGCCCAGTCGGCCGGAGTGAGCTGCCGGCCGGGCAGCATCGGCGGCAGGCCGGCCCGGAACAGCGCCTCGGTCACGAAGATCAGCCCGGTGCCGGCCACCACCGACTGGTCCAGCAGCAGCGCGGCGAGCGGGGTGGAGCCGCGCCGGATCCGGGCGTACGCGCGATCGGGGTCGGCGTCGGCGCGCAGCGGGTCCGGCCCGAGCCGACCGCGCAGCGCCGCCACCTCGGGTGGGGTGAGCAGTTCACAGGCGGTGGGTCCGCGCAGGTCGAGCCAGTGCCGGTCGCTGGCCAGCCGCAACCGGATCTGCCCCACCGGTACGGGCGGCTCGCCGTCCCCGTCGCTGAACTTGCCGTACAGGCCGAGGTGGACGTGCAGGGTCCGCTCGTCGGCGTGGTGGTGCAGCAGATGCTTGCCGTACGCCTCGGTGCTGTCCAGGACGGTGCCGCAGAGCAGGGCGGCACCCTCGGTGAAGCGGCCCTGCGGGCTGCTGGCGGTGACCTTGTCCCCGGCGAACAGCTCGGCGTGCCGGGCCGCCAGGCGGTGGATGGTGTGTCCCTCTGGCACGGGTGCCAAGGGTAGCCAGGTGGCCCGACCCGGCCGACGCCGGTGCCGCCCGACCTCCGTCACGAACCCGATGGGAGGCGGAGGGGCGTCGGGAACTGCTCGGGCTCTCCGCTGCCCGCCGGCCACCAGACACCAGACACCCGCCACCCGCCACCGGCCACCCGCCACCGGCCACCACAACACCAAGCAGACCGGCCTTCGGCGCGCGGATCACTTCGGCGACGGTCAGCCGGCGAGCGGGCACGCACCGCCACGGCCGGGCACACCCGGACGGCCACCCGGGACAGCCAGAGTGTGGTCGATCGACGCGTGGGGTACATCCAGGTCGTTCCCGCGTGGCTGCCACCGACCCTTCCGAGGGCTCCACGCATCGACAAGGAGGTGTAGTGGTGAACGTTCCTTCGCTCTTGCGTCGCCGCGCGGCGCAGGACAGCAACGGTGACGGTGTGGTCGACGCGCGTGACGGGCAGCCGGTGGTGACCGACCGGGACGCCGACCGGGCGACGTACCGCAGCGGGTCGCTGGCCACCGACGGCGAGCGCGACGCCGACGCCGGGCGCCGCACCGCCGAGCGCAACGCCAGCGCCGCGAGCCAGACCAGCGCCGCGAGCCAGACCAGCACCGCGAGCCAGACCAGCGCCGCGAGCCAGACCAGCGCCGCGAGCCAGACCAGCGCCGCGAGCCAGACCAGCGCCGCGAGCCAGACCAGCACCGCGAGCCAGACCAGCGCCGCGAGCCAGACCGGCACCGCGAGCCAGACCGACGCCGAGCCGGGCACCGGCGTGCGCGACGCCAACGCCGAACGGCGCACCGCCGCACGCGAGGCCACCGCCGAGCCGGGCAACGGGGCGCGCGAAACCGAGCGGCGGGCGGCGGAGCGCGGCGCGCTGGCGCGGGCGGCGACCGCCCGCAGCGCCGTCGACGGCACGCGGAGCGCCGCTGCCGCCCGGCCCTCGACCGTCGACGACGAGCCGCGTACGCCGACCGACCCGATCCGGGTCGGCGACGCCGGCCCGGTCCGCACCGCAACGCGCCCGGTGGACCCGGATCGGCCGACCGACCGGGACCGGATGGCGCCCGTCGACCCGACCGACCGGAACCGGACGACCCCCGCCGGACCGGGCGGGGTCACCACCACCCGCCCTGCCGACCTCGATCGGGCCGACGCCGACAACGTCCGCCCGGAGCCGCCGGTGGTGGCCGGCCCGAAGCCGAGGACCAGTCTGCTCGCCACCCTCGGCCTGATCGTCTCGATCGCGGGCGCGGCGTTCGTGCTCACCGGAACCCTGGCCGGGTACGGCATCGCGCTCGGCGCGCTCGGCGCGATCTGCTCCGTGTTGGGCCTGATGGCGACCCGGCGTCGGCACGTGGCCGGCACGACGGACGCGCTGATCGGCGTGCTGGTCGGTCTGGCCGCGGTGGTGCTGGGCGTGGTCGCCTTCACCGGCCAGTTCGACTGGCCGACCACGGACGGCGACTGGGTGGCCCGGTTCCGCGAGTGGCTTGACTCACAGTTTGTGGATCGGTTCTGACGGGCACATTCGACCCCGCGGGCGGTTCGCCGGCAACGCTGGACCAGCCGGTTCGCCGGCAACGCCCGACCAGCCGGTTCGCCGGCAACGCCCGACCAGCTCTGGTGGTTCACCAGCCGGGCACCCATCCGTTCGGGGGCAGCGGTTCGCCGCCACCGATGCGCACAGGGGCCGTCACCTCCCGCCGGAGGTGACGGCCCCTTCGCTGTGCGCGCCTGCACAACGGATCGCCGCCGCAGGCGGACCACACGCAACGAACCGCTGCCGTACGCAAGTCTCGGTGGTGGTTGTCGTGCACCTGGGCCGCATACCGTTGAGCCACGGCGCCAGCCCGTGGGCCACGGTGGCCGGGCGCGCCCGACCCCGGGAGCAGGACAATGACGATGGACGCCACCAGCCAGCGCTTCCTGATGTGCCGGCCGACGTACTTCGCCGTCGACTACGCCATCAACCCGTGGATGGACCCGACCGCACCGGTCGACGCCGACCTGGCCATCCGGCAGTGGGAACAGCTCCGCCGGACGTACCTCGACCTCGGTCACACCGTCGAGTTGATCGACCCGGTCGCCGGCCTGCCGGACATGGTCTTCGCCGCCAACGGTGGCACGGTCATCGGCGGCAGGGCGATGGCGGTGCAGTTCCGCGACCCGCAGCGCGCCGATGAGGCCCCCGCCTACCGGGCCTGGTTCGAGGCCGCCGGCTTCGAGGTGTACGACCCGAAGCACGTCAACGAGGGCGAGGGCGACGTCCTCCTGGTCGGCGACCACCTGCTCGCCGGCACCGGGTTCCGCACCGCACCCGCCTCGCACGCCCAGTTGCAGGAGGTCTTCGGCTACCCGGTGATCACCATGCAACTGGTCGACCCGCGCTTCTACCACCTGGACACCGCGCTGACCGTGCTCGACGAGCGGACCGTGGCGTACCTGCCGGAGGCGTTCTCCCCCGGCAGCCGCGCGGTGCTGCGTCGGCTCTACCCGGACGCGGTCCACGCCACCATGGCCGACGCCGAGGTGCTGGGCCTGAACGCGGTAAGCGACGGCCGGCACGTGGTGCTGCCCGCGCAGGCCACCGGGCTGGCCGCGAAGCTGCGCGACCGGGGTTACCAGACCATCGGTGTCGACCTGTCCGAGCTGCGTAAGGCTGGCGGCGGACCGAAGTGCTGCACGTTGCGACTCCGTCAGGGAAAGGCGAGCCAGTGATCAGGGACATGCTGCGGACCCCGTCCGCCGTGCGGGATGCCGAGCGGCACACCGCGCACAACTACCACCCGCTGCCGGTGGTGATCTCCTCCGCCGAGGGCGCCTGGCTCACCGACGTGGACGGCCGCCGCTACCTGGACTGCCTCGCCGGCTACTCGGCGCTGAACTTCGGCCACCGGCACCCCACCCTGATCCGGGCCGCCCACGAGCAGCTCGACCGGCTCACCCTCACCAGCCGGGCGTTCATCCACGACCAGTTCGCCGACTTCTGCCGGGAGCTGGCCGCGTTGTGCGGCAAGGACCTGGTCCTGCCGATGAACACCGGCGCCGAGGCGGTGGAGACCGGCATCAAGGTGGCCCGCAAGTGGGGCTACCAGGTCAAGGGCGTCGCCGCGGGCCAGGCCAACATCGTGGTCGCCGAGGGCAACTTCCACGGCCGGACCACCACCATCGTCAGCTTCTCCACCGACGAGGATGCCCGGGCCGACTTCGGGCCGTACACCCCGGGGTTCACCGTGGTGCCCTACGGCGACCTGGCGGCGCTGGAGGCGGCGATCGACGAGAACACCGTCGCCGTGCTGCTGGAGCCGATCCAGGGCGAGCAGGGCGTGGTCCTGCCGCCGGAGGGCTACCTGCCGGGCGTACGGCGGGTCTGCACCGACCGCAACGTGCTCTTCGTCGCCGACGAGATCCAGTCCGGCCTGGGCCGGACCGGTCGCACCTTCGCCTGCGAACACGAGAACGTGGTGCCGGACGTCTACCTGCTGGGCAAGGCGCTCGGCGGCGGCATCGTGCCGGTCTCGGCGGTCGCCGCGAACGCCGACGTGCTCGGGGTGCTCAGGCCGGGACAGCACGGCTCGACCTTCGGTGGCAACCCGCTGGCCTGCGCGGTCGGCACCGAGGTGGTCCGGTTGCTGGCCACCGGCGAGTTCCAGCGCCGCTCCGCCGAGCTGGGCGAACGGCTGCGGGCCGGCCTGGAGGGGCTGCTCGGCAAGGGACTGGTCGCCGTCCGGGTGCGGGGCCTGTGGGCCGGGGTCGACATCGATCCGACCCTGATGAGCGGCCGGCAGGCGTGTGAGCGGCTGATGGAACGCGGCGTGCTGGCCAAGGACACCCACGGCTCGACCATCCGGCTGGCCCCGCCGCTGGTGATCAGCGAGGACGAGATCGACCTCGCGGTGGCGCAGCTCGCCGCCGTGCTGGCCGGCTGAGGTCGTACCCGACGGCGGGCGTCGGGACCGTGGTCCTGACGCCCGCCCTCGTACGTCTGCCGGTCAGTTGCGGGGCAGCCGCATCGCCATGGTGGGGGCCTCGGCCATCACCGACGTCGGGGTGAACGCCGCACCGGTGGGCAGCTCACGGGCCCGGCCGATCTGCACACCGGGATACAGCTCCACCATGTCCGCGCCGCCGAGCACCCGGGACTGTTTCGGGGCCAGCGGGACGCGCTCCGCCTCGGTCATCGAGCCGCTCGGCCGGATGCCGGAGCCGTTGGTGCTGACGTCCGTCACGATCACCTCGCCGACCCGCAGCTCGAACCGGACATGACCCCGGCTGATCCACCGCCGCGCCTCGTCGTTGAGCCACTGGCCGAGCATGACGCCGCCGGACTCCTCGGGGGCCCGGCCGACCACCACCGGCTGTTCCTCGGTGAGCACGAACCGGCGACGGATCAGGCCACCGATCCGGATCGCCAGCACCTCGCTACGCGGGCGCGGCCCGGCGTCGGAGAGCCGCGCGCCGTGCCGGGGGCAGGTCGGCACACCGTTGCGCAGGGCCGGCGGCGGCTGACCGGCCGGGGCGCGGTCCACCCGGGCCAGGTCGGCGAACGCGCCGCCACCGCCACCGCCGCCGAAGAGCGCACAACCCGGCTCCGGGCAGCGCCACTGTCGGGCCAGCAACTGCCCGCCGACCGGGGACCGATCCCCCTCGACCGGGGTGTGCCCGCCACCGACGTGCGCGACGAAGGCCGGACCACCGGCGCCGGGCACCGGGGCGACGACCCGCCCCGGCTGCTCCACCAGCCACGGGAACCGGCCCCGCAGGCCGTCGAGACGGACCCGGCTGACGACTGGCAGGCCGAGCAGGTCGGCCACCTCCAGCATCCGGTCACCCGGATTGTCGAGCACCTCGACCAGGCCGTCGTCGGCCCACCGGCGGACCACCATCCGCTCGTTGGAGGTGAGGTCGGCATCCGAGAGCAGGGCCCGGTGCACCACGGCGTAGACCGGGACGCTGTCCTCCTCCAGCTCACGGGAGAGGGCGTCGATCACCATGCCGAGCCGCAGCAGGCTGGCCGGCCGGCCACCGTCGAGGTCCTGGTAGCGGATCACCTCGGCCAGGTCGAGCACGGCTCGGGCCAGGGACGGGTCGGTGCAGACCCGTCCCTCGATGGCGTCCAGCACCTTGCTGATCTCGAATCTCATACCGCGCTCCGGAGGATGTCGTCGATCCGCCCGGCCAGCACGATGTCACGGTGGGTCACCCCGCCGGCCGAGTGCGTGACACAGCGGAAGGTGAGGGTCCGCCATCGGATGTCGATGTCGGGATGGTGGTCGAACTCCTCGGCCACCGTCGCCACCCGGTCCACCACCGCGATGGCGTCCGGAAAACTGCCGAGCTGCACGGTACGACCGATGCCGGTCGGATCCCCCGACCAGTCGGTGAGCCCGCCCAGCTCTTCTCGCACCGCGTCCGCGGTGAGCAGGTCTGCCATGGCCCGACCCTACCGGTGGCGGCTCCAACGGGTCGGAACGCGCCACCGGCCGGGACGTCCACGACTCCCGCCGCACGATCAGGAGAGCCGGAGCGACGCCTGCTTCGGTCAACCGGGGCGGTGCTGGCCCACCCGAGGTGGCCGGCGGCGGGCACCCGACCGGCGGGACGCCAGCCAGGCCGCCCCACCGGTCGTTCCGCCCACCGCCCGGATCAGCCGCGCAGCGGCCGTCCCACCTCGTGCAGGTGCGCCAGCGCCATCCGGTACGACTCGATCAGGCCGGTCTCGGTGTACGAGACGCCGTGCTCGGCGCAGTACGCCCGAACGATCGGCTTCGCCCGGCGCAGGTTGCCCCGCGGCATGTTGGGGAAGAGGTGATGCTCGATCTGGTGGTTGAGCCCGCCGAGCGCCACGTCCACCCACCGGCCACCACTCACGTTGCGCGAGGTCAGCACCTGCTTGCGGAGGTAGTCCAGCTCGTCGTCGCCGGATGGCATCGGCATCCCCTTGTGGTTCGGGGCGAATGCGCAACCCATGTAGAGCCCCCAGAGCCCCTGGTGAACGGCGGCGAAGGCGAGCGCCTTCAGCGGTGACATCACCGCGAGCAGCAGCCCCAGGTAGCCGACCGTGTGCACGGCGAGCAGCAGCAGCTCGACCGCCCGGTGCCGGACCGGCGTCCGCCAACCGCCGGTGGAGTCCCGGCCGAGCAGCGACTGGAGGCTCGCCACGTGCAGGGCCAGCCCCTCCAGCAGCAGCATCGGGAAGAACAGCCAGGCCTGCCGGCGGGCCAGCCAGCGGCCCAGCCCCTTGGTCGCCGCCGCCTGCTCGTACGTCCACACCAGCGCGCCCGCCCCGACGTCCGGGTCCTCGTCGGCGTGGTTCGGGTTGGCGTGGTGCCGGTTGTGCTTGTCCACCCACCAGCCGTAGCTGAGCCCGACCGCCAGGTTGCCGGCGAGCAGCCCGGCCACCTCACTCGGGCCGCGCCGACGGAACATCTGCCGGTGCCCGGCGTCGTGCCCGAGGAACGCCACCTGGGTGGTCGCGACCGCCATGCCCACCGCCAGCAGCGGTTGCCACCAGGAGTCGCCGACCGCCACCACCACGGCCCAGCCGCCCAGGAAGATCGCCGCGGTGAACGCGATCCGGACCGCGTACCGGGCTGGCCTGCGACGCAGCAGCCCCGCCGCATTGATTTCTCGGGACAGCGCCGCATAGTCGCTGCCCCGCCGGGCCGGCTGGGCCGCCACAGCCGAAGTCGCCATCAGATCTCCTTGTCCGTTGGGCTCGTCCGGACGGCGAGCCTTCCACCAAGTCTGCGCGAGATCATGGCGTTGGGTAATCCCGGTAATACCCCTATTAATGGTGGTGCTGTCTCCACCGTCAACCCATCCGGCCCAACGCGACCCGCAGCCGGGCAAGGTCGCGGCGACGCCGCTCGTAGGTGGCGGCCAACGCGATCAGCGCCAGGCCACCGGCGGCCAGGTAGCTCCACCGGGGCAGCAGGTCCCAGCTCAGCACCAGTTCGTGCAGTGCCAGCAGGGTCAGCACCGCCCCGCCGAGCAGCACCGGCGCCTGCCAGCGCCGGACGGCCCCGCCGAGCACCACCACCAGCGCCGCCACGCCGACCAGCAGCCGACGCCACGGCTGCGGGTCGGGCACCCCGAGCACCGAGGCCAGGCTGGGCAGCAACCCGGCGGCGAGCCCCGGCCCGAGCGCCAGCCAGCTGGTCAGCCCCGGACGGGCACGCAGCGCCACCGTGCCCGCCGCCAGCGCCAACCCCGCCGCGGGCACGGTGTACGCCTCCAGCAGCACCACCTCGCCGGTCGTGAGCAGCAGCCAGGTGCCGAGCAGTTCGCTGACCCCGGCGACGGCGGCGAACGCCCAGCGGGCCGGGGTGGACTCGCTCCGGCGCAGCACCCGCAGCGCGACGGCGACGCCCCAGAGGATGCAGACCGCTGCGGCGTGTCGTGGCGCGCCGACGGTGAGCAGCAACGCCACCAGCGCCAGCGCCTGCGCGACCGCCTCGAACGCCCGACGGGCCAGCCGCCGGTCGGCGGGGCCGCCCGGAAGCCGGCCGGCCAGCACCGGCCCGCCGAGGAGCACCAGCACCGCCACCCCGAGCACCGTGAAGCCGGACGCCTGGAGGGGCAGCTCGGCGGCGAGCGGCGCGGTCACCGCGAGGCAGGCCGCCGAGCCGATCGCGGCCAGCCAACCGAGCAGCCGCAGCGCGGCGCTCCGGCCCGCAGCACCCACCACCGCCGCCGCCACCACCAGCAGTCCCAGCCCGGCGAGCGTGCCGGCCCGGGTGGCGAGGAGTCCGGCCAGGCCGGCACCGGTCCAGAGCAGCCCCACCGGCACCACGACCAGTGCGGTCGGCACCCGCCGGCCGGTTGCCGGGCGTCCCGGCACCGCCGGATCGCCCGACGCGGTCAGGCCACCGGGATCGCCCGGTCCGGTGAGCGCGCCGACGAGCAGCGCACCGACCCCGGTCAGCAGGACCACCGCCGGCACCGCCGGCCAGGGCGCCCGCACCGCCACCAGCAGCACCGGCGGCACAGTTGCCAGGAACGGCAGCGCGACCAGCGCGGGTACGGCCCGGCCGCCGACCGTCCGCCGGGCGACCAGAGCCGCGGTGGCCGCCAGCACCAACAGGGCCACCGCGCCGGCCGGCGCACCGGGGAACGGTGCGCTGCCGGGTGCCCCGGCCCACGGTCGGACCAGTTCGCCGTACGGGACGAGCAGCGCCCGGAGCGCCTCCGGCGCGACGGCCAACACCGCCAGCACCGCCGACCCGCCACCGACGAGTCGAGCGGGCACGGCCCGGCCCGTCCGGCTCGCCCGGTCGGCGGGGTGGGCCGCCGGCACGCCGCCCCGGCCCGCCAGCACCAGCAGGAGCACGGCGAGCGCGGCGTAGAGCGCCACCGGTTCCCGCCCCGGCCCGATCAGCGCGGCCGGGCCGGGCACGGCGAGCGCCAGGGCGAGCGCGGTGCCGGCGTACCCCTCGAGGTCGGGCCGGAGCCGGCGGACGGCGAGGAGCACACCCAGCAGCAGCGCGGCGGCGACGCTTCCGGCGCGCAGCTGCCACCAGGCCGGCGTGCCGGCCGCGTGCAGCGCGACGGCCACCACGGTCGGCGCGGCGAGCAACGCGGCCACCAGGGCGGTCCCGGCCACCGCGTGCGGCACCCCGGGGCCGCGGCCGGCGACGACCGGTGCGGCGAGACCGACCACCAGCACCGCGCCGAGCGCCGCCAGGGTGCCGCCCGGCGCGGCCAGGCCGACCAGCAACCCGTGGACGGTCAACGCGGCGGCGGCCGACGCGCCGACCAGCACCGTCGACACGCGGTGACCCGGACGCAGCACCATGGTGAGCAGCACCGCGCCGACCACCAGGTCGACCGCGAGGGTGGCTGGCCACGGGGTGGCCGTCACCGCCGGCAGCGCGGCAGCGGTGAACACCACCCCCAGCAGCACGGTCACCGGGCGGGCGCCCTTCGGCAACAGCAGCGCGACGGCACCGACGGCGAGGACGACGACGAGCGGGAGCTGCCAACCCCAGGAGAGGTCGGGACCGGCTGCGGCACCCCGCCACGGGGGCAGCGACCGGGTCGCCGCGAGCACCGCGAGGACCCCGGTGGCGAGCACGCCGACCTGGGCCGACCCACCCGCCACCAGCAGCGCGCCGAACCGGGGGCCGATGCGGTGCCGCTGGGGGAGCAGCCGGACCGCGCCGGCCAGGCCGGCCGCCACCAGGCCGGTGGCGAGCAGCAGGAAACCGGCCCCCAGCTCGGCCACCGGGCGCAGCAGCGCGGCAGCCAGCAGCGGTACCAGCAGCCCGGCGGCGACCTGACGGAACAACCGGCCACCGGCGGCCAGCGCCGCGCCGGACAGGACCAGCCCGACGCCGAGCAGCGGCAGGCCGGCGAGCAGTGGCTGACCGGCGGCCCGACCCAGGGCCAGCGGCACCAGCGCACAGCTCGCGGCCACCGTCGCCGCACCGCCGAAGCCGAGCCAGGCGAGCACCCGGCCGGCGACCACGGTGGCGGGCCCGCCCGGGTCGGCGACCGGCCCCCCGCCGGCCGCCGATACCCCGACCCGCACCCCGGTGGGGGGGGGGGGGGGGGGCCCCCGGCCCCCCCCCCCCCCCCCCCCCCCCCCCCCGCGGCGCCCCCCCCCCCCCCCCCCCCCCCCCCCCCGCACCCCCCGGCCGATGGCGCAGCGCGACCACCACCACGAGGTCGAGCAGCGCCACCCCGAGGAACACCAGCGTCCAGCCGGTGGCCCCGGGCCGGGACTGCGCCGCCGCCAGCGGCAGCACCGGCTGGACGACGAGCAGTGCCGCGAACCACGGCACGGTGAGCCGACTGAGCAGGGCGTACCCGGCGGCGACCGCCGCGCTGATCCCACCGACCATCGCGGCGTACCGGGTGCCCGGCCAGTTCGCCGTGCCGAGCAGGTTCACCGACCAGGCGGCGTACCCGTCGAGGACCACCAGCAGCAGGCCCACCGCGGCGAACGTCTCGGCGGTGCCGCGCAGTCCGCGCCACTTCGCCACCAGCGGTACCGCCAGGGCGAGCACGGTGAACGCGGCCAGGATCAGTGCCCGGCCCGCCACCCCCACCGCCGCCCAGGCGACCGCGGTGAAGACCACCGCCGCCGTGCCGAGCAGGAGGCCACCGAGGACGAACAGCAGCCACTGGATCGTCCGGGTCGAGGTCTCCGGGCGGCCCGGCGTACCCCCTGCTGCGGTCGGCGGCACGGACCTGGCCGCTGCGGTCGGCGGCACGGACCCGGCCGGTGGTGCGAAGCCGGCCGGTGGTGCGAAGCCGGCCGGTGGTGCGAAGCCGGCCGGTGGTACGAAACCGCCGGACGCGACGACACCGGCCGGACGCACCGGCACCCCCGGGCGGAGGGCGGGACGCGCCGGGCTGCCGGCCGGTACGGCACCGACGGGCGTCGGCGCGGGGATCTCGCGGCGGATCCGGGCGGCCAGTTCCGCCCGCTGGTGCTGCGCGGCGAGCAGCCGCGAACCGAGCCCCTGGTACGCCTCCCGGGCCCGCTCGACCTCCCGGCCGAGCGCGACGATCTCCCGGTCCAGCCGGACCACCTCGGCGGCGGGCGGGTACGGCCCGAACCCACAGCCGGCACACCCCCGGGTCAGCTCGGCGGGCGCGCCGCAGCGGGGGCAGGGGTAACCGGTGTTCTCCACCCGGCCATCCTGCCCGTGGGCAGGGCGTCCGGCCAGAGTGCCCGTACCTAGGTACGGGTGGTCTCGTGCACCCAGACGGCGTACGCCGGGTCGCCGCTCTCCACCCGGGTGACCAGGATCTCGGGCACCTCGTACGGATGGTTGGCCCGGATCTGGCCGACCAGCGCCGTCACCCGGTCGGGCACGGTCTTGAACTGCACCGACCACTCGGTGCTGGTCTCCACCCCGGCCCGCCACCAGTACGTGCTGTCGACCTGGCCGCCGACCTGGGCGCAGGCGGCCAGTCGCCCGGCCACCGCGGCAGCCGCCATCAGGTCCGCCACGGAGCGTGAGTCCACCACCGTCGTCACCACGCAGATCTGGTCCACCTGCGCACCCTACGTGGGAACGGTGTCGAACCGGTCGACCGTCACGGTGCGTCTAGTCGCTGGTCACGCCGTCCCGGTTGGCGGCGATCCACCTGTCGATCCGGTCCCACCAGTCGAAGAGCCAGTCGATCCGCTCCTGCCGGCCGACCGGGACGTCCTCCGGGGGCACCGACCAGAACCGCATCACGATCCGCTTGTCCATCGGCAGTTCACGCCAGACGTCACCGACGGTGAGCATCCGGTCCAGGCCGGTGTGCGCCACGAAAATCACTCCGGCGTCCGGCGCGGCGTCCAGGGCGGCGAGCACCCCACCGGGCTGCGGGGCGAGCACGTGCTGCATCCGCTCGGCGCGCACCGCCATCCGTTCCAGGCCGAGCGCGCGCAGCCGGGCGATGGCCCGCAACCGCCTACCGGGGGTGAAGTTGCCGCCCTCCGGAAAGATCACGAAGGCGTCGTCGTCGTCCAGGTCGGTGGCGAGGTGACCGATCTGCCGGACCGCCGAGTCGCGGCCGTCGCCGGGGGCGATGAAGCGGTTGGGCAACCGGTTGAGCAGCACGTCGATCGCCGGATCCCACTGGAGGGTCTCCTTGAGCACGATCCGGGGCTCCCGCTTGAACCAGTTGACCAGGGAGTGGATCAGGATGAACGAGTCACCCGGGCCGGCGTGCCGGCACAGCACCAGCTCCGGCCGGCCGGGCAGCGCGGTGTCGGGGTCGGTGCCGACCACGTCGATGCTCAACCGCAGCGTCCACCGGGCCTGCCAGAAGAGGGCCTGGAGGAACCGGCCGGCGAGCACGTAGTGCGCCCGCTGGAAGGCCGGTGAACGCCTCCACCGGCCGAACCCCGAAGCCAGCCAGAGCCCGAAGAGGGCGAGCAGCGCCGCGGCGTCCCAGAGCAGGTAGACGCAGCCGATCCAGAGCAGCCGCAACGGGCGCAGCCGGCCCGGCACGAACGGCGACACGGCCAGCGCGAGCAGCGCCCAGACCGGCACGGTGGTCAGCACCGCGATCGCGAGCAGGATCACCCCGGGCGCCAGCAGCAGCCGACGTACCCACCGTGGTGGCAACGGCATCAGCGGTCCAGCGTCGCCAGGTAGTGCCGGGAGGCGGTGTAGGCGCGGCTGATCCGCCGCCCCACCGCCGCCATGTCCCGGTAGGCCCACGGGCTGTCGTCGCGCGGCTCCAGCCCACCGGTCGGCAGGACGTGCACCTGCACCCCCTCGGGCAGGGCGGCCAACTCCCGGGCGAACCGGTGCCGGCGGGCGATCTCGAACGCGACCTGGGCGATCTCCCAGGGCCGCCGGGGCGGCGTCAGCTCCCGTTCGATCCGGCCCACCTGGAGTACGAAGATCTGCCTCGCGCCGACCGCGACCGCCTCGCCGATCGGGATCGAGTTGACGATCCCGCCGTCGATGTAGTGCTGGCCGTCGATCTGCGCGGGCGGCAGCAGCCCGGGAACGGAGGCGGAGGCGAGCACCGCCGGCACCACCGGTCCGGTGTGGAACCAGTGTTCGGCGGCCCGCTCGATGTTGGCCGCGCAGCAGCGGAACGGCACCTTCAGGTCGGCGAAGGTGGTCTCGGCCCCCAGTTCGCCCTCCAACAGCTTGCGCAGCGGCCGGGGCGAGTGCAGGTGGGTACGGGCGGCGAACCGACGCAGTTGCCGGGCGACCGAGTCGCCGTACACCTCGCTCGCCTCCGGCGAGGCCCACAGCCGTACCAACCGGTCGGTGACCGCCTCGGACGGGTCGGCGGCGACCAGCGCGCCGTTGACCGCGCCGATCGAGGTACCGAGCACGACGTCGGGGCGGACCCGGGCCCGGAACAGGGCACGCAGCATGCCCACCTCGACCGCGCCGAGCACTCCCCCACCGCCGAGCACGAACGCCACCGGACCGCCACTCATGTCGTTCATCCTGGCACGCCGCCGCCCGCACCCGCGGCGCAGCCGCTGGTCACCGCCGCCGACCGCACATCGATGGCGGTGGGCGAACAGCCCACCGCGGAGGGTGATCAGGTAATTGGACAGCCGTTGACAGGGGGGACACATTCCCGCAACCTGACACCACCCCGACCCCAGGCAGGTGCGAACACTGATGGCAGCCCTGAACGCCGGTAGGTTGCTGGCCCGCAGGTACCGGCTACTCGACAGGATCGGGGCCGGCGGGATGTCGGTGATCTGGCGGGCCCGCGACGAGGTGCTCGATCGGGTCGTCGCGATCAAGGTGCTCGCGCCGTCGTTGGCCGCCGACGCCCGCTTTCGGGACATGGTCCGCGAGGAGGCGCGTTCCGCCGCCCAACTGGTCCACCCGCACGTGACCTCGGTGCACGACTACGGCGAGGCGCTCGCCCCGGACGGCGAGATCACCTCGTTCGTGGTGATGGAGCTGCTCACCGGCGAGGAGTTGGAGCACCGGCTGACCGAGGGGCCGTTGCCCTGGCCGGAGGCGGTCGAGGTGAGCGCCCAGGTGGCCGAGGCGCTGGCGGCGGCGCACCGGCTTGGCATCGTGCACCGGGACATCACCCCGGCGAACGTGATGATGACCCGGGTCGGTGCCAAGGTGCTCGACTTCGGCATCGCCACCCAGGTCGGCACCCCCGACGACGACGAGGACGGCGGCACCTTCGGCACCCCGGCGTACGTGGCGCCGGAGCGGCTGGACGGGGCGCCGGCCCAGCCGTCGACCGACGTCTACTCCCTCGGCGTGCTCCTCTACGAGACGCTGACCGGCCAACCGCCGTACCCGGCGGAGACCTGGGAACAGCTCGCCGTCGCGATCGCCGACGAGCAACCGCCGTCGCTGGGCGGCGTGCCGGGGCTGCCCCCGGTGGTGGTCGACATCTGCCTGCGCTGCCTGGCCCGTGACCCGCACGAGCGACCGACCGCATATCAGGTCGCCGCCGCGCTCCGGGACCAACTGCTGCCGGGCGACCCGCAGGCGGCCACCATGCTCTCCCCGACGGTCACCCTGCCCTCGGTCGCCAACCCGCCCGGCCCCACCGCAGCCAGGGCCACCGTCACCGGCGGCAGCGCACCGGAAGCCGGGTCCGACCCCACTGCCGGCGTCGGGACTGCCGGAGGGTTCGGATCCGGGGCAGCCGCAGCGCTCGGCGTGGGAGCTGGCACCAGCGGCGCAGCGGGCGACCGGACCGTGGGGGCCGCAAAGACCGGAGCCAGTGCCGTCGGTGGGATCGGAGCCGGTGCCGTCGGTGGAGCCGGAGCCGGTGCCGTCGGCGGGGCCGGAGGTCGGATCGCCGCGAGCAGCGGCGCAGGGAGCAACGGCGCGGGGAGCAACCGCGCAGCGAGCGGCGACGCGGGGGAAGGGCCTGCCGAGCCGGAGCTGCCGCCGTCGCGTCGCCCGCTGCTGGCGGTGGGCGCGCTGGTCGTGCTGACCGCCGCGGCGGTCCTGCTCGCCCCATTCCTGGAGTCGGGAACCGGCACGCCACCGGTCGCCCGGCCGACCGAGGCTCCGGCGACCGGTCCGTCGCCACCGCGCACCCAGCCACCGGCGGACCCCACGTCGCCGCCGGCTCCCCGAAAGGCCACCACCACCACGCCCCCGCCGCCCCGTCCGCAGCCGACCCCGGACGGCGGACAGGGCGGCGGCGGGCTGACCGAGGCGGCCGACCGGATGCGCCGGCTGATCGACAACGGGGTCCGCACCGGCCAGGTCCGCGACGACGTCGGCGTGGACCTGCGCAACGTGCTCGCCAACCTGACCCGGGCAGCCGCCGAGGGCCGGTCCGACGTACCCGCGCAGGTGGCCGCGCTCCGCGAGAAGGTCACCCGGCGGGTCGACGAGGGGGGCATCACCCCGACGTACGGCCGCCAGCTCGACGCCGCCGCCCGGGAGCTGGCCGCGACCGCCGTCTGACGACCTGCACCGTCCGGGCCGGCAACGACCCCTCTCCGTTCCCCTCCGTACCCGCCGCCCGGTCAGCGGGTACGGAGGGGAACGGGCTGGTAGGTGGGCGGGGCCGTGCCGGACGCGACGGTGCGGTAGACCGCCTCGTAACCGCGCGCCATCCGCTCCGTGGAGAAGTTCTCGGCCACGTGTGCGACGCAGGCCGACGGGTCGATCCGGACCACCTCGCGCAGCGCCGCCGACAGTTCCCCGGCACTGTCCCGGATCAGCCCGGTCACGCCGTCGACCACCACTTCCGGCACCGCGCCCCGGCGCAGCGCCACCACCGGCGTGCCGGTCGCCATGGCCTCCACCATCACCATGCCGAACGGCTCCTCCCACTGGATCGGCATGATCAGACAGCGGGCGTCGACCAGCAGTCGCAGCGTCGCCTCCCGGTCGGCGTTCTTGATCACGTTGACGTCGTCGCCGAGCATCGGCTGGACCACCTCGGCGAAGTAGTGGCGCTCGGCGGGCTCGTTGCACTTCCCGGCCAGGGTGAGCGACAGGCCGGCTGCCCGACAGGCCCGGATCGCCAGGTCGGGGCCCTTGTCGGGGCTGAACCGGGCCAGCCAGAGCACCGGGCCCCGGCCGGGTTCCCGCTTGACCGGCACGTCCCGGCCGTCCAACGCGTTGTGCACCGTACCCACCCAGGGCAGGCCGGGGTTGGCCCGACGTTGGGCGTGCGAGATCGCCACCAGGCCCACCCCGTGGTCGGTGTCGCTGAGCACGGCCCCGTACTCGCCGACCGGGTTGCCGTGCACGGTGGCCACGGTGGGCACCGCCCGACGGCCGGCGACCAGCGGACCGATCGTGGTGTGGTCGTGGATCACGTCGAAGTCGGCGGCGGAGATCAACTGGTTGGCGCGGGCCAGGTGGGCCAGTTCGGGCAGCGACTCACCGAGCCGGTCGTACTGCACCTCGCCGATCGTGGAGACGAAGTCGGCGGCCGTCCCGTGCTGCCGGCCGGCCCCGAAGAGAGTCACCTCGTGACCGTGCGCGATCAGCGCGTCCACCAGCCCGTGCACCACCTGTTCCAGCCCGCCGTACCCGGGTGGCGGCACCGACAGCCACGGCGGGACCAGCATCGCTATCCGCAGCGGTGGCCCGGACGGTGGGCGTTCCGACGGACGGTGGGTCACTGCCACGAATCCTCCCCCGTTGTCCCGATGCGGGATCGGCGGCGATTTCCCCCTGGCAGGACGGTCAAACGCACCCCGGGCGGGTGAGCCCCGCCCGGGGTGCGTGCGGCGGGGGGGGGGGGGGGCCACCCCCCTGGGGCCCCCCCCCCCCCCCCCGGGGGGGGCGGGGGGGGTGGTATTACGGGTCGGCGCGCGTGTCGGGTTGCGGCGCCAAGGCCCCCAATCGCGTGTT
>NZ_JBIUCH010000039.1:0-20803 GCF_044548625.1 Micromonospora sp. NPDC051925 | reverse complement strand
GTACTGCACTCGGGAGGGTGTGGGAGAGTAGGACACCGCCGGACAACCTTTCACCAGTAGGCCCACCCCACCACGGGGCGGGCCTACTGGCATTTGACCACCACCACACGATGACATGACCACCGCGTTCGGTGAATCGCCCCGAACGACACCCGTCACCTCGTACCGTCGATGCGGGACCGGCTCCGGCAGGTCCCGCTCACCGTGGCAGCGAGACGTGACGTGGCGTACGCCTCGTCCGCAATCGGAACGGACCGGTCGGGGTACCTGCTGACCGTAGGACCGGATCTGACCGTCGGGACCGGCGGAGGCAGGAGTGGTCATGAAGATCGGAATCATCGGTTCGGGGCACATCGGCGGCACCCTCACCCGACGGCTGCGTTCCCTCGGGCACGACGTGACAGTCACCAACTCGCGGGGCCCGGAGAGCCTCACCGAGCTGGCCCGGGAGACCGGGGCCGTCGCCGGCACCCTGGAACAGGCCGTGCAGGACGCCGAACTGGTCGTCGTGGCGATCCCGCTGCTCGCGGTGCCCGACCTCCCGGCCCAGCTCTTCGACGGCAAGATCGTGGTCGACGCCAACAACTACTACCCACAGCGCGACGGCGACATCGCCGAACTGCTCGACCGCAGCCTCAGCTCCAGCCGCTGGACCGCCGACCACCTCAAGGGCGCCCGGGTGGTGAAGACCTTCAACAACATCCAGGCCCTTCACCTGATGGACCAGGGCAAGCCCGCCGGCACCGGTGACCGGATCGCGCTGCCGGTGGCCGGGGACGACGCCGACGCCAAGCAGCTGGTGATGCAGCTCGTCGACGCGCTCGGCTTCGACCCGGTGGACGCGGGCACCCTGGACGAGAGTTGGCGGCAGCAGCCCGACACCCCCGTCTACGGTGCCGACCGGGACGCCGAGGGCGTCCGCCAGGGGCTCGCCGACGCCCGCCCCTGACCTCTCTCGGGGCACCCGGGGACACCGGCCTGCCACGAAGGGCGTCTGGCCCGACGGCACGGCGGTCCCGGGAGGGCAGCGCGCTGGGGCGTACCCGAGAAGCACGGAGCCCCGCCGGCGACCGGCCGGCGGGGCTCGCTCGTGCCCGGCGTCAGGAGGGTTTGGGGCCGCAGACGAAGTTGGGCTCCGGGTCGTAGGTCCAGCTGAACTTCTCCCGCTTGACGACCTTGCCGTCCTTCTTGATGACCCGGTAGGCGTCCTGGCTGAAGCCGTTGCTGCCGGCGGCGGCGATGCACTTCGGGCCGGGTTCCAGGTGGACCGTCTTCGGCGAGGTGATGTTGCGGCGCGGGCCGTACTCGGTCTTGACGCTGTCGTAGATCTTCGTGCTCCACATCGACACGGTGATCGTGTTCGAGGTGTACGCGGTGTCGATCAACACACCGTGTGGGGTGTTGTTGCGGAACTTGAAGTCCAGGTCGGGCCAGAAGATCGTCGACTCGATGACCGCCGGGTAGCGGCTGAAGTAGTACGAGTGCGGCTTGTGCTCGACGTCCTGGAGGCCCGCGTAGTAGCTGGCGTTGAAGAGCGTGGTGGTGAACTGGGAGACGCCGCCACCCACCCCGGGCACCAACTTGCCGCCGACGATCACCGGGGCGTCCTGGTAGCCCTGGTCGTAGCCGCGCTCACCGGTGTGCGCGTTGAGCGAGAACGTCTCCCCCGGCTGGACGATCGTGCCGTCCACGTCCTTCGCCGCCTGGATGATGTTCTGGCTGCGCGGCGAGGAGAGGCCGCCGGGGAACTTCGTGGAGAAGGTGGAGACCCGCTCCTTGATGCCCAGCTCGGCCAGCTTCGCCTCGGTCAGCTCCGGCTCGGCCGTCTTCAGCTGCCCGGTGACCGTCCGTCCGTCCGTCTTCGGCAACACCGCCAGCAGGTCCCTTCCCAGGGTCGTCGAGTCGAGCTGCTGCCCGGCCCGGCCCGGCACCACCTTCGGCTTGCCGCCGGAGATGGTCAGGCCGGCGTCCTTCGGCGTCGACTCGATCGCGGCCAACTTGGTGCCCAGCGCCGACCGGAGCCGCTTCACGTCGACCCGGGGCGTCAGCTTCCCCTCGTCGTCGGCCGAGAAGCGCAGCGCGCGGGCGATCGCCGCCGGCGGGACGCTGACCGACCCCTTGTCCGAGGTGATCGTGACCGGAGCGGCGACGGCCGGCTTCGCCAGCTCGGCGACCAGCCGGTCCACCTCCTCCCGGGTGGTCACCGGGTTCTTCTCCACGACCGGCACCGTCACCGGCTGCCCGGTCAGCCAACCCGCGCGGACCACCTGCGCCGACTGCTCCGCGTCCAGCGACAGGCTCGGCTTCGGGTAGACCGGCTTGGGCGTGGTGCCGGTGAAGATGATCGCCGGCATCGTCATGTCCCGGCCCTGCTTGCCGAGGACCTGACGCAACGCCGTGTCCAGCTTGGCGGTGTCCACGGTCACCACCGGTTCGACCGTACGGGAGCCGAACAGCCGGTCCACCGGATGCGCCTGCGCGTCGGTGGCGGCGGCGACGGTGGCGTCCACGTCCACCGCCAGGCCGACGTCGGCGGGGTTGATTTCCGCCCGGTTCTCACCCACCACCACGGTCAGCGGGGAGTTCAGCGTGCCGGCCCGCTTCTCCAGCTCGGCCCGCAGCTCCTTCGCCGCGTCGGCCCGACTGCGACCACCCAGCTCGGTGCCGAGCACGGTGGTGCCGCGCGGGACGTCCCCGGCGTACGCCCAGGCGCCCGCGCCGACCACCCCGGCCAGCACCACGGTGGTCACCTCACCGGCGAGCAGCACCCGCCCACGTCGCCACCACGGCCCGCCGCCGGAACCCGAGCCCGCGGCCTTCTCGGCCGTCGTGGGCCCGTCCTCGCCCGGCCAGCTCACCGCGGTGACCAGCACCGTGGGGCGGTCGTCGGAGACCTGTTTGTCGCCGTACAGGGTCACAGCCACCTCGATCGGACGTACCACGTGGGGTTGCGGTCCCCAGGGACACCTACGGTAGCCAACCGGACGGCCAGCCGACAGCGTGCCTCCAGCCATCCTCACCGCCGCGTGTCGTAGCCGGTCACGCCGTGTGTGAACGTTCGTGGCACGGTGTCCGGATGGTCGCTCCGACACCGGCGTGCGGGGCGCGCGAATCGACCGGGCAAGGGCGTCCTGCGGCGATCCCGGAGTGGCCGGCGGCACAGCTCGCCGCGCCCAGTCTCGCTGCGTCGAGGTCATCACCCACAGGAAACCACCAGGGCGGCGTTATCAAAAAGTGATGTTTGCTCGACCTCCCCTACTCAGGGTGCCGAAGACGGTTTCAGGCGCAGTGATCTGGGTGAATTGGGCGAGCTTCATGTCGCGCTGAGGTTAACCGTAGGTGACGACCGGCGTCGTGAAGATCTCTAGTCGTTACCCGCTGGTAGCAAGAGGGCTTGTGAGGTAGGTCGCTTCGCGGGAACATCCCAAACGCGTACTGCACGAGGCCGCCGGCCCGGTGGCAACCGCAGCACCCCCCCACCTCCCTCCCGAGCTGCGACCGCGCTCGGTGCTGACCTCTCCCAAGGAGAACCCCGTGAGTGAATCGGAAGACCGCCAGGTGAAGGGCGGGACGCAGTGGCGTCGCTTCGCCGCGATGATGGTGCCGGCCACTGCGGTAGCCGGCGCGATCGTCTTCGGCATGGCCAACGGCGCCATCGCCGCCTCGTTCGCCGTCTCCGGGCAGACCTTCAAGGTCGGTGCCTCCAAGCTGGAGGGCACCGGCTTCAAGCAGTACGGCGGCTTCGTGAAGGAGAAGGACGGGACCGCCCACCCGGTGGCCGTCTCCGAGATCACCGACGCCAAGCTCTACGACCTCTGCCAATCGGTGAAGGTGCCGGACATGCCGATCGTGCTCACCATCAACGCCGGCGGCGGCGGCAAGCCGGCGACCGCCGAGGGCCTGCTGATCGACATGGATTCGCTCGGGGGCGACGCGGAGTTCACCAACATCAAGATCGGTCGAGACGCGACCGACCTGAATGCCGGCGCCACCCCGAAGTCCTTCGGGCAGAGCGCCGACAAGGTCGTCATCAAGGACCTCGAGCAGGTGGCCCGGTCCACCAGCGCCGGCATCTTCACCCTCAACGGACTGAAGCTGAAGATCAATGTGGGTGCCGCCGCCAAGGAGTGTTTCTGATCTGAGGACCGAGCCCGTGGCGGGCACCCGCCACGGGCCTCGGCTTCGTTCCACCCACGTCAGAACCACCAGGAGGACACGTGACAACCGCCCAGGTGCAGCCCGCCCGGCAGAGCCGGATCGGCCAGGCGTGGCGTGCTTTCCGTCGGTGGCGAGGGGCGCGGCCGTTCTGGGGCGGACTTCTCACCGCGCTGGCCGGCCTGGAGATCTTCGCCACCACCCAGATGAGCCTCGGTGGTCTCACCTTCCAGATGGGGCCGACCGGCTTCCTGTCCTGGCTGATCCCGGCCATCCTGCTCACCTGCGGGATGCTCATGTGGTTCACCCCGCAGCAGCGCCACTTCTACGCCGTCATCGCGGCGGTGACGGCTGTCTACTCCCTGATCGGGGTGAACCTCGGCGGGTTCTTCGTCGGGCTGCTCCTGGGCGTGGTCGGAAGCGCGTTGGGCTTCGCCTGGGTGCCGGCCCGCGCCCCGGCACCGACCCCCGCCGGGGACGAGCCGGCCGTGGAGGCGGGCCCGGCCGTGGAGGAGACGCCCCTCGTCGACGAGCTGATGCCGTGGCAGCGAGAGGAGGACGCCACCGGACCGCTGACCGACACGCTGCCCCGACCGCGCAATCCACTCCGCGAACCCGTTCGGACGGACCCCGGCGTCGTCGACACCACGCAGGTGCTGCCCACTATCGAGCCGGGCGACGACCCCTACCGTCCGACCCACCGGGATCCGCGGCTGTACGCGACTCTGCTCGTGCTGACCACCGCCACCATGGCTGCGCTGTTCTCGGTCCGTGGGGCGCAACCGGCACTCGCCGAGCCACCCTGTCCCACGGTGACGAAGACCGCGTCGGCACCCGCCCCGCGTCCATCCGCCTCGGCCAGCCCGAGCCCCACACCGTCCGAGACGCCCGAGGGCAACCTGCTCACCGACATCCTCGACGGCATCACCGACCTCTTCACCGGCGACGACAGCGACGCCGGGACGACCGTAGCTTCCCCCACCCCCGGGCCCACCGGCGGCACACCAGCCGTCGGGTCCGTCGTCCGGCCGACGCCGAGCACGACCGCCCCGGCCAAGGGGTCCGCCCCGAGGTCCCCGACGGACTCCGCCCGGCCCGGCCGGGGATCGTGCCGCACGCCGGTGCCGAGTGCCCCGAAGCGGGTCGAGGTCGGCAAGCCACTGCCCAGGCTCGCCCCGGAGCCGGGGCAGCCCCGCGTCGCCGCCCAGCCGTCCACGTTGACCGGCACCAAGGTCACCATGACCGGGCTGCGGTTCGAGGGCATCGTCGAGCTGCCGACCTCGGACGGCACGCTGGAGGTGCTCAAGTTCAGCATGAGCAAGGCGGTCACCACCGACTTCAAGCTGGTGGCGGACGGACCGGGGAGCCGTGTCCAGCAGTACGTCACCGACGAGTTGACGGTGCAGGGCGACGTCGCGTTCTACGCCACCCGGTTCGTCGGCCGGCTGCTCGGCATCAAGATCACGCTGACTCCGGACCTGCCGTTTCCCGACGGCATCCCGATCACCTCGCCGATTCCGATCACCTTCACCGACCCGGTGATCGACCTGGCGTTCGTCGACTCCGACACGCTGACCGCCCGGCCCGCGCTGGCGCTCAGCGTCCCCTGAGCCTTACTCCACCCCCAGGTGCGCCGGGGGCGGGCCCAGGCCCGCCCCCGGCCACTCATCCGCACCGGCCCGTCCGGGCTCAGAGCCGGGCGAGCGCCCGCCGCAACGGGTCCAGCCCGAGCGCGCCCAGGTCGAGCGCCTGCCGGTGGAACTCCTTGAGGTCGAAGTCGGCGCCCCTGCGGGCCTTCGCGTCCTCCCGGGCCTGGAGCCAGATCCGCTCGCCGACCTTGTAGGACGGCGCCTGCCCCGGCCAGCCCAGGTAGCGGTTCAGTTCGAAGCGCAGGTTCTCGTCCGGCACCCGGCAGTGCGCCCGCATGAACTCCCAACCCAGCTCCGGCGTCCACCGCTCGCCCGGGTGGAAGCCGAACGGGTTGTCCTTCGGGATCTCCAGCTCCAGGTGCATGCCGATGTCGATGATCACCCGGGCCGCGCGGAACGCCTGCCCGTCCAGCATGCCGAGCTTGTCGCCCGGGTCCTCCAGGTACCCCAGCTCGTCCATCAGCCGCTCCGAGTAGAGCGCCCAACCCTCGCCGTGGCCGGAGACCCAGCAGAGCAGTCGTTGCCAGCGGTTGAGCAGCTCCGCGCGGACGGCGGTCTGGGCGACCTGGAGGTGGTGGCCGGGGACACCCTCGTGGTAGACCGTGGTCACCTCGCGCCAGGTGGAGAAGTCGGTGACGCCCTGTGGCACCGCCCACCACATCCGCCCCGGACGGGAGAAGTCCTCGCTCGGCCCGGTGTAGTAGATCGCCCCGTCACTGGTCGGGGCGAGGCAGCACTCGATCCGGCGGACCTGCTCCGGGATGTCGAAGTGGGTGCCGTGCAGCTCGCCGATCGCCTTGTCGGCCAGCGCCTGCATCCAGTCCCGGAACGCCTCCTTGCCCTGGATGGTCCGGGCCGGGTCGGCGTCCAACGCGGTCACCGCCTCGTCGACGGTGGCACCCGGCCCGGCGATCCGGCCCGCCACCGTCCGCATCTCGGACTCCAACCGGGCCAGCTCCGCGAAACCCCAGGCGTACGTCTCGTCCAGGTCGATCTTCGCGCCGAGGAAGTACTGCGAGGCCAGCTCGTACCGCTCCCGGCCGGCGGCCTGCTTGTCCCGCCCGTGCGGGGCCAGTTCGGCGCGCAGGAACTGGCCGAACTCCGCGGTCGCCGCGGTCGCCGCCGCCGCACCCCGGCGCAGTTCCGCGCCGAGTGTGCCGTCGACGTCCAACCGCTGCACAAGGCCGTGGAAGAAGTTGTCGCCGTTCGGGTCGGTCCAGGTGTCACACTGCTTGGCCACCTCGATCAGCTGCACCTTGGAGCTGACCCGGCCGGCGGCGGCGGCCTCGCGCAGGGTGGTCTTGTAGCCCTCCAGGGTGCCGGCGAAGCGGTTGAGCCGGGCGGCGACGTCGGCCCGACCCTGCTCGTCGTCGGTGGGCATCAGGTCGAAGACCATCCGGATCTCGTGCAGCCCACTGGCGATGACGTTCACCTCGCTGGTGATCTCGCCCGCGTCGTGGCGGGCCAGCTCCAGGCCGAGGCGTTCCTGCATGGCCTCCTTGGCGGTCCGCTCCGCCTCGGACTCCGGCTCGGTCACGTCCAGGTCCGCGAGGGTACGTCGGGTCAGCTCGGCCCGTGCCTCGTAGCCGGCGGGCGAGAGGTCGTCGAGCTGGTCGTCGTAGCCGGAGATGCCGACGTAGGTGGCGCCGGTCGGGCTCAGCGGTGCCCAGTCGGCCACGTACCGGTTCGCAAGGTCATCGATTCGTCCCACGTTGCGACCCTACGTGATGATGGGCTCCGGTTGTGGAGCACATCTGTCAGGTGCCGGGCAGCAGGCGGGCCGGGCGAAGTCGACGGGCGAGCGCAGCCGTTGGTCGACCGCCAGCCCGGCCCACGACCGGGTGGCCACCGTCGTCGTCGCGGCCGAGCAGGGTCGAGGTCAGCGCTCGTCGCCGGCTCCCGCGTCCCGGCCGGCGCACCGACCGGCAGGTGTCGCTCCGGCTTCTGTGGCCGACGACACGAAGGGCGAAATCGGCGCGACTTCGTCGTACCGCTGCGGCAGAGTGCAAGGGGTGACAAGCCACACCACTCCTGACCGGTCCGAGCTGCGTAGCTGGTTGCCGGGTTTCCTTGCCCTCGCCGCGATCTGGGGTTCCAGCTTCCTGTTCATCAAGGTCGGTGTCGAGGAACTGCACCCGCTGCACCTCACCCTCTACCGGGTGGCGACCGGTGCGGCGACGCTGCTGGTGGTGTTGGTCCTGCTGCGTGACCGGCTACCCCGCGAGCCCCGGGTCTGGGCGCACCTGGTGGTGGTCGCCGCGTTCGGCGTGGCGATCCCGTTCACCCTCTTCGGCTACGGGGAGCAGCGGGTCGAGTCGATGCTCGCCGGCATCTGGAACGCCACCACACCACTGTTCGTGCTGCCGCTGGCGGTGCTGGTCTTCCGTACCGAGCGGTTGAGCGCGAGGGCCGCTGTCGGGCTCGGGCTGGGCTTCCTCGGCGTGCTGGTGGTGCTGGGGGTCTGGGAGGGGGTGGGCGGGGCGCACTTCACCGGCCAGCTGATGTGCTTCGGCGCGGCGGCCTGCTACGGCGTGGCCATCCCGTACCAGAAGAAGTTCGTCGCCGGCAGCGCGTACTCCGGGCTGTCGCTCTCGACGGCGCAGCTGTTGGTGGCCACCGCCCAGCTGGCGGTGGTCGGGCCGCTGGTGGCCGGGGCGCCGCCGGCACCGACCGGCCTGTCGCTGCCGGTGGTGGCCAGCGTGCTGGTCCTGGGCGCACTGGGCACCGGGCTGGCGTTCGTGATCAACCTGCGCAACATCCGGGTGGCCGGGGCGAGCACCGCCTCCACGGTGACGTACCTGGTCCCGATCTTCGCGGTGCTGATCGGCGCGCTGGTGCTCGGCGAGCGGCTGAACTGGCACCAGCCGGTCGGCGCGTTGGTCGTACTGCTCGGGGTCGCCGTCGCGCAGGGCCTGGTCGGCCCCCGTCGACGGCGTCGGCTGCCCGGCGTACCCGATGGGGGCGGGTCGCTGCCGGCCCGCCTGCCGTTTCGGCGGCGGTGGAGACCGCCACCCGCTGACCCCGGCCCGTCCGGATACCGCAACCACGGCGCACGGGAGTGGATCACACGGGCCGGCGGGCGGTGACGCGCGGGGCGACGGTCAGGACCGGGACCGGGTCCAGTCGACCAGGCGGTCCGCCGGCCAGGTGTTGACCACCCGGTCGGCGGGAACGCCGCACAGGGCCGCCCGTTGACAGCCGAACCGCTGCCAGTCGAGCTGGCCCGGGGCGTGCGCGTCGGTGTCGATGGCGAACCGGCAGCCGGCCTCCAGGGCGCGGCGGATCAGCCGCTTCGGCGGGTCCTGCCGCTCCGGCCGAGAGTTGATCTCCACGGCCACGTCGTGCGCGGCGCAGGCGGCGAAGACCGCGTCCGCGTCGAACTCGCTCTCGGCCCGGGTCCGCGCCCGGTGCCCGCGGTCACCCGGGCCGGTCACCCCGGCCGGCCGGGACGACACCATCCGCCCGGTGCAGTGGCCGAGGATGTCCAGGTGCGGGTTGGCGATCGCGGCGAGCATCCGTCGGGTCATCTTCGCCCGCTCGTCGTTCAGTCCGCTGTGCACCGAGCCGACCACCACGTCGAGCCGGGCCAGCAGCTCCTCGTCCTGGTCGAGGGAGCCGTCGGCGAGGATGTCCACCTCGATCCCGGTGAGGATGCGGAAGCCCTCGGGCAGCGCGTCGTTCACCGCCGCCACGTGGTCGAGCTGCCGGCGCAGCCGGTCGGCGGTGAGGCCCCGGGCCACCTTCAGCCGGGGCGAGTGATCGGTCAGCACCAGGTACTCGTGACCGATCTCGACCGCGGCGAGCGCCATCTCCTCGATCGGTGACCCGCCGTCGGACCAGTCCGAGTGGGTGTGGCAGTCCCCGCGCAGCGCGGCGCGCAGCGCGCCGGCCGCCTCGTCCAGGTCGGTGCCCTCGGTGGCGACCAGCCGGCGCAGGTAGACCGGTTCCTCGCCGGCCAGCGACTCGGCGACGCAGCGGGCGGTGACGTCACCGACGCCGGGCAGGTCGGTGAGCGTGCCGGCCCGGGTCCGCTCGGTCAGCTCCGTCGCCGGCAGCGCGGCGAGGGTCGCCGCCGCCGAGCGGAACGCGCGTACCCGGTAGGTGGCCTCGTTGGCCCGCTCCAGCAGGAACGCGATCCGGCGCAGGTCGGCGACGGGATCTCTGGCGCTCATGCGTTGCAACCTACGCGCCCGCGCCGCCGGTCGGGGGACGACCGGCGGCGCGGGGTGTGTTGGTGGAACGTCGGATCAGGAGTACGGCAGCTTCACCACCGACTGGTTGCCGATGCCGAGGGTGGACGGGTTGACGCCGATCGCCGACCAGACCTCCACCTTCACCGTGCCGCCGGCCAGGTTGCCCCACGTGCCGGTGGCGGAGAGCAGCCCGACGTTCTGGGTGTAGTGCTCGTAGCCGGGCACCGGGTCGGTGGCGAAGTAGCGGTACGTCTCCACCCGGTCGAAGGTGCCGTCACCGGTCAGGTCGTAGGAGACCCGGGTCTGCACCCCGTTGCCGACCGACTGGCCGGCGTCGAGGAACAGGTCGAACCCGGTCTGGCCGCCCGCGTACGTGAGGCGGAGGCCGGTGGCGGTGAAGACCACCGGGTTGGTCGGGGTGCCGTCGTGGTTCGCGCCCCCGGTGCCGGCCACCGTGGTCGTCGTCGCGGCGCCGGCCGCCCCGAGTCCACCACCGGGCAGCAGGAACCTGACCGGTGAACCGGCCGGCGGGGTGGTCGGCGGCGGGGTCGGGCTGGTCGGGGTCGGCGACGGGCCGGTCGGCGTGGGGCTCGGGCCGGTCGGCGTCGGTGTCGGCGACGTGGTCGGCGTGGGGCTCGGGTCGATGCCGCCGCCCGCGTTGCCGCCGCTCCAGGTGTACGCCCCGGTGGTGGCGGTCTTCCCGGCCGCCACGGTGAGGCTGGTCCCGTCGGAGTAGCGCACCGTCAGGGGTGCGGCGGTGATGTTGCTGGCCACGTAGGTGCGGGCGCCGTTGCGGCTGAACACGGCGGCCAGCGGATGGTTGGCGGTGACCGTGGTGTCGACCTGGCCGAGCGCGGCGAGGTTGCGGACCCAGTGGAAGGTGTGTGCCCGGCTCTCACCCTCCTCCGGGGTGTAGCCGGGGTTGGCCCGCAGCTTGGCCAGCGCCGCGTCCGGGTCGCCGAGGGCCAGGAACTGCCAGAGGATGTCCTGCCACACGGTGGGTTCGCCGCCGTTGTTGCGGACCAGCTCGGCATAGTTCGCCTTGTTGTACGCCGGCCGGTAGCCCAGGTAGAGGTGGCCGCCGGTGACGGGGAGCATGTTGATGCCCTGGATCATCTCGGGCTCGGCGCTGAACCAGGTCGCGTACGCCCCGCCGTCGCCCCAGACCATGCCGACGGTGGAGTGCCCGAACGCCTCGGGGAAGTTCTCGTCGTCGGCGTCGAACCAGTACTCCTGGATCGCGGCGGCCTGGGTGGTGTAGATGAACACGCCCGCGTCGCGGACGGCGGTGTTGCCGGTGGCCTGACCCCACTGGATCAGCGCGTTGGCGAAGTTCATCCCCTCGGACGAGGACTCCTGGTTGTTGCCGGCGTTGAACGAGCCGTGCCCGGCGGCCCAGTCGTGGCCGGCGTAGATGTCGAAGTCCCGCAGGTAGGGGAAGCGGGTGTCGGACCGGTTGTAGTTGTTGGCGTCCCGGATGAGCAGGTCGACCATGCCGCCGTACTGGCTCTGCGCGGCCCACGCCGGGTCGAACTTGGCAAGCGTCGCCGCCGCCGCGATGAAGTACCCGTAGTGGAAGTGGTGGTCGTTGAGTTCCTGGTCGGACCCGTACGACGCCGGGTAGCCGATCAGGGTGCCCCAGTTGCGGTCGTAGTAGAAGACCTTGGCGGTCTTGCCCGGGGTGGCGGTGAACCAGTCGGTCAGCGTGCTGCGGATGGCGTTCAGCGCGGCGTTGCGGGTCTCGGTGTCGCCGACCTGGTCGGCGATCTCGGCGATCCGGGCGGCCCGGCCGAGGCCCTTGCCGGTCCAGTAGGTGTCGTTGCCGCGCTGGTCCATCGGGTTGCCCCGGACGGCGGCGAGCTGCTCCTTGAGCTGGGTCAGGTCGGCCCCGGATCCGGTGCCGACGGCGGGCAGCTCGGGCAGGACGCCGTGGAACGTCATCGCGGTGCGGAAGGCGTCCACGCCGACCAGCACCTTCATCCGGCCACGCGCCGACGGGTAGGTCTGGGCGAGCGGGGTGGATCCGGCGAGCGCCTTCCACTGGTGCGGGTAGAGGCTGACCACGGTCTGGGTGGCGGTGCCCTCCCGGGCGGTGGTGGTGAACGAGTACGTGGTGTTCACGGTGCTGGTCGCCGGGTCGTAGGTGTAGCCGACCCGGGTGCCGGTGACGTGCGCGTGGGCGTACCGGCCGTAGCTGGTGGCGAGTGCGGCGCGGGCGGTGGCGTCGGCGGTGGGAGGCAGCAGGGCGATCGAGAAGTAGCCCTTGCCGGCCAGGGTGGAGGTGATCCGCCCGTTGGTGACGGTCCAGCTCGCCCCGGTCGGGGCGTACCCGACGTAGTCGTGGCCCCGGACGGTGAAGCCGATGGTGCCGCCGGTGTTCGACCAGACGGTGGCGGCACCACCGGTCGGGTTGATCTGGGCGTCGCCGCCGGTGGCCTGGAAGTAGGCGAAGGGCAGACCGTGGCCGATGGTGGCGCGCAGGGTCCGCGCCCCGTCGCTCCAGTACGGGGTGACCGTCCAGTCGGACCAGTCGTCGACCTTGACGACCGGAGCGCCGAGCGCGGCCACCCCGACCCGGATGTCCTCGGTGTACGTGTACTTGAACTCGCCCACCCCGGTCGAGGTGCCGGTGACGGTGGCGGTGGACGGCGCCGAGAAGCCGAGCCCGTCGCCGAACGTCTGGTACGACAGCGGGTGGGCGTGCAGCGGTTCGCTGTAGGAGCAGTTCGTCTTCTTCCACAGCAGCGACGACCACCAGTCGTTGGTGGGGACCGGCCCGGCGGGGGCGTTGGCGGTGGCGTACTGCCGGGGATTGGTGGACAGGTCGCCGCAGCCGCTGGGGAGCGGGCCGACCGGATCGGTGGTGTAGCTGCCGGCGCCGACGTCGGCCGCCTCGGCGGGGGTGCTGGCGGTGGTGAGGGTGAGGCCGCCGACGAGGACGGCCAGCGCGGTGGTGGTGGCGAGCACCCAGGGGGCGGGGCGTCGGGGGACGGGAGGTGTCATCGTGCCTCCTCCGCGCGGGGTCGCCGGGACGACCAGCGGCGCGCGGTTCGTCGGATTCGGGAGGTTAGTTCTATGAGAGAGCGCTCTCTCATCCCGGGACGTTAACCGACGGGTAATACGTACGTCAATGCGTCCGGCCGATGCCGCCTCCGGCGTCCGGCCGCCCGGACCGTCGCTCAGCCCGCGCCCGAGGAGCCGCGCGGCGCGCGGGGACAGCCGTGTTCCCGCTCCCAGGCGGTCACCGCGGCGACCGGCGAGCGGTTGCCCTTGCCCCGCCAGGAATCCAGGTACTTCGCCGGCCCCACCACACCCCGCCGGATCCACCAGTCGTCGTGCCCGGTGCACTTCGGCGACAATCCGAAGTGCAGGTGACAGACGTTGTTCGCGTTCCCCGTCCGGCCCACCTCGCCGAGTTGCCGGCCGGCCCGCACCCGGACCCCCGCGTCGATCCCCGCGCTGATCACGCTCAGGTGCGAACCGTAGTACCGCACCCCGTCGTCGCCCAGCAGCGACACCGACAGACCACCGTTGTACGGCCCCTGCGGCCCCTTCCTGTCGAACCGGTCCACCCGGCTCACCTCCAGGACCGTCCCGTCGGTGACCGCCACCACCGGCTCACCGCAGTCGGCGAAGATGTCGGTGCCCGGATAACCCGAGTGCGTCGGGTGGTAGTCGACGTTCCCCGCCCGTACCGGAAAGACCCGCCGCAGGGCGGCCGGGTCCGGCGTGGCAGACGGCGTTCCGGCCGGGCTCGACGTGGCCGACGGCGTGCCGGGCGAACCCGTCGGGGTCGCCGGCTGGTCGCCGGTCGCCACGGCCGTCGGGCCGTCCCAGACCGGGGGTGCGGTCGGTCGGTCCGTCCCGCAGCCGCCCAGCAACGCCCCCACGAGCAGCAGGACGGGGTACGCCGGACGGGTGCGACGTCGGCCGGGTCGGAGCGAGGACATTCGGACATCCTGGCAGACGGATACGGTGGAGGTCGCACCGACAGCAGCACCGGCCGGACCGGGGGCCGCCCACCGGCCCACCGGCGCGGGCCCGCCGGTCCGTTCGGCCAACAGTCGGCCGGGAGGGGGAACAGTGACGACGAACCATCAGCCCGGACCCGTCGCGGGGCAGGTCCCGTACGTCCCCTCGGGTCTCTTTCCCTCCGGGCCGCCCCGGCGGCCGACCTGGCGCGAACCGCACCCGGTCACCGGTGCCGCCGTGGCCGCGGGTGGTGCGCTCGCCGCCGCCTGGCTGGTGCTCTTCGGCCTGCTCGGCCGGGACGTCGGCGGCTACGCCTGGTGGACGGTCGTCGCCGGTGCGCTCGCCTGGCTCGTCGCGCTGGTCCTGGTCCGGTACGGCGACCGCGGGATCGGCACCGGCGTCGCGATCGTCACCGGGGGCGGCTGGAGCATCGCGTTCGCGATCGTCGTGGTGCGGTGGGCGGTCAGCGCGGACTGGCCGATGTGGTGACGCTACGTCGTCGCGCGGCTTCGTTTGCCGCACCATCTTGACGTACCCGCTGTGACTGGGGACGCTCTTCGGTATGGCCTGGAACACCCCGCGGCTCGACTCCGAGCGGAGCCGCCGTCGCCTGCAGATTCTCGCCGAGCTGGCGGGAGCCCGCGCGGTACGTCAGCGGGTCCGGCCGCAGCGGGAACGCACCGAGCGACTGCGCCAACTGATCGCCACCCGTCGCCGCGTCGCCGGCTGACGAACTTTCCAGGATTGGACGGTCCTTCGGGGCGTTGACCGGTCGGCTGCCGACTCGACCGGTTAACGTGCACGCGTAACGAGTCGGCTGTGCCGAGGTCTTTGGGGGAACCATGTCGTACTTCGCTGCCGCCCTGGTGCGCGACGAGGGCGGCTGGAACGCCGCCGAGGTCAACCTACGGGGTGCCGCCGACATCGACGAGGTCGCCGACCGGCTGCGCGACGTCGAACCGGAAGCCGACGTGTCGCTGCTCTTCGTCGAGGCCGATGACGCGTACCTGGTGCTGTTGCGCCTCGACGAGGGGGAGGACCTGCGGGTCTTCGGTTCCGATTCGGCGTACGCGGAGGAGTCCCGGCTGGGCGCGCTGCTCGTCGGTGACCTCAAGACGTCGGTCACCGGCCTCGACGACGTCGACGAGCCGCCGTCGACCACCGTCAGCGGGGGCGACGAGGAGAACGAACAACCGGTCGTGGACCCCGAGGCCGACCCGGTGGGTGACGCCGACATCCTCGCCGACCTGGGCATCTCCGCCCAACGTCTGCTCAAGCTCTGCGCCCACGAGGGCATGCTCCCGGCCGACGTGACCATCGAGGTGTGCCAGGTGCTCGGCTGCGCCGACGAGGTCGAGGAGCTGCGTGAGGTCTGACCCTCCACCGACCGGCGACGGTCCGGCGGGGTCGGCCTGGAGTGCCGGTGGTGCGCGGGGGCCGGCCCTGACCGGTGGTGGTTCGCCGCGGGTGGGTGCCGCGGGAGCGACCGACGCGACCGATCCCGCCCTGGGCACCGTACGGCCGGGGCAGCCGACGCCCGGCGCGGCCGGGCGGGTCGGTCCGGGGGTGACCGAGCGGCTGGCCGATCCCGGTTCCGCCGGCCGCCGACAGCGGCACGAGCTGTGGATGCGCCGCGCGTTGGAGATCGCCGTCACCGGCCCGGCGTCGCCCTCCGCCGGCAGTTCCGGCGGGGCGCAGGAGCCCGGTGAGGGTGTCTTCGGGCCGGGCGGTTCCGGTGGGCCCGACGGTTCCGGCTTGGCGGTGGAGGACGTGCCGGTGGGCGCGGTGGTCTACGGCCCGGACGGCACCGAACTGGCCGTCGGCCGCAACGAACGGGAGCTGACCGGGGATCCGACCGCGCACGCCGAGGTGCTGGCGTTGCGGCGGGCTGCCGAACGGCTGGGCCGTTGGCGGCTGGACGACTGCACGCTGGTGGTGACCCTGGAGCCGTGCACGATGTGCGCGGGAGCGTTGGTGCTGGCCCGGATCTCGACCGTCGTCTTCGGTGCCTGGGAACCCAAGACCGGGGCCGCCGGCTCCCTCTGGGACGTCCTGCGCGACCGCCGCCTCAACCACCGCCCCGAGGTCTACCCCGGCGTCCTGGCCACGGAGACCGCCGCCGTCCTGCGCGCGTTCTTCCGCTGATATCCGCCGGCCGGGGTGGGCTCGGGCATGCGGGACGGCGGCCCCAGATGATCAACTCGATGGGGCCGATGTAGCGGTATCCGCGTGCCGGCGATACCGCTACATCGGCTCCATTGCGCGCCGCTGCCCCGTGGCGAGTCGCGGTCAGGAGGCGGCGGTGTCCAGGGCGACCTCCACCATCTGGGCGAAGGTCTGCTCGCGCTCCTGCGCGGTGGTCTTCTCGCCGGTCTTGATGTGGTCGCTGACCGTCAGGATGGTCAGGGCGCGGGCCTTGAACCTGGCGGCGATCGTGTAGAGGGCGGCTGACTCCATCTCCACCGCCAGCACGCCGTAGTCGGCGAGGGTGTCGTACAGATCCGGCCGGTCCGTGTAGAAGGCGTCGGCGGCGAGGACCGGCCCGACCCGCATGGTGATGCCGCGCCGCTCGGCCACCTCCACCGAGGTACGCAGCAACCCGAAGTCGGCGACCGGGGCGTAGTCGATCAACCCGTCGAAACGCACCCGGTTCATGTTCGAGTCGGTCGACGACCCGATCGCCGCGATCACGTCACGGAGCTGGAGATCCTCGGTGAGCGCACCACAGGAGCCGACCCGGATCAGGGTCTTCACGCCGTACTCGTTGATTAGCTCGTGGGCGTAGATGGAGGCGGACGGCATGCCCATGCCGGAGCCCTGGACGGAGACCGCGACGCCGTTCCAGCGCCCGGTGAAGCCCAACATGCCCCGCACCGTCGAGTAGCACGTGGCGTCCTCGAGGTAGGTCTCCGCGATCCACTTGGCCCGCAGCGGGTCGCCCGGCATCAGGACCCGCTCGGCGATCTCGCCCGGCTTCGCGCCGATGTGCGTACTCATGGCAAAGATCCTGCCAGGCCGGTGGGAGGGATACCGGTTCGGCACCCGACCCGGGGTTCCTGTATCCTCGTCGGCGGTGGCGTGTCCGAGTGGCCTAAGGAGCACGCCTCGAAAGCGTGTGAGGGTTTACGCCCTCCGCGGGTTCAAATCCCGCCGCCACCGCTCTGTAACAGGCGAAACGCCCGGCGACTCTCCGCGAGTCACCGGGCGTTTCTCTGTCGTGGTCTCAGTTTTGGTCTCAGTTGCCCTCACGACGCCTGGCTGAGCACCCCCGCCGCGCCGTCCTCCGGGTCGTCATCGGCCCTTGGCTTGGGCTGCCAGAGCAGACCACCGACCCGCTTGGCCACGTCGCGGCGAACCTGTCCCGTGAGGTGCTGGTAGCGCCGGGCCATGCCGGAATCCGACCACCCCATGATGCCCATCACGGCACGCTCGGCCACGCCGAGAATCAGCAGCACCGTTGCCGCAGTGTGCCGAGCGTCGTGCAACCTCCCATCGCGCAGTCCGGCGCGGGCCAGCAGTCGCTTCCATTCTGTGTAGTCGGTGCGAGGGTTCACCGGGCCGCCGGTCGGCGTGGTGAACAGATAGCTCGTTTCCGTCCAGAGTTGCGCGGCGGTCTCGCGCTCGGCGTCCTGTTCTTTTCGGTGCTGGCGTAGCAGGGCAACCAGGGGGTCCGGAAGTCCGATACTGCGCCGACCGGCCCGCGATTTCGTGTCGGCGGTTTCCGCGCGTAATGGCTGCCGGTCCGGGCAGTGACCGCCGAACTTCCGGCCGCACGGTTTCGTGCAACCGTGCTTCCATTTGGGGCGCTGCCGGGCGCGGCGAACGGTAAGCGTTCCATCGTTGAGGTTCACGTCATTCCATCTCAGGCCCAGCACCTCACCCTGCCGCAGTCCGAGTGCCAGCGCGATTGCCCACCGCGCGCTGTTTCTCCGCTCGCTCGCGGCGAGCAACAGCCGCTGCACTTCCTCCACCGAGTACGGTTCGACCTCTTCGTCTTCGAGGCGGGGCGGTTTCGCCAGGCTGGCGGGATTGCGCACCAGGTGTTGACGGCGGACCGCCTCGTTCAGCGCGGTCCGCAGGGGGTCTGTCAAGTTAACGACTGATCTTGGTTGTTGAGGTGGTCAGTTGTTGGCCGGGGTGAGCCGGCCTTCGAAGGCGATCTGGAAGGCGTTCAGTGGTGCCTTCCAGCGCATGGTCCACCGCCGGCGTCCGGTGCCGGTGGGGTCGAGGCTCATCAACGCCATGTAGACGCACTTGAGTGCTGCGGCCTCGTTCGGGAAGTGCCCACGGGCGCGGACGGCCTTGCGGATACGGGCGTTCACGCTCTCGATCGCGTTCGTGGAGCAGATGACCTTGCGGATCTCCACGTCGAAGGCGAGGAAGGGCACGAACTCGGCCCAGGCGTTCTCCCACAGCTTCACGATCGCCGGGTACTTTCTGCCCCAGGTCTCGGCGAACTCGAGGAACCGTTCGGTCGCGGCGTCCTCGGTCGCCGCGGTGTAGACCGGTTTGAGCGCTTTCGCGATCTTGTCCCAGTCCTGGCGAGCCGCGTACCGGAACGAGTTACGCAGCAGATGCACCACACAGGTCTGCACGATCGTGCGCGGCCACACCGTCGCGACAGCGTCCGGCAGGCCCTTGAGCCCGTCACAGACCAGCATCAACACGTCGGCGACGCCGCGGTTCTTCAGCTCGGTGAGCACATGCAGCCAGTGCTTCGCGCCCTCACCGCCGTCACCAGCCCAGATCCCGAGGATGTCCCGGTTGCCGTCGACCGTGACCGCCATGACGACGTAGATCGGGCGGTTCGCGACCTGACCATCACGGATCTTGACGTTGATGGCATCGATGAACACGACCGGATACACCCTGTCGAGGGGTCGGTTCTGCCACTCGGCCATGCCGTCCATGACCTTGTCGGTGATGGTGGAGATCGTCTGCTTCGACACCTCGGCGCCATAGACCTCGGCCAGGTGCGCGGCGATCTCCCCATGGGTGAGGCCCTTGGCCGACAGCGACAGCACCATGTCGTCAACGCCGGTCAGGCGCCGCTGGCGCTTGCGCACGATCTGCGGCTCGAATGTCCCGGCGGCGTCGCGTGGAACCCGGACCTCGACCGGGCCGACGTCGGTGAGCACGGTCTTGGTCCGGCTGCCGTTGCGGGTGTTCCCGCTGCCCCGACCGGCCGGGTCGTGCTTGTCGTAGCCGACGTGGTCGGTGATCTCTCCCTCGAGAGCGGACTCGAGGACCCGCTTGGTCAGCTGCTGCAGCAGCCCGCCCTCACCGGTCAGCTTCAACCCGTCACCACGAGCCCGATCGACCAGCATCGCGATCAACTGCTCATCCGTGACCGCACCCACCGTCCCGGCGGCCGGCTCTCCCACGGTGGTCTCGGTCGTCATCTGGCGTCTCTCCCTTGATCGGTCGATCAGCCGTTATTTGTACAGTCCCTCCGGCGTTCAACATCGCCGGAGCAGTCGACGGCGTCACTGACACCGACCGCGCAAGGATCATCCCGAACGTCTTCCGGGCAATCACCGGCCAACTCGACTACGTAACCCTCAATGGCGACGGGTCGGCGGTGCGGGACTTCGTCCATGTGGCTGATGTTGCCACCGGCCTCCGGCTCGCCCTAACCGCTTGTGTCCCCGGAGTCTGCCAAGCCGTCAACCTTGGCTCAGGCGTCGGGACGAGCATGTCTAGCGTGGTGGCCGTGGCCGAGCAGGTTACCAACAGCCGCATTCCGATTCGCCGCCAACCACCCCAGCCGGAGCCACCGAACCTCATCGCAGAAATCAATCGCGCAGATATCGTTCTTGGTTGGGGTCCATTCAGATCTGAACTGGGCATTATTCTCACGGATGCATGGGAGGCGTGGCTCTGTGGCGAGAAACCATGTCGATAGCTACGTTCGCTTGCAAATTGGCCTGCGCTGACAAGTGAAACGCGGCTTCGTGGTCCTCATGGGACGCTGGAAGACGCTACGCCATGGAATTGTCAGCCCAACAGGCGGCATCATCGCTGCTGCGCTAAACATGATCGCTTCGATTTAACCTCATTGGGCCCAAGGAACTGGATCAACTGCACCTGTCCAGCGGTTGAGTGACAACGCGGATTTGTGCTGCCCCGTATAGCCCAGCGTGTTAAGGATGCCAAGCCTGAGAAAGTGGCACGCTACCAAGCTGGCTTCGGCCCAGACATAAACATTCCACTTGTCCAAAGTCTTCGTTGGATGAACCATCTTGTTTCGGAGGTATATGACAGCGCCGAGGGCATCCCGTTCAGGTCCCTGTCCGGGTGGCATAGCTGCTGCCGCCGTTTGCAGTTCAGAGAGATGTGAAGGAATTGAAGTGCCAATCTGGCAATCGTCCAAGAATTCCCGGATTTCGCCTTCCGTGTTCCCCGCCGCACGTTCAAAGGCGTTGGAAGAGGTGTACTTTCTTTTTTCGTTTACTAGGCGCTGATGTGCCAGTAGCTGCAGGCCGGAGATGGCTAGACCGATTGCCGGTTCGACGTCTACATCCGCGTTCGCGCTGACGTAATACGAAGCAGCGTACCTGAGTGCGTTCTGATGGTCCGACGTTGCCGAGTAATTCAGGCCGCGTTCTAACAGTTCGCCTACTTGTTTGGATGCGATCGAAGAGTCGAGCCAGGAGGTGGCATTCATCATGCTGTCTACCGGCGGTGCCGTCCATCGCGTCCAAACTACTTTGCCTTGCCGCCAGCCGACAGGCAATACTGAGCCTTTCCGCGTAACGGCGTGAGTGCGGTGGGTGGTCGCCGTGGTGGTCGGTGCGGACACGCCCGAACCCGTTGCGGTGCAAGGAAAAGACG
>NZ_JBIUCH010000038.1:0-31666 GCF_044548625.1 Micromonospora sp. NPDC051925 | reverse complement strand
CCCGCCTACGCCTTCGCCCTGTCCCGACTCCCCGGACCAGACCTCCGCAACACCCCCATCGGCGTGTTCCGACAAACCACCCGCCCCACCTACGACAACGTCGTACAACAACAACTCACCACCGCCAAAGCCACCACCACCCACACCCCCGAACAACAACTCACCGACCTCCTCACCACCGGCGACACCTGGACGATCAGCTAGTCACCAGTCGACGCCGAAGTGGCCGTTGCCCGCGCAGGGGGCGGCCACTTCGTCGTTTCGGCGGGACCACCGGGTCGTCCGGCGGGCCACCAGGTCGTCAGGAGGTGGTGGTGTTGGCGGTGGGTCGGTCGTCGCGGACGTGCACGAGCATGTCGCCGGTCTCGATCACCGCGCCGGCCCGGTCCGCCAGGGTGACCACCTTTCCCCGCCGCACCAGCGCGATGACCAGGGATTCCAGCTCGCGCGGGGACTTGCCCACCTCGTGCCGCTCGGCCGAACGCATCGCCAGCGCCATGCCCTGCCCGGGGGTGAGCAGGTCCTCCACCACGTCGATCAGTGGCGGCGCCGAGGTGGAGAGGCCGAGCAGGCGGCCGGCGGTGGCCGAGGAGACGATCACATGGTGCGCGCCGCTCTGGCGGAGCAGCGGGGCGTTCTCGGCCTCCCGGACGGCCGCGATGATCCGTACCTGGCCGGCGGTGAGCTGCCGGGTGGTCAGCGCGACCAGCACCGAGGCGTCGTCGCTGTCGGTGGCGATGATGACGGACTTGGCGTTGCGGACGTGCGCCTCCTCCAGCACCGACGAGCGGGTCGCGGAGCCCTCGATGGCGACCAGCCCGGCCGAGGTGGCCTGCCGCAGCGCGGCGCTGCTCCGCTCCACCACCACGATCCGGGACTTGTCCAGCCCGTTCTCCAGCAGGGCGGAGACCGCGCTACGGCCCTTGGTGCCGTAGCCGCAGATGATGACGTGGTCCTTCACGGTTCTCCTCCACCGACCCAGTCGACGGCCGGTCCGGTACTGCTCGGTCAGGACTTCCAGGGTGGTACCGACCAGGATGATCAGGAAGATCACCCGGGCCGGGGTGATGAACAGGACGTTCACCAGCCGGGCGGACTGCTCGAAGGGGGTTATGTCGCCGTACCCGGTGGTCGAGAGGGTGACCACCGCGTAGTAGAAGCAGTCGAGCAGGGTCAGCCCGTTCTCGTCCACGTCGCGGTAGCCGCTGCGGTCCAGGTAGACCACCGCGACGGTGAGCAGGACCAGGCCGAGGGCGGCGGCCAGGCGGAGACTCAACGCGCTGAGCGGACCCCGCCGCTGCGCCGGGAAATGGATCACCGTCGGTCCCGCTCCCCCTGGGTCGCCTGCACGACCACAACATAGCGGTTGGCAGGGGGGCCGACGGGCCGGGTCGCCGCCCCTACCTGCGGTAAGCGTCCCGTCACCCCCGTCCGAGCTGTTCGGGCCGTGGTCGGGAGAGCCGGCCGGGCCGGTGCCAGGTCCGCCGACCGGGCATGATGGGAAGGTCCCGGGACACCGGCCACGAGGAGGCCCGCATGTCGCTGCTGCGTCGGGTGATCGGCGGAGTGCTGCGTCGGGTACGGCTGCGCCAGGGCCGCACGCTGCGCGAGGTGGCCGCCGCCGCCGGGGTGTCCCTGCCCTACCTCTCCGAGGTGGAGCGCGGGCGCAAGGAGGCCTCCTCCGAAGTGTTGGCGGCGATCTGCCGGGCGCTCGGGATCAACCTGTCCGACCTGCTCGAAGAGGCCCGCGACGAGCTGCGCCGGGTCGAGCGTCGGGTTCCCGTCCCGCCGGGCGGGAGCCTGGCCCGGCTGGACCGGGTGCCGGCCGCCCGCCGCGACGGCACCGGTCCGCGCCTGCGGGTCGGCCCGCCCACCGCACGGGTCGGCCGGCCGACCGGTGTCGGGCCGGTGCCGCACGTCGGCGGCAGTGTCCTCCTGTCGGGTGGTGCGCTGTCGCCCGTCGGCGTCGGTTCGCGCGGGTTCGCGGCGGTGACCGTCGCCGCACCCGTCCGGGTGATCGCCGTCCTGCCGACCGCCCGCCCCGCTGCGCGTACCGCAAAAGTGCTGGCGCGGCGACGGGCCTGGACGGGCCGGCGGCGGTTGCTCGTCGGCTAGGCCGGCCGGGTTCTGCCGAGGGCGGATCTGCCGGGGGCAGAAAGGGTGGGGCGACGCCCGCCCGGCGACGCAGGCTGGACCCGCCGGTCCCCGGGCGGAGCGTCGCCCGCCGGCAACGCGGAGGGTGGTCACCATGATCGGGTACGACGTACGAATGCTGGACGGCGGGCAGCATGCCTTCGGCGACCAGGTCTTCGAGCGGCTGCTGCGGGAACGGATCATCTTCCTCGGCACCGAGGTCACCGACGCCTCGGCCAACCAGATCTGCGCGCAGATCCTGCTGCTCGCCGCCGAGGACAGCAAGCGGGACATCTACCTCTACATCAACTCACCCGGTGGTTCGGTCAGCGCCGGGATGGCCGTCTACGACACCATGCGGTACGTCCGCAACGACGTGGCCACCCTGGCGCTGGGGTTCGCCGGGTCGATGGGTCAGTTCCTGCTCTGCGCGGGGGCGGCAGGCAAGCGGTTCGCCCTGCCACACGCGCGGATCATGATGCACCAGCCGTCCGGGGGGATGGGCGGCACCGCCGCCGACATCACCATCCAGGCGGAGAACATGCTGCACGTGAAGCGGACCATGCAGGAGTTGATCGCCGAGCACAGCGGGCGCAGCCTCGACGAGATCCAGGCCGACTGGGACCGGGACCGGTGGTTCACCGCCGAGCAGGCCCGGGACTACGGCCTGATCGACCAGGTGCTCACCCGGGTCGACCAACTCCCCGGCTGAGCAGCAACCTCGCGGCTGAACAGACAAGATGCCGACGGCCGCGCGTCGGGTCGGGGTCCTCGGCGGATTCCGCCGAGGACCCGCGCGCTGTCCGGTAGCCCGCCAGGGGACGGGCAGCTCGGCCCGCCGGTCGGTGCCGATCCCGCCGGTGTCACCCGGTGACGGTCAACACCACCTTGCCCAACGCCCGCCGCCCCTCCAGATCGGCGTGCGCGGCAGCCGCCTCCGCCAGCGGGTACGTCGACACCAACGGACGCCACCAGCCCTGGCCGCCCAGTTCCACCGACCGGGCCGCCAACCCCGCGATCCCCCCGGGCCTGGTCCGGAGTCGTTGCCCGAGCCACCCGGCGGTCAGGCTCCGCTCCACCAGATCCGCCGTGTCCACCCGGGTCGGCTCCCCCGCCGACCACCCGAACATCACGAACCGCCCACCCGTCGCCGTCGACTCCAGTGCGGCCCGGCCCACCGCCCCACCGACCCCGTCGTACACCAGGGTCGGCCCGCCGACCCGTGCCCGGACCAGTTCAGTCCAGTCCGGCCGGTCGTAGTCGACCACCACCACGTCCCCATCCAGCTCACCCAGCCGAGCCGTCCGCTGTGCGCCCCGCGCTGCGGCGACCACCGTCGCGCCGACCGTACGGGCCGCCTGCACCAGCAGCCAACCAAGCCCACCGGCCGCCGACAACACCAGCACCACGTCATCCGCCGTCGGCGGTTCCAGCTCGAAGACACCGAGGGCGGTCCGGCCCGTACCGACCAGGGCCACCGCGTCGGCGAACCCCATCCGCTCCGGTACGACGAACAGCGACTCGACGGCGGTCACCGCCTGCTCGGCGTACCCGCCGGGGACCATGCCCAGGTGGGCGACGACCCGCCGGCCCCGCCACGCCTCGTCCACGCCGGCACCGACCAGGTCGACCGTTCCGGCGACCTCGCGACCCGGCACGGTCGGCAGCTCCGGCAGCGGCAGCGGACCGCCCGCCTCGCCTCGGCGCAGTGTGGTGTCGAGCAGGTGTACCCCACTGGCCGCGACCGCGATGCGCACCTGGCCGGGGCCGGGTGCGAGGTCGGGCAGATCGTCGAGGACGAGGTTGGTGGCGGGACCGAACTCATGAAGGCGAATCGCACGCATACCTCATCCGACAACCTGCACCGGACTCGAAGTCAACCGTCGACCTGCCGGGGCACCCGTACCACACGGTGTGGCACGACCGGCGCCTTCGGCGGCGTCGACAAGTCACCTTGACAGAGCCGCCCTTCCCGCCGAAGTCGGAGCGGGGACGTCGATAGCGTCGATCGCGAGGAGCAATCGCGCCGGTCTTCGGAGCGCGAAAAGCCGCACTCGAAGAATCAGGCGCACCGCCGCCGACAGGAACTGATCGCGGCGATGCGTCTCGCGCGAGGAGGCGACCATGGCGGACCAGGCAATCGCGAAGATCTACGACAAACTGGTGGAGGTTCTCAGCGGGACCAACGACAACCAGTTCTTCACCATGACGATGCCCGGCACGATGCTCAACCAGAGCGACTTCATGTACGACACGACCGGCCCCAAGCCGGCGGCCGTCGCCGAGGCCGAGTCCCGGCTCGCCGACCAGATGTTCGACATCGCCAAGGTCACCGGCGGGAGCAACGGCCAACGGGTGTCGTCCCAGTACCTGCAGGCACTCAGCGTCCTCGTGCCGAGGTTCAACCCGACGGCTGAGGGCCCTCCTGGCCATGCCCGCCCACGCGGACGCCAAGGTCGACGGCCGGCCGTTCACCGGCACCATGCAGGAGTGGTACTTCGCGCTGTACGAGTCGTGGCTGGCAAAGAAGGCAGCGTGGGACACGAAGGTCGTCGACAACAGGCAACGGCTCTCGAACGAGAACCTGCTCGGCCAGCTCGGGGTCGAGCCTTTCTTCGTCTACCTACACGACTTCGGCGCTCCGGTGGGACACCACCTGGCGACCGGCGTCCCGGCTCGCATCCGCGGCCTTGTCGTTCAGCGGCAACGCCCACGAGGACGGCCCCGGCGAGCAGTGGGACAGCGCCAGGGCGTACTGGGCCGACCCGACCGACGGCAGGCGTGCCGAACTGTCGGACTGGTTGAACTTCGCCGGCACCCGTGACCAGTACCTCGCCGGGCTGCCCGAGTACCTGCGCACGCTGCACCCTCCCGAGTCGTGGCACCTCGACTGGGAACGCATGAGCCGACCCGGCACCATCGCCGCCCAGTTCGCGCTGTTCACCGACTACGCCGGCCACGTCGCCCGTTTCGAGGAAACCGCCGAGTACCACCGGACCCACCAGCCGCAGGCGCTCGTACTGTGGGGACGGCGCGACCCGTACTTCGACGTCGACGAGGTCCTCGCCTACCACCGCGCCCTCGATCGCATGGACGCGCACATGTACGACGGCGGGCACTTCTTGCTGGAGACACCCGCGGCCGAGTGCGCCAAGCTCATGCGGGCGTTCGTGCTCGACAACAGCTGAGCTGACGTATCTGACTCTGCCGGGAACTCGTACGCCAACGCCGTTTCACAATGCACGAGCCGCTCGTTGCCGTCGGCGCACGGTGAGTGCCGGGACGTGGTGGGTGGCTCGGGTCGGGCGGCCCGGGATCGCGCCGGCCCGCCGACCAGGGCCGTCAGTCAGCGGCGACCAGCAGCCAGGGTGACGAGGTACTGTCCGCCGCCCGCGTCGACGCTTGCGCTCACCGGCAGTCCCGGAGCCAGCCGGGACAACCGGTCGACCAGCCAATCCGCTGTCTCCTGGGCGTCCTTCTTGCTGGGACAGCGGGCGACCAACTCGCGACCACCCTTGCGTTCGAGCCGTTCGGCGACGGTGATCAGCGGTGCGGGCTCCACCACCCGCAGACGGTCCGGCCAGGCGATCACCACCTTGACCGCACCCTTGCGGCTGTTGCAGGCACGGTGCGCAAGTCGCTCGACGACCTTGGCCTTCCTGTCGGCGGTGCGGCTGTCGACGCTGGGGCCACGCGGGTCGTTCACCGACATGTCGACGTCGACCGGCTCGTCGCACACCCAGCATCGGCAGCTGTCACGTCTCGCGACGTCATCGAGGAGACTCATCCGAGCAACCTAGCCTGTCAGCCCTCGGCGAACGACAGCCCGCGCCACCAGTCCAAAACGGGAGGCAAAGGACACTCTCCTACGCCGTCCGCCTGGGCCTCACGCTGGTGCCCCCGGCAGGGCATGTCACAGAACTGCAAATGGTCGCCGCCCCCGCCCCCGCCCCCGCCGTCGTCGTCGTCGGCTGGGGCGGTGTCGTCTGTGCTGGTGTGGGCGGTGGTGGCACGGGGACCGCCGGCCGTGGCGCGGGTTATGCGGGCCAGGTGTGGGGCGGCGTGGTGGCTGACGGTGGCTCTGAATGAGACGTGGTTGGTGCGGACGTCGTGGTGGATCTGCACGGCGAAGGCGTCCAGGAGGCGACGAAGACGGTCGGTCGGTAGCAGGCTGAGTTTGATTTCCATCTCGGGAAGGTCGGCGAGGATGTCGGCGCTGCCGGGGTCGGCCGGCATGGTTTCTTCTAGGTGGGCGAGTTCGGCCGCCTTGATCTCGCGGCCACGGTCGAGTTCGGCTCGTCGCTCGGCGATCTCCGCGAACACGCTGCCGTCGGGGTCGTCGTTCTCCTCGATGACCCGCAGGAGGCGACGGCGGCGAGCGGCGATGTCGTCTAGAGTCCGCCGCAGCACTGCGACTTGTCGCCGCTGCTCCTCGGCGGCTTGCTGGGCGGCGATGTCCAGGCTGCGGGTAGCGATTTGCACCCGGTCCGGACCGAGGACGTAGGTGTTGAAGAACCGATCGGCGAAGTCGAGCAGCACCTCCTCGGTCACCGAGATCATGCTCGGGTGCCCCTCGGGGATGGCCCTCTCTCGGGGTTGGCAGGAGTAGTAGGTGTATCCGGTGACGGTGCGGCCGAACATGCGCCGCTGGCACGGCGCGCACCAGACGTAGGAACGAAGCGCGTAAACCCGCTTGGTCTGCCGGTGCCGGTTGGGAGAACCCTGGCGGGCGTCGGCGCGTGACCGTTCCCGAGATCGGCCCACGTTCTGCGCGGCGAGGAACGTCTCGATCGGCACGATGCCCGGGTGGGTGGGCTGTGCGGAGACGACCCACTGCTCACGGGGGTTGACCTTGCCGGGGTGCAGTTTGTCTTTGGTCGAGCGCCGGTTCCAGACCATGTGGCCGGTGTACTTGGGGTTGACGAGGATCTCGCGGACCGCCGAGCCGGTCCATCGTCCGACCGCGCGGGCAGGGTCGACGGGTTGTGGGGGCGGGTAGCGGTCGAGGTCGGTGTTGAGCCGTTCGGCGATGGCCCGGTAGGACAGCTTCTCGTCGATGCGCCAGGCGTAGATCTGCTCGACCACCGGCCCTCGGTCGGGGTCGATCTTCAGCTTGGTCTTGTGCTTGCCCTCCGCGCGTTTGGCGGGGACCGGGTGTTTGTGCTTCTCGGCGAGGTAGCCGTATGGGGGCTTGCCGACGTTCCAGCCCTGGGTGGTGTGTTCCTCGAAGCCGTCCCACGACTTCTCCAGCATCTCGATCATGTACCACTCGGCGACGCCCTGCTTGGTGCGGCGCAGGAGGATCTGGGCGGCCCGTTTGCGGCTGTTCGACTGCATGACCGGCTCGTCGGCGGCCAGCAGTGGCACTCCGGCGAGTTCGAGGTCGTGCTCGATTTTGGTGCCCTGGTGGGTCCAACGGGCGATGCGGTCGATCGACTCGCAGATGACGACATCGAAGCGGCGATCGGGTGAGGTGGCCTCGTCGAGCATGTCGGCGAGGCCGCCGTCTCGTTGCACGGCGACGTCGAACTTCTGCCACGCGGTGCCCCGGCCGCGCTGGCTGAGTTCCTTGCGAGAGGATTCCACGTCCCAGAACCACGCCACGATGACCATGTTGGGCAGCAGAGCCCGTTCGGAGTTGGTCAACTGCCGGGGGATCGACAGGGTGGGGTCCTGCTGCTCCTCGGTCGAGGTACGTCCGAGGAACGCGACCCGTATCGTCCGCTTCGTGGCGGTGGTGGTGGGTGGGCGGAGCCAGTCGGGCAGGGTGCTCGTCACGGGTGTCCTCCGTCGCGGATGAGTTGGGTCAGCACCTCGATGTAGTCGACGCTGCGCAGTCGCCACGGCATGACCGGCAGCCGGTCACTGTCGCGGATTTCGGGGGCGTGAAGGAACTCGATGCCGGCGACCGCGAGCGTGCGCAGGAGCGCGGTCCTCGTCGCCCGGTGTCGGGACAGGCGGTGAACGTCGGTGCTGATCACGAAGTCGAATCGGCGTTCTGGCCGGTTCGCCTCGGTGAGCAGGTCGTCCAGACCACCGTCACGGCTGATCTCCCGCTCGTTGTCGAGGAGCAGGTTGGCGGGTGCCCGCCGGTAGTCGGGCCGGGTACCGAGGTCGGAGAACACCGCCGTGATCGCGCCATCGGGCAGCACCGAGACGCACTGCTGGTACTGACCGCCGACCACGAGGGCCGCCGTGGCGAGGTCGCTGGCCTCGGCGGCCCGGCCGTAGAACGCCACACGTGGAAGCACTGTCGTGCGGTGGATGTTCATGCCTCGGCCAGGGGGCCGGTGGTGCGGGTCAGCGGCCCCCGGTGGGCGGATGGTGACGGTGACCGCCCTATCTTGCGAGCAATGGCCGGTGTGTCGTGGGGGCCGTAGACGACGATGCGCCCGGTGCCGTCGCGGGTGACGGTGGTGTACATGACGCGCGTACCTCCTGCGGTTGGTTGGCGTCGGGTCAGGCCACGGGCCGACCGTCGGTGCTGCCGGTCGACCCGTGGACATCGATCACCGCTCAACTCCGTGAAGGGATCAAGACCGCCCCGAGGGCAACCGGCCACGGCACACCGAGGGGCCCGGAGGGTGACCGGTCAGGCGGGCTCGGCGCGGTGCCGCTGGTCGTGAAGCCAGGTCAGCACGTCGAGGATTACCTCGGCTTGCAGCACGGCCAGCCGCCGACCGGCCTCGCCATCGAGCACGGTGACGTCGAATCGCACCTCCGGTGCATTACCGCGGGCGACTGTGACCTCTGCCGACTGCCCGCCCACGCGAGCCGGCGACTCGCGATCGGGCGGGGTCGGCACCCCGCGATGTCTACCGTCGTCCGCCTGCGGGGCGGACGGTCCGTGCCCGTCCGGTACTCCCGGATCGGGGGTGCAAGGGACGTGGATAGGGGGGAGGAGCAAACCGGCCGTTGCCGGCTGGGGCCGGCCGCCGGGGGTGGTGGGGCTGGGCTTCGGCATGGGCGTGTGGGCCACGTCCGCCGACGAGCGCTGACACTAAGGGATTACAAATCCGGGCCTCGGATTGGAAACCGCGCTCCGCGCCGAACAACTCACATCGCCCGAGCCACCCCCGGTTGAACAAGATCCTCAACGGGTTGAACACACAGGTCAGGCCCCTGATTTGCCGAATTTCGGTGGCACGGGAGCGGCGTGGAGCGCCAATGTGATCAGTGACAGGTTGCACAGAATCTTCGCCCACTTGAACAAGATCATATTCTGCTGGAGTGCGTGTCCTGACTGACCGCCTCGGGCCGTGGACGAGATCGCCATGTGGTGCGGTGCGCCGGCACGACCCGTACGCGCCCCCATCCGCCGTCCCGGACGGTCGGCGACCCCGTCCGCTCCTCGTCCTGCGAGGCCGTCCGCACCAACCAGCACGACCCGCCGTCCCCGTCCGCCGTCCGCGCCGGACGGCCTCCGTCCCCGTCGCCTGCTCGCCCTCTCCGACCGTCCCCACCGCAGCGGCGCTCGTCCCATGGAGGGGTGACCAGCGGTAAGCCCAAGCCCGAATCCTCGGCGCCCGCTGAGCTTGCATCGGTCGAGCTGATTGGCCGCGAAACACGTGCTGTTCAGGGGTGAGGGTTCTAACGAGAGGTCTAACGAGCGATCCAACGAGGAACGCAACGACCACGAACAGCCGGGTGAACACACCCCCTTGAACAGGTCGTACCCGCACGTGGACGGCGGTGAGGAGAAGCCGTGAACCGGAACCGACTGATAAGAGATATCCCTCCTACCCGCACATCTGCCACCGGCAGTCCCCCGACCTGGCCGCCTCCGTCGTGGCCGTCGAACTCGGCCGACTCAACCCGAACGAACCCTGCTCGGCGCGCTTCCAGAAGCCACTGGTGCGGGTGTTTCGTCCGAGCTCCACGTTCGCTCGCGACCGAACTGCGGGATGCCCGTGCGCGCCTATGCCTCGGATCCCGTCCCGGGCAGCTCGTGACCGTCGCCGTCGGTCGCCGACGCGAACCACGAAGTCGGGGCAGCACCCACCGTGGTTGACGCGGCGCGGCGTACCCCCGAAGCGCCCGGTCGACGGCGCGGCAGAAGTCCATACTTGATGATCGTGGTGCCGGCCTCTTGGCGTCCGGAGCACGGCTCGACCTCACCGCACGTCACACACTCTCCGGACGGTCGGACCGTCAGGTGGCGTTCAAGTTCTGCCTGGGCTCGTTCGACCTCTTCCAGTGCCACGCTGGCCAGATAGGTCGTGCTCACCACGGCCCCGACGATGGCGTAGCGCCCAACGCGCGTATCCGAACGAGTGCTGGACGAGGGCTTGGGCCAAGCGGCGTGCCGTCTACCCGTAGCGCCAGACCTTCCCCGTTCGACGACCCGTGGCCGTGCATCCGGACCTGGTCACCGACACGGGTGACGGGTGGACTCAGATCACTGCGTCCGTGCATGTAGTCCTGCTCCCCGACCTCTATCACGTCGCCTAGCTACTACGGACCCGGCCAGGTCGAGCGCTACGGAAAGTGGATCAATCGCCGTAGCCGGCAGGTAGCCCTGGTCTAACCCGCTCGCCTTCATCAACGGGCGTAGCGTCCCTTGGTGTTCGGCCGGGACAGCCGGGTGATTGATGAGGTCCCGTGCCGCGTTGGCGTCCTCGTCGTGGATCGCATCTGCCACCAGCTGTTTGGTCAGGTTGTCTACGACATCGATTGGCAAGCCCACCGAGAGGTCCAGGGCCGTCAGTCCGAGGCGAACGCGGAACACTGCGAGCCCAGGAGCTCTCGGTACGGCTGACACTCGATCGATGAGGTCAGCGTGGTCGACGGCGACCGTCCCCACGGCCAACTCCTGCCAGGTCTTGAGGAGCCCATGCACCGCTTGCTCCCACGGCGTTTCGATCTTGGTGGCTGCGAGGAGAGTCGCTGCTGATGGCCCATCGTCCTGGACCAGATGAGCGACGACCGCCACCTGTCGTCCGTCCAGGAGGGTCGGTCCGATCCCGTCGTATCGGCGTACATGGTTCACGGCTTCGTCCCACCGTCCGGCAAGGGTGAGGGCGCGGGTTCCGTCGGAGAGCAGGGTGCCGCGCAGCCAACTGATGATCTGATTGAGTTCGTCGGGATCGGCGGCAAGTTGTCGAGGTTGTATTTCCAGGTCGTCCAGAAGTGCGGGAGTGCCGCCGACGATTGCCGTGTACAGGTGGGTGAGTAGGCGGTACGCGCCGTCGCCGTCGCCTTCACGAATGCGCAGGCGTGCGAGGTTGACGACTGGTTCGAGAGCGAAGCGGGCGGTGTAGCCGGTCAGCGGGGCTTGGTTGAGGTAGAGGCTTGCGTGGCGGTGGCACCAGGCGCGGGCAAGGTGGGGGTCTCCGCAGTCGGAGGCGACGAGGGCCGCCCCGTTGAACACCATGGACGCCGTGTCCGGATCGCTCTCGCGGTCTGCGGTCTCGGCGAGCCTGACGAGCCGGTCTACCCGAGCGTCCAGTGGTTTGGCGGGCGGTCGTTTGCGGGCGACGAGAGGGAAGCGGGCCACGATGGTGGCGGCACGAGACAGAGTCATGGTGTCCTCATCCGCTGCGGAAGGGCCGCATATGGGCAACGAGGTGCGTTCAGGTCGTACGTGACGGCTCAGCTGCGCTCGTCCTTGGGGCACCGGGGCGGGAAAGGGCACCGCCCCCGGCCTGGCTGCGGTCAGAAGGAGATCGTGAGGATGGTGTCGGCTCGGCTGATGTCGCCGTGGTCGGCGGGCCGGGTTCCTGCGCGGTGGCCGGTGACGGTGGGCTGGTTGGGGCGGCCTGTCTCGTCCCATTGGTCGAGCAGGTTGGTCAGGTCGGTGGCGAGCGTGTTGGCGTCCGGGCCGTGGGCGACTGCGCCGAGTTCGTGGTGGCCGTTGCCTGCGTCTTGGAAGGCGAGGTAGGCGATGGTGCCGCCGTGGTAGATGGCGGCACCGGCCCACCGGTAGGCGGGGGTGACCAGTCCGCTGGTGCGGGCGGTGTCACCGACGCCGAGGCGGCCGAACGGCTTGTTGGCGTGGACGAGGAGCCACAGGTCGAGGTGGCCGATGGGGTCGGCATCGCTGACCTGGATGCCGGTCCAGCGTTCGAGCCGGGGGTGGCTCAGGGCGCTGGCGAGGGCGGCGCGGTCGGGCTGGTCGCTGGCGTCGAGTTTGAGGACCACGTCGGCGTCGAGGCGTACGTGGTGGTCGGTGTGTGCGGTGCTGCCGCGCATGGGGACGAATCCGCAGACCAGCGGCGTCGTGGTGCTGACGAGCTGGTGGGGGCCGGTGCGGTCGAAGGCGAAGCACCGGGTCAGGCCGCTCTCGTGCACGCGCAAGGGCACGACGATGCGGCCGTGGTCGGCGAGTTGTTCCCACCAGGCGGCGGCGATGTCCCAGGCTCCGGCGGTGACGATGATCCGGTCGTAGGGCGCGTGGTCGGGTGCGCCGAGGGCCCCGTCGCTGCAGATCACCTTCACGGTGTTGTAGCCGGCGCGGTCGAGGCCGGCGCGGGCGCCGTCGGCGAGGTCCTGGTCGAGTTCGATGGTGACGACTGTGCCGCCGGGGCTGGTCAGTTCGGCGAGTAGGGCGGCGTTGATGCCGGTGGCCGCGCCGATCTCCAGGACGCGGTGGCCGGGCTGTGGGGCGAGTTGTTCGAGCATGTCCACGACGAGGCTGGGGCTCGACGCGGACGACAACGCCGCACCGCTGGGGTCTCGTTTGGTGACGATCTGGCGGCGGGTGTACACGGTTTCCAGGTCTATGCCGGGGAGGAACTGTTCACGGGGGACCGTACGGAACGCGTGCGCGACGGGGGCGGAGCGGATGTGGCCGCGCTGTTCGAGCGTGCTGACGAGCTGTTCGCGGAGCGTCGCGGCACTCGATGATCCTGGTGCGGTGGGGGAAGTGTTCACTGCGTTGACCCTACTTCCGATCTTGGCGGCGGGTTGATAGCCGGATGGGGTGTCGAAGGGGTGGTGGAAGGTGACGGTCACGGCCGCTGTCGCGAGTAGCCAGGTGTCAGCGGCGGAGATGCCGAGCCGGTTGAATAGGAACAAAAGGTGGTAAGTCAGTACCTCGCGTAGGTCGCGGGTCAGCGCGCCGTGTCGGTCGAGGAAGCCGAGTTCCGTGCCCGCCTGCTCGTGGGTTCTCGGCCATTGCGGGGTGATGACGAGAGGGCTTCTGGCCGTGTCGTCGGCTGCGGTGAGTAGGCGCTGCACCGCTGCGATGAGCCTTGGGCTCGGCGCGGGGGCGTTCGGCTGGTGCCGGCGCGAGGCGAGGAGCCGCCAGACATCGCCCTGCTCGGAGAACTCCAGTCCGGCGGCGCGCATGAGGCGAGTGGCGAGCAGGACGCCGAGTTCCCGCCGATGGGTGTCGCCGGCGGTGGCGAGATGGCCGAGGATGTGGCGGCTGTCCGCGTGGAAGAGAGTGTGGGCGATCGTCATGGCCTGGTCCCCACCGAAGGCGTACGCCTCGGGCCGGTAGATGGGCTCGGTGACATCGCGGACGCGGTCGTCGTCGGTGATGGAGGCGAGGAGGGCGTAGACCTGGGCGAGCCGGTCGCCGGGCAGTAGCCGCAACCGCCACGTCTCGCTCTTGCGGATGAACCAGAAGGCGGTGATCGTGCGGTGGTCTTCCGCAGCGGTGAGCTCGGGGGCGAGCCGCGTTGCGGCGAAGTCCTCAGCGGTCTGCCAGTCCGGAAAGGCCAGGTTGAGCTGGCGCCATCGGCTCACCGGCGCCACGCCCGGTGGCTCGGTGTCGGGTTCGGAATCGAGATCCACGACGCTCTCCTTGTCTAGTTGATCAGCAGGCTGGTGGCCCAGCGGACGTCGGTGCCGGTCGCGGCGGTGTGCAGGGTGAGGGCGATTCCGGCGGGGCCTGCAATCAAGCCGGATCGGGCCGGGGTGGTGTCCGTGGCGTGCTGGACCAGCAGGCGCACGATCTGGGGCAGCTGTGTCTGGAGGCTGGTGGTGCGGGCGTCGGCGGCGGCATACCAGGCCGTAGCGGCAAGTCCTGCCCAGCCGTGACACAGCGACGGATCGACGATCCGGCTGAGTTGGCGGGGATCGGCCAGGCAGAAGGTCAGGGCCTCTTCCGCCGCCTCTTGCCGGGCGGCGTCGTCGAGGGCGATCCCGGCCAACTGCTGGGCGCGGGCGACTCCGGGGGTGCCGTAGCACCAGGACGGCCGCGCCGGTCCGCTCATGGAGGGCTTCCCGGCGTGCAAATCCGCGACGGTGATCTTCTCCGGCCACCACGGTCCCGCAGGGCTCGTCTGCTGCCAGCAGTCGAGCCACGTGCAGATCCGGCGGATCGCCTCCGCGTGCCCCGGCACCCGGATGTCCTCCCGCATCGCCAGGGCCAGGAGGGCCAGCGGGCCGGCGATGCCGTGCGCCATGCCGACGTTGGCATGTCCGCCCTGCTCCGGACCTTCGCGGTTGGCGGCTTCTGCGCTCCACCAACCCGGCGCGAGTCGACCTGCGGCGTCGTTGGTGTGCACCGGCTCGGTGAGCCGGACCAGGTACGCCAGTACCCGCCGGAGCAGAGGTCCGTCCGGGGCGCGGCGCAGCAGGTGGGCTCCCAGGCCGGTCAGCCCACGTACGAGGTCGAACTCCGACAGCGCGGGCCGGGTACGCGCCGCGAGGCGTGCCGTGGCAGCGACCAGGCGGCGTTCCACCAGATCGTCGAGGGCACGATCAAGCGCGTCCAGGGCCGCCGGGCGGGAGTGCGGCATGGCCATGGTCAGTGCGTGGGTGACAGCGGGTGCGCCGAACCAGAGTCCGGCTCCGCTGCCGTTGTTCAGCGTGTCAGCGGTCGCGCGTCGCAGCCAGGCATGGACCGGTTCCCACCGACCGTGTCCTGTCTGCGCTCGCACCCCGTGCAGGAGTGCCACCCCGGCGGCACCCCGGGACAGCGACTGGGCGTACCAGCGGGTACTGCGTGGCCCGTAGTCGTCTGCCGCGAAATCCAAGGGCGGCGGCTCGGTCAGGGTGTCGGTGATGCATGCGGCCATCGTCTCGGCCGCCCGTAGCAACGGTGTCCTCAGCGGTGCTCCGGTCATCGGGATGCTCCTACGGCGCGCACCCGGCGACGCACCGCCGCCAGCGCGACATGGCGGGCCAACCGGTACGTGAGCTGTTCGGCGTCTTCGTCGGGGCCGAGAGCGCGAACGACGTGCAGGTGCATCAGCGACGCGAGCACCGAGGCGGGGGTGAGCGGGCCGGCGACGGCGGACAGTTCGGCGGCGTAACGGTTTGCGGCCTTGGAGCGTTCCTGCCATGCCTGCTGGATGGGCTCGGGAAGTTCGCTCGGGTCGAGGGTGACCGCTTGGCGCAGCACGTTTCGCTGGACCGGTGCCTGCCCGGTCTGCTCGGGGCGCGCCACCAGCCACTCGCATCCGTCGGTGCGGCTGCCGAGCATCGAGGCGGCCAGGTCGACCATGCTCAGGGCGGTCAGTGCCTGCCGATCGATCCCAGACTCGGGTAGCGCTACCAGCTGTGCCAGGGCTGCGATGGAGTCGGCGGCGAACAACTTCTCAGCCGCTGCCAGCGCGGCGCCGCAGCCGTACCGACCGGACTCGGGCTGGTAGGTGTCCAGGCTCCAATCGCCGGCAAGGCGCTGCTGTCGGAGGCCTGCGACCCACCGCCCGACCCGCACCGCCGCGTCGCCATAGTCATCGATGTGCAGTCGTAGTCGAAGCTGCGGGGTGGGGCGTTGGATGCGCACGAACCACCACAGCGGCGGCTCGGGCCAGTCGGCGAACAGCGGGGGCAGCCCTCGCGTCAAGACCAGCTCCATCGTCGAAGGATCGACGGCCACCGAAGCGGACAGCAGGCCAGTGGCACCCGGTATGACCGGCTCGGGGGGAACGGGCGGAGGCCATGCGCCTCGCGCGGTAACCGCAGCCGGCGCAGCAGCGGGCTCAACCGTCGAGGCGACTGGCACGACGATCTCGTGGGCGCGGCCGGAGAGCCAACCGAAGTCCTCCGGGCTCGCTGCGTCCACCACGGTCACCGGTCCGGCGTTGGCGTCCAGGTGAGCACGCAGCAGGGCACGATCCATGGACTGATCGAGGTGGAGCCGAAGCCGCTGGTCACCGTTGCCGACCTGCACCCATGCCGGCAGCCTCAGCCTCGTCCGCAGCGCCTCCCAGGCCGACAACCATTCGCCATCGCCTGCGTCCGCACCGGGCAGGGCCGCCGGATCGACCCGCCACCGGGCCGCCGCCAGGAGGACACGGCCGTACCTCAGCGCGGGTCGAAACGGCAAGCAGGAAGCCGCACCCCAGTCGAACGGTTTCAGCCGGGCATCCGTGGCTCGCGGCAGTTCCAGGAGAAACCGGCCGAGCAACGGCATCGTGTGTACGGCAGCAGCGTGCGCCACTGTCGGCTCCACCACCCGCCGCCGCGACATCGACACCAGCACCAGCCGATCGCGGCCGGCGGTCACACCGAGGTCGTCGAGGCCAATCACGTTCTCGGCCACAGGCCGGTGCTCGGCCAGGCTGATCAGCCACGGGAGTACCTGCCGGGAGTTGAGCACGTTCTGGCTGTTTAGCTTGCGCGGCGGGAAGCTCACCTGCGCCGGCATGGCCCCGGCCACCGCGACCGGAAGGCGGGCGAACTCCCGGCACATCAACTCCCGATCGGCGTACGGCAGCCCGTCGAGGAAGCGCCCGCTCGTCGCCATCGCCGAGCGGCCCATGCCGGCCAGCGCGGCAGTGAACTGTCCCTGTGTCAGCGCCTCCAGCGAGACCGCGCGGACCTCGGCCGAGACGTCGACATGAGGGCTGACAGGCCCGGTGACCCGGCCAGTGCCGGCGTGCCATTCGACGGCCGCATCATCGAGAACCACCTCACGAGCACCATCGATCAACGCCTGCTGAGCCATCGCGAGCAGACGCTCGTCACGACCGGACATCAGAGCCGCAGGCGCGTCAGCCACAGTGCCGAAGTGTGCTGGGAAGCCCAACCCGACGAGCGGATCTACCAGCCGAGCGAGCGGCACCACAGCCGTCATCCCGTAGCGGTCGACGAACCGGGCCCGGTACGCACGCCACTCGGGCCGCCCCGCCGGATCCGGCGTCAGCCGTCGCAGCACCTCCACCGAAGCGGCAATCTCGGCGGCGACCTGCTCCGGTAGGGCGACCTGATCCGCGAGTTGAAGATCCACCGCGAGCGGCTGGGTAGCCGGTGCCACGCTGCGCAAATCGTCGGCGAGCCTACGAAGGTACGTCGTGCTCGCTGGCCTGGTACCACCGAGACGACCATGCAGCGAGCGCAGCTCGACCCGAAGGGCTCGCTGCCCCTCAGGATCACCGTCGAACGCCGCATCGAGGGTGTCCAGGACATGCCTGATCGGGTCCGTGCACGTCGATGGTGGTCGGAGAGCAGAGATCAACACGCCGTGGTCCACCAGGCCGGCAACCATCGTGTCAGCGGACGCGCGTGGGAAGCCTGGAAACGCAGCAGCGACCTTGTCGACCAGCTCACCCCACGGCAACGGAGTAGGGGTGAGTGACATCGCCAGCCGTACCGCTGCGGTGTTCCTGACCGAGGTCGACTCCGTACGTGCAGAGGCGTGCGGCCGGCGGGCCACGACGATCTGAGGCCCGTTCACCAGCGCCAGGTTGTTCGCCTGCACGGGCAGACGGCGGCGTACGTCGGGCTCAGCTTCCAAGCGCACGATCAGGGACGCGAGCCAACTCGCGTCCGGCCGTACCCGGATCGCGGGCCGTCCTGCCGGCACCACCGCAGCCACCGTGTCGAACCGAAGAGCCGCCACCCCCGAGAACAACCCGAAGGGCGTCGCACGCCGCTGCGCGCGGACCAGGTACCGCGCCAGCGCCAGCGCCATCCGCCACCCTCGGTCCGGAGCAGCGCTCCCGGTGGCGAGGACCGCTTCTACGCGAGCAGCGAACTCGGGGCTGGCGGCCCAGACAGCTTCGGCCAGGCCGACCTTCCGCCACGTTGCTTGCAACCAGTCCGCGATACCGGAGGCGTCGCTCCGGTCCGGCCAAGGTGCTGGGCCGTCGGGCCATGAGTGAGCGGCAATGCGGATCGTCGCGGCATCGATTGACCGAAACATGAATCTTCCTCCTTCCGTCACGAGACGCTTCTTCGGAGACATGGCTGGGTGTGGGGGTGCTGGTTCCGGCAGGCATCGGGGGATCGCCTGCCGGAACCAGCGGGGGTGTTCGGTCAGCAGTCGCTGCCCTTCACGGTGTCGCAGCCGTCGTCCGTGTCGGCCAGCAGAGCGGCGGCGACCGGACCCTCCGTGACGATCTGCATGTCGAGCTCGAACGGGTCGTTGCTGAGAGCGAGCAGGCTGTTCATGGAAGCCTCCAATGGACTGGGTTGATGGGTGGGCAGGTAGCCCCCGCAGCTACCGGCACGTTGGCTGGCGGATCGATCCGCCTTCCTCGAACGAAGTCCCGAGAGAACTCGCGACGTTCGGCCTGCCCGCCGCCACGCCCTCCCTGGCAGCGATAGCGGGCAGGAGCCCCAGTTATGCCGGCTGGCGATCAGCGCTCGTGGCGTTCATGCCGCTCCTTCCGCACCTCGGACGTGGGGGTCCGCCGCGAAACTGTCGCCACGTGCCCCCACTTCAAGCCGTTCACATCGCTTGTTGTGCTTCCACGATCGCGGTTCTTGCGTAGCCCCGGGAACACCCGCCAATGGGGAAAGTTGGGGGGAGACTTACCGGTCGTCGTGCCCTTGAACAGGGGTTTCTATGTGGAAAGCATGATCGGTGCTAGCGATGATCGGTAAAACAGGCGCTACGCTCTCGTCGCCGGGGTCCAGGCAGGATGGATCACTGGGCTATTCGTGTCTCTCGCCGGAGGTATCGGTGATCAGTCCATATGTCCGTCGTCGCCGGCTCGCTACCGAACTCGTGCGACTACGGGAGGAACACGGCTACTCCGCCGAGCGGCTCTGCAAAGAGGCAAAGATCGCCAAGCAGAAACTGAGCCGTCTGGAAAACGCCAGAGTCCGACCAGATCAAGACGAGATCATGCGAATCCTCGACCACTTTCGTGTTGACGAAAGGCGGTGGGAAGAGATCATGGCTATTGCCCGGGAGTCCCAGGAGAACGGCTGGTGGGAGAAGTTCCGCGTCGAGATGGGACCACGCCAGGCCCTCTACGCGGACCTGGAAGCCGGTGCGGAGCACATCGCCGAGTACCACATCACCCTGCTGCCGGGCCTGTTGCAGATCCCGGCGTACACCGAGGTGCGCGCGGTGGCAGATCGTGCTGCCTACCCCCGCAGATTCACGGTGGAGCGAGCACTGGAAGCCCGAGTTGCCCGGCAACGGGTCCTGGACAGACCTGGCGGACCCACCTACGAAGTGATCATCGATGAGCTCGCGATCCGTCGGCATGCCGCACCGCCGGAGGTCGTCCGCGCGCAGCTCGACCACTTGATCAACGTCGGTCACGAGAAGCAGAAGACCACGATCCGGGTACTGCGGCTGACCGCGCGAATCGCTGGCAACGCGGTACCCCGGTCGTCGTACTTCAGCTACCGATACCCCGACCCGAGCGATCCGGTGGTCGTCGCGGTCGACACCATCACCAGCGACCTCGTCCTCACCGACCCGGACGAGGTTGCCAACTACGCCTCCCTGTACGAGCGCCTGCGTTTCGCGGCCCTCAGCCCCGCCGACAGCCTCGACTTCCTCGCCAGCGTGGCGGAGGAACTGCCCGACTACACCAGGAGATGACCATGCACCCCGAGAAGTTCACCAACTGGCGGAAGTCCAGCCGCTCCGGCGGTGGCGACAACTGCATCGAGGTTGCCTTCGCGCTCGACGGCACCGTGGGCATGCGGGACTCGAAGGACCGGACGGGACCAGTGCTGGGGTTCACCCGAGGTGAGTGGACGGCGTTCACTGACGGCATCCGCGACGGTAAGTTTGACGCACCCTGAGCTGCTGTCTCGTCGGCGCGCCTGGCTTTCCGGGCGCGCCGCGCAGACCTCGGCCGCCATGAGTGTCACCGCTTGCAGGCGCAATTCATGCTGGCCGGCATAGTGCCCTGCCCGCCATGTCGCCCCGGCGGCGCGGAAGAAGCCGGACCCCGATGCGAGCAAGATGTGGGAGTTACGTGCTCCTGTCGATTCGTTCTCAGCTCAGCGCATCGAGACCAACGCCTGCTCGATGTGTTCGAAGATGTCCGAGTCCGTCTCCCGCTGCCACCCCGGCATGTCTGACCAATCGGCCACGTAGGAAGCCTTCGGGCTGGGAAAGTGCTTGAAAACCTGCGCAATCCAGCACAGGGCGACGAAGCGTCCCTTCTGTTCACGGGTCAGCTTCGCGGTTGCGCCGTCGGCTGTCTCGACGAACTGGCGGACCTGCTCATACACCGCGGCGGCACTCTCCCGTTCCCAGTCGGGCGTATCCTCCCAGGGCGTGACGTAGCCCGGTTTTGGTTCGCCGGGGTAGTGCTTACGGACTCCCGCGATCCATGCCTCGCGGAACACGCGCCCTGGTTCTTCGACCTGCACGCTGGTCCTCCCTCTGGTCGTGTCAGTTCCCTGCCCCTATCAGGGCATTGATCTGGCTGTGGAGATGCCGCACGTGAGTGTCGGCAAGGAACGGCTGCAAGTGGTGGTGTAGTTGGTTAAGTTTGGAGCCGACTACGCCCGAGCCGCTTTGGCGGGCAGTATCGAGGGCGGCGCTGCCATAGAGCACGATCTGGTGTACGTCGCTACGGTGAACTCCGACCAAGGCGAGGTCCGTCAGGACGGTTCCGCGTCGTCGCGTGGAGAGGCTCTGCGACAGAGCACCGGACAGCACCGGCTCGGCCAGGTCTGGGCGCCTCAACTCGACGTAGCAGGCTCCGCGTTCCTCGGCGAGCCGGGAGCCGTCGAAGCGTAACCATCCGCCGTTGTGCACCTGGCCGGGCAGGTGGTTGACCTCTTCGGCTTGGTCGAGCACCTGCCGGCATCCGCTGAGGTCGCCGAGGCCCGCGAGAGCCTGCGCCCGCACAGTGTGTGCCCAGTGCCGGGTCGACAGCGCGCTGTCCCCGTTCTGAGCCAGGCTGGCGGCAACGTCCAGCATCGGTGCGGCGTGCCGGAAGTCACGCTCGTAGACGCTGATGAAGGCGTGACGGATCATCGCGCACGCCCAGAGGTCGTAGGCAGCGGCTTCTCGGGCGGCGGTCGCTGCCAGGGTGTAGCAGTGCGCGGCCTCGCTGTACGCGTTCGCGTCGAAGGCGACCTCGCCGGCGAGCTGGAGCAGGTCGGCGGTGACCCCGCAGAGCCTGCGGTGCACGAGTGTCGTGTGGGAGCGACGTAGGTTGGCCGTGAGCGTCGTCAGCTGACGGTTGACCAGCGGTGATAAGGCTGCCTTGGACTCGGCCGCGCCGAAGGCCGCCCACAGCTGAGCGTTCAGCCCCTCGTACTCGTCGAGGGTTGCTGGGTCTAGACGCTTGTTCCCGTCACTGGAGGACTCGATGCGCGCCCAGTCGAGCTGGCTGCCCGGGACGGGCGCGGCCAACAGCGCACCTGTCAGGCTCAGCAGGCGTAGCAACTCGCGGCGGTTCATGTCGCCAGTGTCCGTGATCTCCCTGCCGATCAGCGACCCGCCGGCGTGATCATCATCATGGGTAGGCATCGCGCCGAGGGGCATCTGGTGCGCAACGGGATCAGAATGGCGTTGGCCACGGGTGATGTAGAAGCCCAGGTCGGCGTCCCGCGACGCCTTCAGCACCGCACGGAATGCCTCCCGGGTTGTGGGCTTGGGCCAGCGATGTTCTCCTCGCTCAAGCTTCCCGACGTGGTTGGCATCCATGCTGGTTCTCGTACCGTAGGTGTCCCACAGGTAGTTGTTGACCGCCTCGGCGACCTCCTGCCGAGACATCCGTCGGCCTGAACCGCTCGGGGACAGAAGCCGGCGGCGGGCGTCACTGAGCAGGGTGTTGGGGCCATCTGACGCACCCGACTTCGGTGCCAACCCATTCACCGCCCGTCGAAAACTCGCTGTAATCCTTACGGGTGGTCCTGCAAGATCGCTGCCACCCTCATCCCTGGCCCGCTCGACCTCGGGCCTCTGTTGCCGAACGAGGCGACCCGACGGGCTGATCTGGCGGAATGCCAGCCCAGCATGCCAGCGTAACTACCTGATCACAAGACGAACTACCAACGGAACGTCAGGTTGACCGCAATCGTCTGGGTGGCCTACTCACCCCTGACTAGCACGGCAGCGCCACCAGGGGTCGGCGACCAAACGGGTCTACTGATCTGGCTCCGCCTAGCGAGCGTTACGGTGAGTGCTGAAGTCGGGCGGAGATCGACGCGCAGTCGTAGCCGAGATGAGGGTGCCGCTCACCGGCAGCTCGATTTGCCATAGATGCGTCTCTGCATGCACTGTTCCTCGGCTTGTCAGCGGCGCTTGCGCTTTCTGTTACGCGTCCGCCTCGGTGGGCGGCGCGCCGGGGGGCGTGGTCGTTGACCGACCGGCTGGAGCTTCATCTCCTTGACGAGCCGGTCGAGCGTGGGGTCGCTTGGCGCGACCGAGCTGAAATAGAAGTTGTCCTCCAGCGAACCGTTCTCGTCGAATATCCAGCCGTAGGCGCGGTCTGCTTGCAACTGATATTGCTTGACTTTGGCGTAAAGCTGCAGTCGTTCCTTGACTGCGGCGACCGAGGTGCCAGTGGGGCGTGTGGCCATGAACACAGTCGCGAAACCCCACATGCCAGCGTAGGCATTCATCGCGTCGTGGTATTTGCCGTCCTTCCGTGTGGCACGGGCGCACGTCTTGATCGTCGACAGTAGGCGTAGCTGCCCTTCGCCGGAAAGCGCGAGAAGGTCGGCTCCGCAGCGGAACCAGCCGGGTTTGCCCGCCGCGCTTAGCTGGTCAATCAGCTCAAGCACCTCGGCCGGCGCATTCATGGATGGTTTGACGGGTTCGTCGCCTTGCGGGAGTTCGTCGCGGTTCATCCATGTAGTCAATTCGATGCAGCAGTCAGTAACCATGGTGCCGACGGCTGACCGTTTATGACGCCTACGTTCGCTTTTCGTCACCGGTGGCGCTGATGGATGTTCGGCCTTGACCTCATCAGGGTCTTCTTCAACGTAGAGATCTCCTGCAAGAAACATCATGTAGAGGTCGAGTTCATCGAGCGCGCGGTAGTATGTGGTCACTGGGCTGTCGGTGCGCCGTCTCAGGTAGAGCAGAAACTCCGCTGGGCGTTCACCGATCTCGGCGATGACGGCGAGGTCGTGTAGCGACAAAACCAATGGCGGTCGATCCTCAGGGAGGATCCCGGCATGCTGAAGATCGGCGATATTGGTGCCGAGAGGGCCAATGTCGTCGAGCACTACCACCAAGGTCCGCACCTCGCGAATCTTCGACAGGTCAAGCCAGGTGCTTGAATTCTCCCAAATGCCGCGATTGTTCTCGATGAGCTCACGAATGCGTGTTGCCTGACGTGCGCCGTCTCCGAGGGTGGCCTTGAGGTCGTTGTTAAGGCGTCGCACGTCGCCGCGGCGAGCCTGCTCAGCTATCGACTTACCCTTTACCTCTACGACGACGGCGACGTCGTCGATCAGGAAGAGCGCGTCGCCTTCCACATCCTCGGCGGCTTGACGAGGATTTGCACTATCGGGCCCGACTTGGTCCGCAGAGACACCTGCCTTGGGCGCAAGGTAGTGGTAACTCTCCCGAAAGGCAGAACTCCCGAGAATGGTCTCGAGATATCTCCTCGCGAGTTCCTCGCTGATCGGCTGGCGGCCCTTCTGGTCATACCTGCGCACATCAGGCGAGTTGGGCGGAAGTGCGCGCTCGAGAATCCGCCGCAGTACATCCTGTCCGATCTCGTTCGATGTCAACGCGAAATTGTCCTCGCCATCGGACACCAAGGGGCGTGATAGGAATGGGTTGTTCCCCATTAGAAGGTCAAAAACACGCTTTCCAGGGCTTTCCGAGTCGTCGAACTGTTGCGCGAACGAGCTAAGTACTCTCCGCGACGTGGCAATGTCCAATCCCGAGGCGCTGGCGACGTCGGCCGTCGTAATGATTGACCTGTCGGCGGGAAGAAAAATAAACGGTATCATCCCGCTCATGAACTGTTCAATGACCTCGCGAGGTACTTCTTTGGGATCGAGGTGCTGATGCGTCATTAGCAGGTTACCAGTTTCGTCGCGGAGACGGGTCATCCGTTCGGCAGATATCTCATTCATTGCCGATCGTACCGCCGATACGTCGTGGTAGCTGAATCCGAGATGCTTCTGCATGAGTTCACTCGCAGCTGCCGTCTCGAAAAGCCTGCGGTCGTGTTCGTCACGAATATGGTCATATTGCAGGTTCCGGATGTTCAGCACAGCGCCTTGATACTCACTTGCAAGCCGACCGAGCGGCTCATTACGCAGTTGCCCTTCAACCAACTGGCGATAGCTTGCGATCCGGGACAACCTCATGCATCGCTCATGCAGTTCCGAGATCACCTCGTGTGGTCGTGTATCGTTTCGCGGAGTGGGGCCCGGTTTGCGTGATGGTCTCGCCAGTAGGACGGCTGCGATGATCTCCACCGGCAGTGATACACCGCCATGTGGGGCAAGGCGGGGGTCGGGAACGATAGAAAATTCCCGCATCCGCATCAACTCGATGACATCAAAGGCGTCGGCGTCTGCAATCAGGTCAAGGATCGCCGCGACATCCTTCTCAACGTTCTCGTGCAAGATTGCGCGAGCATCAGAAGTGTTCTTGCAGTTACGAAAAGGCAAGAGCTCATTCACCGGATCTCCAAGAGATTCCGGATGGAAATCACCAACGATTTTTCCCATCGGGTGAAAGGCTGACATACCACGCTCCAAGCTCGGGCTTACGAGCATAGAGCACGTCCAACTGTGTTTACGCAACCGGAAGGCGGAGCGAGTTAGGTGTGCGGGCCCTCGATCCTTGATGAGCGATGAGCGTGGATGTACCTATCCGCCGCCAGTCGTGCACGCCGGCCCGACGGTGAGCCGTCACGCCCAGCAAACTACGAGGCCGAGGTGCGCGATGCCGCCGGTGAGCCGGTGGACACCTGGTCGGGACAGGCCGGAAAGGCCAGCAGAGCTGGACGGTGTGCTGGCCGATGCTCGGACCGGCCGACAAAAGGGCCTGGTGTCGTACCCCACCCGTACGCTTCGTGCCCGTGGATCCCGTATCGTCGGAACGGAAGCCGTGGGCCGAGCGTTCCCATACCATCGGCGCTCTGCCGGGCAAGCGCGACAACCTCCTCGCTGTACTCCGCGTCGTCCTCGAAAGCCTTCCCGCCGGCCCCGGCACGCGGGTCAGCCTCGTACGGGCCGACGGGGCGAGTGTCGACGCGGATCTAGAAGAGGTCTGCAAGCGCCAACTGTCCGCCATGGGCATGGTGTCGCGACGTCGGGACGGCGTATGGGTGCCCACGGCGGCGGCCTCGTCATGGCTGGCTGACGAATCCTCCCAGTCGCTTGCGGTGTACCTGCAGGGCCGGGTGAAATTCTTCGGCGAGCTGCTCCAGGCGCTGCCGGAGACCCGCGCGCGGGCTGATCTGCTCGAAAAGGCCAAATCTTTCGGCCTGTTCTGGACCAGCCCCGATCAGATCCATCGGCGGATCACCTGGTTCACCGCCCTGGGGCTGGTCGAGCGCTGGGGAAACAGATACGTGCTGACCACCTCCGGCGAAGCGTTCCTCGGCAAGGTCGTCTTGGCGTCTCCCGACGAAGCTGCGAAGACTTCGCCTTTCGCCCAGCTGGACGAGGTCGAGCTGCCGGAGCCAGCTGACTGGGTCGCCCGGCGGGTCCGCGAACTGACTCCCGTGGCCCTGCGTCGGCGCAAGTCGCTTATCGGATACATCCCGCGTGGCCGCAACGCTCGGGGCCGCGACGAAGCGGGCGCCGGTCAGTCGCTCATCGAGTCGGTCAAGGCGGTGTGTGACATCCTCGGCAGCGGTGCCAACGCCGAGGAGTTCTTCGAACGCTGCAATGCCAGGCTCGGAATGAAGAAGAGCTCGTTCAGCTCCACGTTGCACAGCTTCCGGCATCTCGGCGCCATCGACCTCGTCGCGTTCCAACGTTACGGCGTCTCCGCTGAGTTCGCCGGCCTCCTCGAGCTGGGAAACGAGATCGATCTGGTCCGCTATCTGCACACCCGCTACGCGTTCGTTGCCGAGATGCTCGGCCACGCCGATGCCGCGACGTCAGTCGGTGAACTGGTCCGCCTGGCCAAGGAGCAGTACGGACAACCCCTGTCCGACGCTGAGGTGCGGACCCGACTGGGTTTCCTGGGCGACGCGGGCCTAGTCGAGCGGATCGACTGGATGCGATATCGCACCACAGAGTTGGGTCGCTTGCTCGCCGCTGAGCTGCCGTTGTCGGAGCTGCTCGGCGAACGCGTCGATGGAGCGACCGACGAGCAGGCCGTCAACGCCGACGAACCGCCGGCCACTGCGGAGACGCTCGCGGGTCAACTACGCGCATGCGCATACCGTAGCGACGCGAGCGAGGAGTTCGAGGCAGCTGTGGCGACCACGTTCCGCTTTCTCGGGTTCCGCGCGGAGCATCTCGGCGGCAGCGGCCGGACGGACGTGCTGCTGACAGCCGAGCTGGCCGCAACCGAGCGGTACCAAGCCATCGTCGAGGTGAAGTCCTCGGCCACCGGGATGGTCGCGGAAAACAGCATCAAGTTTGACGCGCTCAAGGACCACCAGCGTAAGCACCTCGCCGACTACGGGTTGATCGTCGGTCCCGGCTTCGGCGGCCGCATCCGAGAATGGGCAGTCAACAACGGCTTCACGCTGCTGACCGTCGACGACCTCGCGGCCCTGCTCGGTAGGCATCAGATCAGTCCACTCACCCTAACCGAACTCCGCGTGCTGTTCGAGCGGACCGGTGACGACCTCACCGACATCGAGGAGCAGTACAACGGCGCCGAACGATCCATCGATCTGATCACCCGCCTGATGGATCTGCTGTACAACGAGGCCAACGACGAGGAACCGCTCAAGGGTGGCGCGATCAGCCGGGAGAACATCTCGTATGCGCTCAGGTCAATGAACCCCCGACCCACTAAAGCCGCGATCGACGAGTGTCTCCAACTGTTGACGCACGATCTTGTCCGCGGTGCCTTCCAGGACGGGCCGCACTACCGTCTGGCGGACGCCCCGTCCAATGTCATGCGGCGGCTTGCCGGCCTCGGCATGGCCTTGGGCCGGTTTCAGCGCGTGTGACGCGATTCCGAGCGCTTGACATGTGATCGGTCATGAGCTCGGCGAGGCACACGAGCGCGTCGAGCAATCCCTCCGTTGGGCGAACGGGTCTGCCCTCGTTCATGTGACAGACGCCTGAAGACGTGTGCCAGCCTTGAGGTATCTCTGATTTCCATGCCCGGCACACTCTCATGCCGCGATCCAGGCGCGTTCGGCGCCCGTACGTCGAGCCAACGACCGCTGCCCCGACCGCTCGGCCGGGGCATCCTTGATCGTCTACTCGAACCCGAAACTGGCTTCCACGATCAGTGACTGACCGGTCGCGTTTCGCGTTTGCAGTTCTGTGACGTGCCCCCGGCAGGATTCGAACCTGCGACACACGGTTTAGGAAACCGATGCTCTATCCCCTGAGCTACGGGGGCGCGAGGGCCTAGTCTAGCGACCTGGGGGTTCACCTGGGGTGGCAGGGAGTGGCCCACGTTCACCCACGTTCCCCGGACCGCCGTTGTCGCAGCCCAGGAGCACACCCCGAGCACACGAACCCCGGTTTGCGACCGGCGGTCGGCCGCGGTGACCCGCGTTGGCACCGGTTCACCCCGATTGGCATCCGCTGGAGAGCACACACCGCGCACATCATCGAAGATCACGTGGGGCTAGCCGCTCCCCCGGCTGGGCACCGCCTCCCACGGGAGATGCCGGAAAGGTCGCGATCAGCCGCGCGGCGGCCGGGTCGTCGTTGTCGCGAGTCAGGTCCGCCGGGTCGAGGAAGACGACGTCGACGTCGCCCACGGACGACGGGTCGATGCCGCGTCGTCCGTCATGCGGGTCACCCGCGCTCGGCTGGCTCATTGGGTGATGATGGGTCGTCTATGCCGTAGTGGCTCCACCAGGTATGCCGGTGTCTGCGGAGTTCACCCGCGGTGCGGGTCAGCAGGAGCCAGTTTCCGTTCTGGACCAGCGCCGCGTCCTCTTTCCGGGCGGCCAACACCCGGGCCACGGTCTGCATCATGTTCGGGATGCCCTTGTCGACCAGGTCGTCTGCCCGCATGGAGAAGTCGATGTCGACGTACGTCTCCGGCTCCCACTCCCAGCGGGCACCGTCGTCGGCCTCGGCATCGAAGTAGCCCTGGCTGCCTGAGGAGATGGTCAGCGCGTACCCGCGGGTGTCGTAGAGGCGGGCACTGAACAGCCGCGGGTTGGTGCCGCTCGGCCTGGGCTTCTCGGCGGGTTCGGCTGCCACGAGATCAGCCACGTGGTCCAGGGGCAGGTCACCGGCGAGGGTCAACCTGAACTCGACAGCCATCTCTGTGCCTCTCCTCAGTCTCGATGGACGATCTGCACGATCGCGCCGCTCGGGGTTACCGCGACGAGTTCTTTCAGCCTCTCGACGGGCCAGGTGTCGAACTGTGTCCGCAGGGCCGCGAGGTCTCCGTGCCAGTCGTGCAGGTTCAGCACCACGCGTTGGGTCTGCTCCTTGTCGACCTTGGCGCGGACCTCACTCCAGACGCCCCGTACCGGCTTGCCGAGAGTGGGCGAATAGCAGTCGAACACGTGACCCTCGATCAGGTAGTCCGGGTCTTTGTTCGGGTTGCCGGAGTCGCCGGTGCGGAGCCGGGCGTCGGCGATCTCCTGCCTGGTGGGGTTCTGGTGGACCCGGTAGCTCTTGCTGGCGACTATATCGGCGCATTCGTTCTCGAGCTCCAACGGACGCCGCCCGTCGTCGTCCAACCTGGGTGGAATTCTGGTTCGCGGACCGGTCGGCGTCCCGCCCGGGACACCGGTCGGCTGTCTGGTCCAGGGCGTGCCTTGGTCATGGTCAGCTGATGGGGTGTCGCCGGCGGCATGAGGTGTCGACGGTGGGTCACCGTGCTGGGAAGGGGTGGGGCTGGCCGGTGGGTAACCGCCAGCCCCTGTCAGTTTCCCGACGAGCCCAACTGCCGGGCCTGCGCGATCGCCGCTTCGACGGCCTGCCGGGCCCCGCCGGTGCGCTGCACGACCAGCACCAGGACTTGCTTGATGGCCTCCAGGGCCTGCAGCAGCGGCCCGGGCTGCCCGCCCTGCAGGACCATGGCGACGAGTTGCTGCGCCTCACCGACTCCGGTGATGGCCCCGGTCGCCGCGTCACGAGCGGCGTCCACGGCGCTCTGCACGGGCGCCAGCGCGGCGATCGTCTCCTGCGGGGTGGCCTCGTTCGGCACCGCTGCGGTGGCCTTCGTCGCCTCACCGATCGCACCGGCGAGACTTCCCAGGCCACCCTGGATGCCCGCGATCGCGTTGCGCACCCGCGCCACACCCGCCGCCACGGCGACGAAGCCCGCGGCCGCGGCCCGCAACGCCACCTCCTGCGCCTGGCTGTCGGCGGCGGCTGCCAACCCCTGCGCGCGTTCGACCCCGGCCATCAACGCGCGGAGCTCACCGGTGATCTTCTCGATCTGCGACACGTGGCCGGAGCCCCAATCGACGTTAATGAAAGTGCTTGATGCCTGAACCTACCGGGCTACTCGCGAGGCCACCAGACACCGGCGAGGCGGTCGGCATCGCCGACGGCCACCGCGATGCAAGCAGCCGCATGAGCGGCTTCCGGTCCAGATTCCAACTCTTCGGGTGGGGTCTGTAGCTGTCGTGTCCGGCCGCCGACATGTCAGCATCGATGGGACGGCGGTGCTGGTGTTCGCGTCGGGAGGCTCGGTGGGTAATCGCAAGCGCAGTGGCCGCCGGCAGCGGCGGGAGCCGATCCGCCGGATGATCCCGCCCGCCCGTGTGCCCGGCAGCCAGCGCCCTCACCGCCCGGACGAGACGGCGATGATGCCGCTGTTTGAGCACAGCCCGATGTTCGGACGGCTCGTCGACGCGCCGGTGGAATTGGTGCCGCTGCTCGCCGTCCTAGCCGTTCTGCACCAGGCGCAGAGCGGCATGCCGGTGGGCACCTGTGTCCCGACGAGTCATCAGGTCAGTGGGGCGCTGCGGCACCTTGGCTTCGAGGCCGAGGCGGTCGCCGCGTGCGCCACGCTGTACCGGGTGACCGACACGTTCACCGAGGTGTCCGAGGTCGGCGTGTCGAAACGACCGCCGGTCGTCCACCCCGATGGCACCACGAATGGCCACATGGTCGTGTGGACGCCGTCGTTCGCGCAGCTCGTGGACGCCACCCTGGTGCAGGACCCGCTTCTGCTGGCCGCCGCCCAAGCTGACCCGGTCTACTCGACGCCAGTGTTCGTCGAGGTTCCCACCGACCGGAGGGAGTTCCTCGCGGCTCAGCCCGTCGCCTGGCTCGACGATCACCTGTACGCGTCGTGGGTCCTGCTGCCGGATTGGACCCGACGGATGGACCCGGTGCTGGAAGGGGAGGCCGGCGTGGTCGTGGAACTCGGCGCACTCGGTCTGGCCACCGACGCGCTCCGCCTTATCGCAGCGGTCGGAGAAGATCGGGATCTGGACGCTCTGCCGGTCCGGTGTCCTCGGCTCGGGGCGCTTCTCCAAGGTAAGGAACAGCTACCGAAGTTGCCAGCCGAGCCATCCTCGCATCTTGACCCTGGCGTGGGCGCAGCTCCGATGAACATATCGCGAGAGTCTCGATGAGCTCGCCGGCGGCGGGTGTTCAGTAGTGATCGCCATCCTGCGCGGACCGCTGGGGTGTCGTGGAGTTCGGATAGACAACCGGCGCGTTAGGGTGCCAGGGCCCCCTCGCCCGCTTCTGAAGAATGTTGCGAGGTCAGGACTCTGGTGGACTCCCCGGGGAGAGGTGATTGTGACTGCGAAGCCGATCATTGCCGCGCTGGCGGTGGTCCCCACCGCGTCGGGTGAGGTGGTGTTCGTACGGCAGCAGCGTGGCCCGTACGCGGGGTGGCTGCTGTTGCCGGGCGGCAAGGTGGAGTTCGGGGAGTCGGCGCACGATGCGGCCCGCCGGGAGACGGTGGAGGAATCCGGCTTCGAGGTCAGCGAGCTGACGCCGACGGGGGTGTACGAGATTCGCGCCGAGGACGGATCGTACCACTTCGTGATGTTCACGTTCCGTGCCGGGACCGCGACGCGGGTAACCGTCGGCGGGCATCATGTGGGCGGGGTGTTGCAGGCCTCGGTGGATGAGGTGCAGCCGCACCCGACGGTGATGCGAATTCTCAACGACGCCGGCGCCGCCAGCTACCCGGCCCAGGACATCGAACAAGGCCTGCGTCGGAACGGGATTCTGATGGGTGGGCATCTGATAGCAACCGCGGCTGCTCTGGCCTGAGGGGTCGACTGGCAGTCTTCCGCCGAGCGGAATCCCAATGGACTCCACCGTCCCTCCTTGCTCAACCGATGTACTGGGGTTGACCCGGTTTGACGGACAGGGTCGGTAAGTTGATCTCACGCTACCTTGCTCGCTGGCCTGCGGGAATAGGCCGTCGCCTCATACTCGG
>NZ_JBIUCH010000037.1:0-33851 GCF_044548625.1 Micromonospora sp. NPDC051925 | reverse complement strand
GGTTGTCCTCACAAACCATCGATGATCAACGCGGTGGCCGTCTTCACGCCCACGCCACGCCCAACGCCGAAGCCAAGTGACGTTGGAGTACTAAGCGGAGCACCGGCCCCCTAGCCCAGCAACGGCTGCGAACCGGGCGCACCGGGTCGGTCAGGGGACGTTCCCGCACGGGGCGGGAACGTCCCCTGACGGAGAACCGCGCGGTCAGGCCACCGGGTGGGCCGGCCGGGTGCTGGCCGTCGCCGACCCCGGTCCGATCCGGACCTCGGGGCCCGGCTCGGCATCGGCGCGGGCGGCGCCCTCGGCAACCGTGCCGACCGACACCGCGTCGACCGGGGTAGGTGCCGTGTCGACAGCGAGGGCGGTGGCGGCGGACCCTTCGGCCGGCGGCGGGCCATCGGAGGACGGGGTGGCGGGCTCGCCCGACCCCCCGGACGTATCCTGCCCGGGCACCGACGCGCCCACGTTGCGCAGCAGTGCGGCGGCCAGGATCGCCGTCACCAGCAGGATGCCGGCCGAGACGACCGCGGCGGCCCGCAGCTCGTCGGCGAAGGCCGCGCGGGTCAGCGTCACCAGCGTGTCCGCCGCGGTGGTGGAGAGCGTCCGGCTCTCCTCGATCGCGCCACCCAGGGTCTCCCGGGCGGTGGCCCAGGAGTCCGCCGGCACCCCGTCCGGCGCCGCGCCGGAGAGCTGCTGCCGGTAGACGAACGTGCCGATGCTGCCGAGGATCGCGACGCCGAGCGCCGCACCGAACTGGCTGCCGGTTTCGGAGAGCCCGGCAGCGGCACCGGCCCGCTCCGGCGGCGCGGTGGAGACGATCAGCTCGGCGCTCAACGTCAGCACCATCGCGATGCCACCCGTCATCAGCGCCTGACCGATCACCACCTGGGCCAGTCCCACCTCGTCGCCGACCTGGGCGAGCACCAGGCAGCCGGCGGCCCCCACCAGCAGGCCACCGGCGGCGACGTAGGCCCGCCGGAAGCGCTGGGCCAGCATCGGGGCCAGCACCGCCGCGCCGATGCCCGCCGCCCCGGCCGCCGGCAGCGACCACAGCCCGGCGCTGAACGGACGCAGCCCGAGCACCAGCTGGAGGTACTGGCTGATGAAGAACATGAAACCGACGAGCGCGAAGTTGGCGAGCACGTTCATCACCACCGCCGCGCTGAACGCCGGTGCGCGGAACAACCGGACGTCGATCACCGGGTCGGCGAGACGCCGCTGACGCAGGACGAAGACGGCCAGGAAGATCAGCCCGGCGACCACGCCGGCCACCGGCGGCCAGTCCACCCCGTCCTCGGCGAACTGCTTGATGCCCCAGATCATCGGCAGCACCGCGACGAAGGCCAGCACCGTACTGAGCAGGTCGAGCCGCCCGGCCGCCGGGTTGCGGAACTCGGGCAGCAGCAACGGGGCGAGCACCAGCAGGAGCAGCATGATCGGCACGTTGATCTCGAAGACGGTGCCCCAGGAGTAGTACTGGAGCAGAGCGCCTCCGGCCACCAGGCCGATGACGCCACCGGCGGAGAAGCCGGCCGCCCAGAGCCCGATCGCGGCGCGGCGCTCGTTCTCGTCGTGGAACATGTTGCGGATCAACGACATGGTCGACGGCATGAGGGTCGCACCGGCGGCACCCATCACCGCCCGGGTCCCGATCAGCATGCCGGGACTGGTGGAGAGGGCCGTGGCCACGGATGCCACACCGAACACCGCCGCGCCGATCATCAGTAACCGGCGACGCCCGATCCGGTCCCCCAGTGTGCCCATCGGAATCAGCAGGCCGGCCAGCACGAAGGCGTAGACGTCCGTGATCCAGAGGAGTTGACTGCTGGTCGGCTCAAGGTCCGCCGTGATGAACGGCAAGGCGTACGACAGCACGGTCATGTCCATGCTGATGATCAGTGTCACCATGACGAGTACCGCGAGACCGATCCACTCGCGACGGCCGGCCTTTGCCTGCGCTGTAGCCATGACCGAAAGCTACCACCGGATTTATACAAACGTATACATCCGGTGGATGAATTAGGGGTTGGTTCCGAGTAGGGTGACGCCCGTGGGTCATCGGGAACGCCTGCTGGCAGGGGCCAGAGTCTGCCTCTACGAACGCGGCTACACACGCACCACCGCCCGCGACATCGTTGCCGCCTCAGATACCAATCTGGCGTCGATCGGGTACCACTTCGGCTCCAAGGAGGCGTTGCTGACCGCCGCCCTGGTGCAGGCGTTCGAGGAGTGGGGCGTCGAGATCGACCGGGTGCTGCGCGACGGCACCCAACCCGACCTGATGGACCGGCTGGAGTCGATGTGGACCGGCCTGGTCGAGTCCTTCGGCACGCACCGGCCGCTCTGGGTCGCCGGGATCGAGGCGTTCGCGCTGGCCGAGCACCTGCCGGTACTGCGGGAGCAGTTGGCCGAGAGCTACACCCGGGCCCGCCCGGCCCTGGCCACCTTCGTCCTCCAGAGCAGCGGCGAGAACGTCACCGAGGAGACCCGCAAGGCCATCGGCTCGTTCCTGCTCGCGCTGATGATCGGATTGACGGTGCAACGTCTGCTCGACCCCGAGGCCGCCCCCTCCGGCAAGGAGCTGGCCGCGGCGCTACGGCTGATCATCGGCGCGGTCAACGACACCGCCGGCGACTGACCCCTCCCGGAGCAGCACCCCCCTGCGGGTGACCGGACCGGAACAGGGGCCCGGATAGGGGTCGCCTCCGCCCACCCGATCACTCCACCCGCACCAGGCCGGCGCGGAGCATGTCCTCCACCCAGACGTCGACGTCCCGCCGGGTGACCGCCGGATCGGCCGCCCACTGCCGGGCGAGGACACCGGCCGCGCGCTCCGGCGAGCCGCCCTGCTGTTGCAGCGCGATCCACATGGCCGCGGCGGTCGCCCCGAACCGGTACCGCAGTCCGTCCCGTTCGGAGGTCAGCTCCAGCTGCCCACTCCGGGTGACCTTCGCGATGATCCCCTGTTCGAGTCGCACCTGCATCCTCCCTGCCTCTCCGCGTCCACACTGGTGGCACCTGCGGCGAACCGGTTCGTCCACCCCGTCCCGGCAACTACCGTACGAGGTCGGAAGGTAACGCGATACGGTCATGGACCCACGTCGAAGGTGGACAAATACCCACCCTTCCGCGGGTAGGAAGCCCGAGGTCCGCCGACCGCCCGTGGGTGTCGGCGGACCTCGGGTCCGGCGGACGGAGGGTCAGTCCGACGCCTCCAACTCGTCGTCGAGGATGTCGAACAGTTCGTCGGCGGACACCGACGCCAGGTCCCGGGCGGCCGGCTCCACGCTCGCCGTTCCGTACGCCGTGTTCCACCGGGACATCAACGCCTGCAGCCGGACGGTGATCCGTCCCCGCTCCGCGTCGTCCGGCACGGTGCCGTCCAACAACACCTCCAGCCGGGCCAGCTCCGCCTCGAGCGACGGCGCGGCCGGCAGGTCACCGGCCAGCTCCGTCCGCACGAACCTGGCCACCGCTGCCGGGCTCGGGTGGTCGTAGATGAGCGTCGCCGTCAGCCGCAGCCCGGTGGCCGCACCGAGGCTGTTGCGGAACTCCACGGCCGCCAGGGAGTCGAAACCCAGCTCCAGGAAGCCCTTGTCCATGTCGACCACGTGCGGACGGTCGTGGCCGAGCACCTCGGCAGCCCGACTCCGGACCAGCTCGGTGACCAGCCGGTCGGCCTCCTCCGGCGGTAGGCCGGCGAGCCGGTCGGCCAGCGGCCGCTCCCCGACCACCGCACCGGTCGCCACCCGGCGTGCCGGGGCACGGACCAGACCACGCAGCAACGGCGGCACCCCCTCGACCCGGGCCCGGATCGCGGCCAGGTCGAGGCGTACCGGCAGCGCCAGGGCCGGGGTGGGATGGGTGGTCGCGTCGAACAGGGCCAGCGCGTCCACGGTGGACAGGGCGGCCACCCCGGACCGGGCCATCCGCCGGATGTCCGCCTCGCCCAGGTGCCCGGTCATCCCGCTGCCCGACTCGGCCCACAGACCCCAGGCCAACGAGGTGCCGGCCAGGCCGTGCGCCCGGCGGTGCTGGGCGAGGGCGTCCAGGTAGGCGTTGGCCGCGGTGTAGTTGGCCTGGCCGGCGCCACCGAGCGTGGCCGCTGCCGAGGAGAACAGGACGAACCAGCGCAACGGCAGGTGCAGGGTGAGTTCGTGCAGGTGACGGGCGGCTTCCGCCTTGGGGGCCAGGACCGTTGCCAGCCGCTCGGGGGTCAGCGCGGGCAGCAGACCGTCGTCGAGCACACCCGCCGTGTGGATCACCCCGGCGAGCGGGTGCGCGGCGGGCACCCCGTCGAGCAGGTCCGCCACCGCCGACCGGTCGGCCAGATCGCAGGCGACCACCGTCACCTCCGCGCCGGCCGCCGTCAGCCGGGCGACCAGCTCGTCCGCACCGGGCGCGGCCGGGCCACGCCGGCTGACCAGCAGCAGCCGCCGTACGCCGTGCCGGGCCACGACGTGCTCGGCGACGAGCCGGCCCAGCCCACCGGTGCCGCCGGTGACCAGCACGGTGCCGTCCGGGTCCGGGCCGGCGGGCAGCTCACCGGTCGGCACCGGCAACGGCGCGAGCCGGGGCGCGAGCAGCCCGCCGGGGCGTACCGCGAGCTGTGGCTCGGCACCGGCCGCGAGCGCCGCGCGCAGCCCGGCCGGGTCCACGCCGTCGACGTCGACCAGGACGAACCGGCCCGGGTTCTCCTCCTGGGCGGCCCGGACCAGGCCCCAGACGGTGGCGTCCACCGGCCGGGGCACGTCCTCGCCGTCACCGGTGGCGACCGCACGGGTCGTCACCAGGGCCAGCCGGGCACCGGCGAACCGGTCGTCGGCGAGCCACCGCTGGACCAGGTCCAGCGCCGCGGCGGCAGCCGGCACCGTCGAGCCCGACGCCGCCCGCCAGGGCACCACGACGGTCTGCGGCGCGACGCCGGTCCGCTCGACGTCGGCCGCGAGCGCGGCGAGGTCCGGGTGGCGGGGCACCCCGAGGCCGAGGTCGCCGTCGCCGAGCACCACCGTCCGGTCGCCCGACCCGGCGTCCGGGGTCGGCACCGGGGCCCAGCTGACCTGGTACAGCGCGGAGCCGGGGCCGGAGCGCGCCGCGCCGAGCTGGTCGGCCGCGAGCGGCCGGACCACCAGCGAGGCGACCGAGGCGACCGGGACGCCGCCGGTGTCGGCCAGCTCGAAGGCGACCTCCTCCGGGCCGGTCCGGGTCAGCCGTACCCGCAGCGCCGTCGCGCCGGTGGCGTGCAGGGCGACGCCGCGCCAGGCGAACGGCACCTGGAGCCGGCCGTCGTCGGGCTGGTCCGCCTCGGCCAGGTCGAGGGCGTGCAGCACCGCGTCGAAGAGCGCCGGGTGCAGACCGAACCGCCCGGCCGAGGACGAGGCTTCCTCGGGGAGCGCCACCTCGGCGTACACCTCGTCGCCGCGTCGCCAGGCGGCCCGCAGCCCCTGGAACAGGGGGCCGTAGTGGTAGCCGGCGTCGGCGAGCCGGTCGTAGCGTCCGTCCAGGTCGACCGGGGTGGCACCGGCCGGCGGCCAGACGTCCCCGGTCGGCGCGACGGGGGCGGTGGACGCCACCGGGGCCAGCACGCCGGTGGCGTGCCGGGTCCATCCGTCGACGCCGTCCGCCGGGCGGGAGTGCACGGTGACCGGGCAGCGACCGGTCCCGTCGGGCGCACCGACCACCACCTGCAGGTCCACGCCGCCACGCTCGGGGACGGTCAGCGGGGCCTCCAGGGTCAGCTCCTCCACCAGACCGCAGCCGACCTGGTCACCGGCACGGACGGCCAGCTCGACGAAGGCCGTCCCGGGCAGCAGCACCGTCCCGGCGAGGGCGTGGTCGGCCAACCACGGGTGGGTCCGCAGGGAGAGCCGGCCGGTCAGCACGGTGCCGTCGACGCCGGCCAGCCCGACCACCGCGCCGAGCAGCGGGTGGGCGGCCGGGCGCTGGCCGAGGCCGGGCACGTCGCCGCCGTCCGCCGCCGCGTCCAGCCAGAGCCGGCGGCGCTGGAACGGGTACGTCGGCAGTGCGGTGACCCGGGCCCCGGTGGGCGCGAACCAGGCCCGCCAGTCCACCGGCACCCCTCGGGTGTGCAGGGTGGCCACGGCGGTGAGCAGGGTCGTCGCCTCGTCCCGGCCGCCGCGCAGCACCGGCACCAGGGCGACGCCGTCGGTGCTGGCGAGGCAGTCCCGGCCCAGCGCGGTGAGCACCGCGTCCGGACCGACCTCCAGGTACGTGGTGACGCCGGCAGCCTCCAGGGTGGTGATGCCGTCGCCGAACCGGACCGCCTCCCGGACGTGCCGCACCCAGTAACCGGGATCGCGGATCTCGTCGGGGTCGGCGAGCCGCCCGGTCAGGTTGGACACCACCGGCACCCTCGGCGGGGCGAAGGTCAGGCCGGCGAGAATCCGGTGGAACTCGGCCAGCATCGGCTCCATGTGCGGCGAGTGGAACGCGTGGCTGACCCGGAGCTGCTTGGTCCGGCGTCCCCGGGCCCGCCAGCCGTCGGCGATCGCACCCACGGCGTCGTGGTCACCGGAGATCACCACCGCCTGCGGCCCGTTGACCGCGGCGATACCCAGCTCGGCCTCGCGGCCGGCCAGATCCTGGCGTACCTCCGCCTCGGACGCCTCGACGGCCACCATCGCGCCGTCCTCGCGCATGCTCTGCATCAGCCGGCCCCGCGCGGTGACCAGGGTGGCCGCGTCGGACAGCGACAGCACCCCGGCGACGTGGGCCGCGGCGACCTCGCCGATGGAGTGCCCGGCGACCAGATCGGGCCGGATCCCCCACGAGTCGAGCAGGCGGAACAACGCCACCTCGATGGCGAACAGCGCGCTCTGGCTGTAGACGGTCTGGTCGAGCAGGGCCGCGTCGGCCACGTCCGGCTCGGTGTAGAGCACCTCACGCAGCGGCCGGTCGAGCTTCGCGTCCAGGTGCGCGCTGACCTCCGCGAACGCCTCGGCGAAGGCCGGGTACACGGCGGCCAGCTCGCGGCCCATGCCCAGGCGCTGGGCACCCTGACCGGTGAAGAGCATGGCCAGCTTGCCGGCGGACGGCGTACCCCGGACCACCTCGGTGGGGTCGCTCCCCCGGGCCACCTCCCGCAGGGCCCGGACCGCGTCGTCCCCGGCGGCGGCGACCACGACGGCCCGGCGTTCCAGCGCCGCCCGGGTGGTGGCCAGCGAGTACGCCACGTCGAGGTTCGCGCCGGTGCCGGCGACCAGGTCGGCCTGGGCGCGCAGCGCCTCCTCCGAACGGGCGGCGAGCAGCCACGGCAGGACGGGCGGGGTGACCGTCGCGTCGACCTCGACAGGTGCGTCCTCTCCTGGAGGCGCCTGTTCGATGATGACGTGGGCGTTGGTGCCGCTGATGCCGAACGACGACACCCCGGCCCGACGGGGCCGGTCCAGCGCCGGCCACCGCTGCGCCTCGGTGAGCAGCCGCACCGCACCGGCCGACCAGTCGACCTGCGGGGACGGCTCGTCCACGTGCAACGTCCGGGGCAGCACCCCGTTGCGCATCGCCAGCACCATCTTGATCACCCCGGCCACACCCGCCGCGCCCTGGGTGTGCCCGATGTTCGACTTGACCGAACCGAGCCACAGCGGCCGGTCCTCCGGCCGGCCCTGCCCGTACGTGGCGAGCAGCGCCTGCGCCTCGATCGGGTCACCCAGGGTGGTGCCGGTGCCGTGCGCCTCGACCAGGTCCACCTGGTCGGGGGTGACGTTCGCGACGGCCAGCGCCTGCCGGATCACCCGCTGCTGCGAGGGGCCGTTCGGCGCGGTCAACCCGTTGGACGCGCCGTCCTGGTTGATCGCCGAACCCCGGACCACCGCGAGCACGTGGTGGCCGTGCCGCTCGGCGTCGGAGAGCCGCTCCAGCAGCAGCATGCCGACGCCCTCGGACATCGTCGTGCCGTCCGCGCCGGCCGCGAAGGACCTGCACCGGCCGCCGGCGGACAGCCCACGCTGGAGGCTGAACTCGATGAAGGTGGCCGGGGTGGACATCACCGTCACCCCACCGGCCAGCGCCAGCGAGCACTCGCCCGACCGCAGCGCCTGCACCGCCAGGTGGATCGCGACCAGCGACGACGAGCAGGCGGTGTCCACGCTGACCGCGGGCCCCTCCAGACCCAGGGTGTACGAGATCCGGCCGGACGCGACGCTGGACATGCTGCCGTTGCTCAGGTAGCCGGCCACCTCGTCCGGTACGGATGGCAGCCGGCTGCCGTAGTCGTGGTACATCACGCCGGTGAAGACGCCGGTCGGGCTGCCCTTGAGCGAGGTCGGGTCGATGCCCGCCCGCTCCAGCGCCTCCCACGAACTCTCCAGCAGCAGCCGCTGCTGCGGGTCCATCGCGACCGCCTCACGCGGGCTGATCCCGAAGAAGTCCGGGTCGAAGTCGGCCGCGTCGTAGAGGAAGCCACCCTCCATCGAGTACGTCCGGCCGGGCTTGCCGGGCTCCGGGTCGTAGAGCTGCTCGAGGTCCCAGCCCCGGTCGGTGGGGAACGGCGAGATGGCGTCCGCCCCGTCGAGCAGGAGCTGCCACAGGTCCTCGGGGCTACGGACGCCGCCGGGGAAGCGGCAGCTCATCGCGACGATCGCGATGGGTTCGTCGGCCACCGGGCGGGCTGCGTCGGCCGGCCGGACGTCGACCGGGCTGCCGACGATGGTGTGGTGCAGGTAGTCGGCGAGCGCGGTGGGGTTCGGGTAGTCGAAGACCAGGGTGGCGGGCAGCCGCAGCCCGGTGGCGGTGTTCAGCTTGTTGCGCAGCTCCACGGCGGCGAGCGAGTCGAAGCCGAGTTCCTTGAACGCCCGGGTCGGTTCGACGGCGGTGCCGCTGTCGTGGCCGAGGACCGCCGCGACGTTGGCCCGGACCAGGTCGAGCAGCAACCGGTGCTGGTCGTCCGCGTCGAGGGTGGCGAGCTGCCGCTGGAGTCCGGAGCCGGTGACCGGGGCGGCGGCCCCGACGCCGGCCGCCCGTCGGGCGGGCAGCCGGACCAGGCCCCGGAACAGCGCCGCCAGCTGCTGGCCCTGGGCACGCAGCGCGGCGGTGTCCAACCGGATCGGCACCAGCACCGGCTCGGCCGCGGCCACCGCCGCGTCGAGCAGGGCCAGGCCCTGGTCGGAGCTGATCGGCAGGACACCGGAGCGGGCCATCCGGGCCACGTCGGCGTCGCCGAGGTGCGCGGTCATCCCGCTGCGCTGCTCCCAGAAGCCCCAGGCCAACGAGGTGGCGGGCAGACCGAGCGCACGCCGGTGCGCGGCCAGGGCGTCCAGGAAGACGTTCGCGGCGGCGTAGTTGCCCTGCCCGGCCCCGTCGATGACGCCGGCGGCGGAGGAGAACAGCACGAACGCGGTGAGGTCCCGTTTGAGGGTGAGGTCGTGCAGGTGCCAGGCCGGATCGGCCTTGGCCCGCCAGACCGAGTCGAGCTGCGCCGGGGTCAGGGTGGCCAGCATCCCGTCGTCGAGGACACCGGTGGTGTGCACGATCGCGGTCAGCGTGGGAATGCCGTCGAGCAGGGCGGCGACGGCATCCCGGTCGGCCATGTCACAGGCGACGATCTCGACGGTCGCCCCCAGGGCGGTCAGCTCGTCGATCAGCTCCGCCGCGCCGGGGGCGGTGAGCCCGCGCCGCGAGGTGAGCACCAGGTCGCGGACGCCGTGCCCGACGACCAGGTGTCGGGCCACCAGCGCACCGAGCACACCGGTGCCTCCGGTCACCAGCACGGTGCCCTCGGCCCGCCACACCTCACCGGAGCCGGCGAACCGGGCCAGCCTCGGCACCCGCACCTGCCCGTCGCGCAACGACAGCTCCGGCTCGCCGGTACCCACCGCCGCCAGGATCTCCTCCACCGGGGTCTCCGGATCGGCATCCACCAGCACGAACTGACCCGGGTTCTCCGCCTGCGCGGCCCGCACCAGACCCCAGACCGGGGCCTGGGCGAGGTCGGTGCCACCGTCGACGGCGCCATGGGTGACCACCACCAACTGGGCGGCGGCCTGCGCCGGGTCGGCCAGCCAGGACTGGAGCAGGGCAAGGGTCTGCCCCGCCGCCGTCCGGCCGGCGGTGGCCGGGTCGGTGTCGTCGCCGGCCGGGGAGAGCGGGGCGAGCACGACGTCGGGGACGCCGAGGCCGATCCCTTCGAGGTAGCCCCACGACTCGGTGGCGGTGCCGGTGGGGACGGTCGTCCAGTCCACACGGTAGAGGTCGCCGTCGGTCGGGGCGGCGGCGGTGAGCTGGACCGGCCGGGAGAGCAGGGCACCGACGACGGCCACCGGGGCACCGTCGGGGTCGGCGAGGTGCAGGGTGGCGGCCTCCGGTCCGGCGGCGGTGATCCGGACCCGCAGGGCGGTCGCGCCGGTGGCGTGCAGGGTGACGTCGGTCCACGCGAACGGCAGATACGGTGGCCGACCGGCAGGCACCGGCTCACCGATGCCCACCGCCTGAAGAGCGGCATCCAACAGCGCCGGATGCAGCCCGAACCGGGCCGCCTCCGGGTGCGCCTCCTCCGGCAGCGCCACCTCGGCGTACACCACGTCACCGACCCGCCACGCCGCCTGCACACCCTGGAACACCGGGCCGTACTCGTAGCCCTGGGCCACCAGGTCGTCGTACAGACCGGCCGTCGGCACCGGCACCGCGCCCGGCGGCGGCCAGGCGGCCAGGTCGAACGCGGGGTCGGTGAGGTCGGCGGAGAGGATGCCGGTGGCGTGCCGGACCCAGCTCTCGGTGTGCTCCGGCCGGGAGTGCACCGTGACCGCGCGTCGGCCGGCGTCGTCGGGCGCGCCCAGCAGGAGCTGCACCTGGACGGCGCCCTGCTCGGGCAGGACCAGCGGGGCGTGCAGGGTCAGCTCGTCGAGGTGACCGACGCCGGCGTGGTCACCGGCGTGCAGCACCAGCTCGACGAAGCCCGTGCCGGGCAGCAGCACCGTGCCGTTGACGGCGTGGTCGGCCAGCCACGGATGGGTGTCCAGGGAGATCCGGCCGGTGAAGAGCACCTCACCCGACTCGGCCATGCCGACCGCGGCGCCCCACAGCGGGTGGCCGGCGGAACCGAGCCCGGCGGAGGCGAGGTCGGCGGTGCTGCCGGTGGCGTTGATCCAGTACCGACGGCGCTGGAACGGGTAGGTGGGCAGCGGCACCTCGCCGCGTGGCCGCGCCGGCAGCACCGGCGACCAGTCCACCGCGACACCCCGGGTGAACGCCTCACCCAGCGAGGTCAGCCACCGTCGTAGACCACCCTCGTCCCGACGCAGTGAACCGACGGCGGCGACCTCGACGCCCGCGTCGGCGGCGGTCTCCTCGACGCCCATGGTCAGCACCGGGTGGGCGCTGCACTCCAGGAACACCCGCATTCCGGCGGCGAGCAGGACGCGCGTGGTCTCCTCGAAGCGGACCGTCTGCCGCAGGTTCGTGTACCAGTACCGCGCGTCCAACCCGGCGGTGTCGAGCACACCCGCGGTGACCGTCGAGTAGAACGGCACCCGGGAGGCGCGGGGGGTGATCCCGGCGAGGACGTCGAGGAGGCGCTTCTCGATCCGCTCGACCTGGGCGGAGTGCGAGGCGTAGTCCACGTTGACCCGCTTGGCCCGGAGACCCTCGTCGGTGAGGGTGGCGACCAGGTCGTCGACCGCATCGGGGTCACCGGAGACGACGACCGAGGAGGTGCCGTTGACGGTGGCGACGGAGATCCGCCCGGCGTAGCCGGTCAGCCGCTCGGCCGCCTCCCGCTCGGGCAGCCCGACGGAGGCCATCGCGCCCCGACCCGCCAGGTCCTCCGCGATCGCCACGCTCCGCAACGCCACCACCGCGGCACCGTCCCGCAACGACAGACCACCCGCCACCACGGCAGCGGCGATCTCACCCTGCGAGTGACCGATCACCGCATCCGGCTCGACCCCGAACGAGCGCCACAACCCGGCCAGCGACACCATCACCGCCCACAGCACCGGCTGCACCACGTCCACCCGGTCCACCGGGGGAGCGCCCTGCACCCCCCGCAACACGTCGGTCAGCCGCCAGTCCACGAACTCCGACAGCGCCGTACCGCACTCGTTGATCCGCTCGGCGAACACCGGCGACGAGTCCAGCAACTCCACCGCCATGCCCAGCCACTGCGAACCCTGCCCGGGGAAGACGAAGACGGTGCCGCCCTGGAGCACGCCGGGGGCGGTCCCGTTCTCGGCGAACGCCCGCGCTTCGGCGACGAAGTCGGCCCGGGAGCCGACCACCACCGTCCGCCGGTCCAGCAGCGCCCGCCCGGTCGCCAGCGTGTACGCGAGGTCACCCGCGCGGGCGGCGTCGTCCTCGGCGACGGCGGCCACCCGCTCGGCCTGCTCCCGCAGCGCCTGGTCGGTACGGGCCGACAGCACCCAGGGCAGGATCTCCGGCTCGGGGGCGTCGGCCGGCGGATCCTCGGCCGGGGGCGCCTGTTCGATGATGACGTGGGCGTTGGTGCCGCTGATGCCGAACGACGACACACCCGCCCGACGGGGCCGGTCCAGCGCCGGCCACTGCTGCGGCTCGGTGAGCAGCTGCACGTCGCCGGCCGACCAGTCGATCTGCGGCGACGGCTCGGTCACGTGCAGGGTCCGCGGCAACAGTCCGTTGCGCATCGCCAGCACCATCTTGATCACCCCGGCCACACCCGCCGCGCCCTGGGTGTGCCCGATGTTCGACTTGATCGACCCGAGCCAGAGCGGCCGGTCCCCGGGACGGTCCTGCCCGTAGGTGGCCAGCAGCGCCTGGGCCTCGATCGGGTCACCGAGGGAGGTGCCGGTGCCGTGCGCCTCGACCACGTCCACCTCGGTCGTGGGGATGCCACCGGCCGCCGCGAGGGCCTGCCGGATCACCCGCTGCTGCGACGGGCCGTTCGGCGCGGTCAACCCGTTCGACGCGCCGTCCTGGTTGATCGCCGAACCGCGCACCACGGCGAGCACGTGGTGGCCGTTGCGTTCGGCGTCGGAGAGGCGTTCCAGCAGCAGCATGCCGACGCCCTCGGACATCACGGTGCCGTCGGCGCCGGCCGCGAAGGACTTGACCCGGCTGTCGGCGGCGAGGCCGCGCTGGAGGCTGAACTCGACGAAGGTGTCCGGGGCGGACATCACGGTGACGCCGCCGGCCAGGGCGAGGGAGCACTCCCCGGCCCGCAGGGCCTGCACCGCCAGGTGGATCGCCACCAACGACGACGAGCACGCCGTGTCGACGCTGACCGCCGGCCCCTCCAACCCCAGGGTGTACGAGATACGGCCCGAGGCCACGCTGGCCATGCTGCCGTTGCCCAGGTAACCCACCAGATCCTCGGGGACCTCCGGCAACCGGCTGGCGTAGTCGTGGTACATCACGCCGGCGAAGACGCCGGTGAGGCTGCCGCGCAGCGAGGTGGGGTCGATGCCGGCCCGCTCCAGCGCCTCCCACGAGGTCTCCAGCAGCAGCCGCTGCTGCGGGTCCATCGCGACCGCCTCGCGGGGGCTGATGCCGAAGAAGTCCGGGTCGAAGTCGGCCGCGTCGTAGAGGAACCCGGCCTCCATCGAGTACGTCTTGCCGGGCTTGCCGGGCTCCGGGTCGTAGAGGTTGTCGAGGTCCCAACCCCGGTCGGTGGGGAACGGGGTGATGGCGTCGACGCCCTCGACGAGGAGCTGCCACAGTTCCTCGGGGCTGCGTACGCCGCCGGGGTAGCGGCAGCTCATCGCGACGATGGCGACGGGCTCGTCGTCGGCGACCGCGGTGGTGACGGTGGGAGCGGCCGGGGTGTCCGCGCCGAGGAGCCGGGTGTACAGGTAGTCGGTGAGCGCGCTGGGGTTCGGGTAGTCGAAGATCAGGCTCGCCGGCAGCCGCAGCCCGGTGGCGGTGTTGAGCCGGTTGCGCAGCTCCACGGCGGCCAGCGAGTCGAAGCCGAGTTCCCGGAACGCCCGGGTGGGTTCCACGGTGGCGGGGCTGTCGTGGCCGAGGACCGCGGCCACGTCGACCCGGACCAGGTCGAGCAGCAGGCGTCGCTGCTCGACCTCGGTCAGCCCGGTCAGTCGCCGTTGCAGCGCCGACCCGCCGACCGGCGTCCGGCCCGCCTCGGCGGCCCGGCGGGCCGGGAGCCGGACCAGACCCCGGAACAGGGCCGGCATCGACTGGCCCTGAGCGCGCAGCGCGGCGGTGTCCAACCGGATCGGCACGAACGTCGGCTCGCCGGTGGCGACCGTCGCGTCCAGCAGCGCCAGGCCCTGCTCGGAGCTGATGGACAGGATGCCGGAGCGGGCCATCCGCGCCAGGTCGGCCTCGCCGAGGTGCGCGGTCATCCCGCTGCGTTCCTCCCACAGCCCCCACGCCAGCGAGGTCGCCGCGAGGCCGAGCGCACGCCGATGTTCGGCCAGGGCGTCGAGGAAGACGTTGGCGGCGGCGTAGTTGCCCTGCCCGGAGCCGTCCACCACCCCGGCGGCCGAGGAGAAGAGCACGAACGCCGACAGGTCCCGGTCCCGGGTCACCTCGTGCAGGTGCCAGGCGGGAGTGGCCTTCGCCCGCCACACGCCGTCGAGCTGCGCCGCGGTCAGCGAGGTCACCAACCCGTCGTCGAGGACACCCGTGGTGTGCACCACCGCCGCCAACCCGGGGATCCCGTCCACCAGTGCGGCGACGGCCTCCCGATCGGCCAGGTCGGCCGCGACCACCTCGACGGTGGCGCCGAGACCGGCCAGTTCCTCGCGCAGCTCCACCGCGCCCGGCGCCGCCGGCCCACGCCGGGAGGCCAGCACCAGATCCCGGACCCCGTGCGTGGCGACCAGGTGCCGGGCGACCAGCGCGCCCAACACGCCGGTGCCGCCGGTCACCAGGACCGTGCCCTCCGCCCGCCACCCGGTGTCGCCGGTGGCGGCGCGGGCCAGCCGGGGCACCCGTACCTGCCCGTCGCGCAACGACAGCTCCGGCTCACCGGTGCCGACCGCCGCGATGATCTCCTCGACCGGAGTCTGCGGGTCGGCGTCGACCAGCACGAACTGGCCGGGGTTCTCCGCCTGCGCGGCCCGGACCAGACCCCAGACCGGGGCCTGGACCAGGTCGGTGACCCGATCGGCCGCACCACTGGTCAGCACCACCAACCGGGACTCCGCCGACCGGGGGTCGGCCAGCCAGCGCTGGAGCAGCCCGAGCGCGGCTGCGGCGACGGCCCTCGACGCCGACTCGACGCCGACGGCCGAGCCGTCGGCGACAGCCCCGTCCGGGGTGGCCGACGGGTCGTCGGCGTCCGGGGTGACCAGGCGGGTGAGGACCAGCTCCGGCAGGTCGTCGGCGAGGTCCTCCAGGTACGCCCAGGAGGTGGCCGGGGCGGCGGCCACCGGCACGGGGGTCCAGTCGACGCGGTAGAGGTTGCCGTCGGTGGCGGTCACGGCGGCGAGCTGCACCGGCCGGGACACCAACGCACCGACCTCGGCCACCGGCGCACCCGTCGGATCGGCCAGGTGCAGGGCCACCGCCTCCGCACCCGCCGGAGTGACCCGCACCCGCAGGGCGGTCGCACCGGCGGCGTGCAACGTCACGTCCGTCCACGCGAACGGCACCGACGGCGGTTGGTCCGCCGGCACCTCCTCGCCGATTCCCACCGCGTGCAGCGCCGCATCGAGCAGCGCCGGGTGCAGGCCGAACCGTGCCGCGTCGGCGTGCGCCTCCGACGGCAACGACACCTCCGCGTACGCCACCTCGCCGACCCGCCACGCGGCCTGCACACCCTGGAACACCGGACCGTACTCGTACCCCTGCGCCACCAGGTCGTCGTAGAGCCCGGCCACCGGCACGGGCACCGCACCCGGCGGCGGCCAGGCGGTCAGGTCGAACGTGGGATCGGCCGGCGTGTCGGTGAGCACGGCGGTGGCGTGCCGGGTCCACGGCAGGTCCGGGTCGGCGTGCTCGGGACGGGAGTGCACGCTGACGGTACGGCGGTTCGCCTCGTCGGCGGCCGTCATCAGCAGTTGGACCTGCATCGCGCCGCCGTCGGGCAGCAGCAGCGGGGCGTGCAGGGTCAGCTCTTCGAGGTGACCCAGACCGACGTGGTGACCGGCGTGCAGCACGAGTTCCACGAAGCCGGTGCCGGGCAGCAGCACGGTGCCGGAGACCGCGTGGTCGGCCAGCCACGGGTGGCTGTCCACGGAGAACCGGCCGGTGAACAGCACCTCACCGGACTCGGCCATCGACACCGACGCGCCCCACAGCGGGTGACCCGCCGCGCCGAGGCCCACCGACGCCACGTCGGTCGCCGCGTTGGTGGCGTTGATCCAGTAGCGGCGACGCTGGAAGGGGTAGGTCGGCAGTGCGGTGGTGCGGGCACCGGTGGGCGCGAACCAGGCCCGCCAGTCCACCGCGACACCCCGGGCGTGCAGGGTCGCCAGGGCGGTCAGCAGGGTCGTCGGCTCGTCCCGGCCGGCACGCAGCACCGCGACCAGCGCCACCGCGTCCTCGTCGGTCACGCAGTCCCGGCCCATCGCCGTCAGCACCGCGTCCGGGCCGACCTCCAGGAACGTGGTGACGCCCGCCGCCTGCAGGGCGGCCACGCCGTCACCGAACCGCACCGCCTCCCGGACGTGCCGCACCCAGTAGCCCGGATCGCGCAGCTCCTCCGGATCCGCCACCGCACCGGTCACGTTGGACACCACGGGCAGCTGCGGCCGTGCGAACACCAGACCGGCGAGGATCTCGTGGAACTGCGCCAGCATCGGCTCCATGTGCGGCGAGTGGAACGCGTGACTCACCCGCAGCCGCTTCGTCCGCCGTCCCCGGCCCCGCAGGCCCGCCGCGACCGACTCCACCACCTCCGCGTCACCGGAGACGACCACCGCACGGGGACCGTTCACCGCCGCGATGCCCACCTGGGCCTCGAGACCGGTCAGCGCCGCACGCACCTCCGCCTCGGACGCCTCGACGGCGACCATCGCGCCGTCCGCACGCATCGACTGCATCAACCGGCCGCGCGCCGTCACCAGGGTCGCCGCATCGGCCAACGACAACACCCCGGCCACGTGGGCCGCCGTCACCTCACCGATCGAGTGCCCGGCCACCATGTCGGGCCGGACCCCCCACGACTCCAGCAACCGGAACAACGCCACCTCGATGGCGAACAACGCCGCCTGGCTGTAGACCGTCTGGTCCAACAGCGCCGCGTCAGCCGCGTCCGGCTCCGCGTACACCACCTCCCGCAGCGGTCGGTCGAGCTTCGCGTCCAGCTCCGCGCACACCTGCGCGAACGCCTCCGCGAACACCGGATAGGCCGCCGCCAGCTCACGACCCATGCCCACCCGCTGCGCGCCCTGGCCGGTGAACAGCACCGCCAGCTTCCCGGGCGACGGCGAACCGTAGACCACGTCGGCCGAGTCGGCCCCCTGCGCCACGGATCGCAGGGCACGGATCGCGTCCTCGCCGGCCGCGGCCACCACCACCGCCCGACGCTCCAACGCCGCCCGCGTCGCGGCCAACGAGTAGGCCACGTCCAGGCCCGCACCCGTACCGGCGACCTGGTCGGCCTGCGCCCGCAGCGCCTCCACCGACCGCGCGGACAGCAACCACGGCAGCACCGTCGGGGCGACGGCCGCGGGGACCTCGGCCGGCGGGGGTTCCTCCACCGGGGGCGCCTGCTCGAGGATCACGTGGGCGTTGGTGCCGCTGATGCCGAACGACGACACCCCGGCCCGGCGCGGCCGGTCCAGCGCCGGCCACCGCTGCGGCTCGTTGAGCAGCCGTACCTCCCCGGCCGACCAGTCGATCTGCGGCGACGGCTCGTCGGCGTGCAGGGTGCGCGGCAACAGGTCGTTGCGCATCGCCAGCACCATCTTGATCACACCGGCCACACCCGCCGCACCCTGGGTGTGCCCGATGTTGGACTTGATCGACCCGAGCCAGAGCGGACGCTCGCCCGGCCGGCCCTGCCCGTAGGTGGCCAGCAGCGCCTGGGCCTCGATCGGGTCACCGAGCGCCGTGCCGGTGCCGTGCGCCTCGACCGCGTCCACCTCGGTGGCCGGGATGCCACCGGCGGAGGCGAGGGCCTGCCGGATCACCCGCTGCTGGGACGGACCGTTCGGCGCGGTCAACCCGTTCGACGCGCCGTCCTGGTTCGTCGCCGAACCCCGGATCACCGCCAGCACCTGGTGGCCGTTGGCACGGGCGTCGGAGAGCCGCTCCAGCAGCAGCATGCCCGCGCCCTCGCCCCAGCCGGTGCCGTCGGCTCCGGCGGCGAAGGATTTCGACCGGCCGTCCTTGGCCAGGCCGCGCTGAAGGCTGAAGTCGAGGAAGGTGTCCGGGGTGGACATCACGGTGACGCCGCCGGCCAGCGCCAGGGAGCACTCCCCCGCCCGCAGGGCCTGCACCGCCAGGTGGATCGCCACCAACGACGACGAGCACGCCGTGTCGATCGACACCGCCGGCCCCTCCAACCCCAGGGTGTATGCCACCCGGCCGGAGACGATGCTGGCGAGGCTGCCGTTGCCCAGGTAGCCGGCCAGATCGTCGGGCACCTGGTGCAGCCGCAGCGCGTAGTCGTGGTACATGACGCCGGCGAAGACGCCGGTCGGGCTGCCCTTGAGCGAGGTCGGGTCGATCCCGGCCCGCTCCAGCACCTCCCACGAGGTTTCCAGCATCAGCCGCTGCTGCGGGTCCATCGCGACCGCCTCGCGGGGGCTGATCCCGAAGAAGTCCGCGTCGAAGTCGGCCGCGTCGTAGAGGAAGCCGCCCTCCATCGAGTACGTCCGGCCGGGCTTGCCGGGCTCCGGGTCGTACATGCCGACCAGGTCCCAGCCCCGGTCCGCAGGGAACGGGGAGACCGCGTCGGTCCCGCTCTCGAGCAGCTCCCAGAGCTGCTCCGGGGTGGCCACCCCGCCGGGGAAGCGGCAGCTCATCGAGACGATCGCGATCGGTTCCTGGGTGAACGAGGCCGACGTGAGCTCCGGCACCGCCGCGTCCGCGCCGGTGCCCAGCACGGTGGCGACCACGAACTCGGCAAGCGCCGCCGGGGTCGGGTAGTCGAACGCCAGGGTCGCCGGCAGCCGCAGCCCGGTGGCCGCCTTGAGCCGGTTGCGCAGCTCGACCGCGGCCAGCGAGTCGAAGCCCAGCTCGTTGAAGGCCCGGCGCGGCTCGATCGCGTCCGCGCTGTCGTGCCCGAGCACGGCGGCGACGTGCTCGCGGACCAGGTCGAGGGTGAACCGGTCCCGCTCGGCCGGGCTGAGCGCGGCGAACTGCCGGGCCAGCCCCTGCGTGGCGTCCGCCGGGCCGGCCGCCTGGGCGCTGCGCCGCGCCGGCAGCGGCACCAGGCCGCGCAGCAGCGCCGGCACGCCGTCCGGCCGGGCGCGCAGGGCGGCCAGGTCGACCCGGATCGGGGCGAGCACCGGCTCGTCGACGCCGAGCGCCGCGTCGAGCAGGGCCAGGTTCTCCGCCGGGGTGAGGCCGGGCATGCCGGAGCGGTCGATGCGCTGGAGCGCGGCGGCGTCCAGCTTGCCGCCCATACCGCTGTCGCCGGTCCACAGCCCCCAGGTCAACGCGACGGCGGGTAGGCCGGCGGCCCGGCGGGCGGTGGCGAGCGCGTTCAGGGTGGCGTTCGCGGCGGCGTAGTTGCCCTGGCCGGCGCAGTCGAGCAGGCTGGCCAGCGACGAGAAGAGCACGAACGCGGTCAGGTCGGCGTCGCGGGTCAGCGCGTCGAGGTTGACCGCGCCGTCCAGCTTGGCCTTGAGCACGGCGTCGAGCCGGTCCGGGGTGAGCGAGCCGATCACCCCGTCGTCGACGATGCCGGCGGCGTGCACCACCGCCCGCAGCGGCCGGTCGGCCGGAACGGCGGCGAGCAGCGCGGCCAGCGCGTCGGCGTCGGCGGCGTCGCAGGCGGCCACCTCGACGGTGGCCCCGGCCGCTGCCAGCTCCGCGCGCAGCTCCGCCACGCCGGCCGCCGCCGGGCCGCTGCGACTGGTCAACAGCAGGTGGCGTACGCCGTGGTTGCCGGCCAGGTGCCGGGCCACGTGCGCGCCGAGCCCACCGGTGCCGCCGGTGACCAGCACCGTGCCGTCGGTCGGCCAGCCGGTGCCGGTGCGGCCCGCCCCGGCCTCGGCCCCGTTGACGGCGCTGGTGGCGACCCGGGCCAGTCGGGGGACGCTGAGCACCCCGTCGCGCAGCCGTAGCTCCGGCTCGCCGGTGGCCAGGGCGGCGGCCAGCAGCGGGGTCGGGGCGTCGTCGAGCCGGACGGTGACGAACCGGTCCGGGTTCTCCGTCTGCGCGGCCCGGACCAGGCCCCAGACCGCCTCGGTGGCGAGGTCGTCGACCCGGCTGACGAAGACCAGCCGGGTGTTGGCCAGCCGGGCGTCGGTCAGCCACGTCTGGAGGGTGTCCAGCGCGTCGGCGGTGGCGGCCCGCACGTCGCCGGCCGCGACCCCGACGAAAGCCCACTCGGGGGCGGTGGCACCGGCGTCGATCGCCGCGCCGAGGGCGGCCGGGTCGACGTGCCGGGTGGCCGCGCCGATCCGCTCGTCGCCGAGCACCGCCCAGCGCGGGGTGCCCGACGGTGCGGGCCGCTGGCCCGGCGTCGTCCACTCCAGCCGGAACAGCCGCTCGTGGTAGCCGCCCCGGGCGGCGGTGAGCTGGGCGGTGGAGACCGGCCGGGAGACGAACGAGCGCACCGAGGCGACCGGTGCGCCGGTGGCGTCGGCGAGGGTCACCGACACGCTGTCCCCGGCGGCGGGGGCGATCCGTACCCGCACCTCGGCCGCGCCGGCCGCGTGCAGGGTGACGTCGTTCCAGGCGAACGGGATGCGCACCTCGTCGTCGGCGGGCTCGCCCCGGCGGGCCGCGTCGATGGCGTGCAGGGCGGCGTCCAGCACCGCCGGGTGCAGGCCGAAGCGGGCCGCGTCGGCGCGGCTGTCGGCGGGGAGCGCGACCTCGGCGTACACCTCGGAGCCCCGCCGCCAGACGGCCTTGAGGCCCTGGAAGACCGGGCCGTAGCCGTAGCCCTGGCCGGCCAGCTCGGGGTAGATGTCGGTCAGGTCGACAGGCTGGGCGTCGCGGGGTGGCCACTGGGTGAGCGGCTGCCCGGCGTCGGCGGCCTCCGGGGCGAGGAGACCGCTGACGTGCCGGGTCCAGAGCTGGCCGTCCGGCTCGTCGGGGCGGGAGTAGACGGCCACCGGGCAGCGTCCGGCCGGGTCGGCGGCGCCGACGACCACCTGGAGGGCGACGCCGCGCTCGTCGAGCGCCAGCGGGGCCTCCAGGGTCAACTCCTCCACCGTGGCGCAGCCGACCTGGTCACCGGCGCGGACCGCCAACTCGACGAAGGCGGTGCCGGGCAGCAGCGCCACCCCGGAGATGGTGTGGTCGGCCAGCCACGGGTGGCTGCGCAGCGACACCCGGCCGGTGAGCACCACCCCGTCGCCGCCGGCCAGGCCGACGACCGCGCCGACCAGCGGGTGACCGGCGGCGAGCTGACCGAAGCCGGTCGCGTCGGCGCTGCCGCCGCCGGATTCCATCCAGAACCGGCGACGCTGGAACCGGTACGTGGGCAGGGCCACCCGCCGGGCCCCCCGCGCGGCGAAGAACGCCGCCCAGTCCACCGGCACCCCCCGCACGTGGGCGCGGGCGACGGCGGAGACCACCTCGGTCTCCTCATCCTGGTCGGCGCGCAGCAGCGGGGCGAAGACCGCGTCGGCGTCCTCGCCGAGGCAGGCCGGCCCCATCGCGGAGAGCACCCCGGCCGGCCCGAGTTCGAGGAAGGTGGTGACCCCCTCGTCGGCCATCGACCGGACCGCGTCGGCGAACCGGACGCTGTCCCGGACGTGCCGCACCCAGTAGTCGGGGTCGCACAGCTCACCGGAGAGCACCGGCTGGCCGGTCACCGTGGACACGATCGGGATGGTCGGCGGCCGGTAGCTGAGCACGTGGGCGAGCCGGCCGAACTCGGCGAGCATCGGCTCCATCAGCGGCGAGTGGAAGGCGTGGCTGACCTTCAGCCGCTTCGTCTTGTGCCCGGCGGCGGCGACGGCGGCGACGACCTCCAGCACGGCGTCCTCGTCACCGGAGACCACCACCGAGGTCGGGCCGTTCACCGCCGCCAGGCCCACCCGCGTCTCCCGGCCGGCGAGCAGCGGACGGACCTGCTCCTCGGTGGCCTGCACCGAGATCATCGCGCCCTCGGCGGGGAGCTGCTGCATGAGCCGGCCGCGCGCGGCGACCAGGATCGCCGCGTCCTCCAGGGAGAGCACCCCGGCGACGTGGGCCGCGGCCAGCTCGCCGATCGAGTGCCCGGCGAGCAGGTCGGGCCGGATCCCCCAGGACTCCAGCAGCCGGAACTGGGCGACCTCCACCGCGAACAACGCGCACTGGGTGTAGGCGGTCTGGTCGAGCAGGGCCGCCTCGGCGGTGCCGGGCGCGGCGAAGACCACGTCGGCCAGCGGCACGTCCAGTTGCAGGTCCAGCCAACCGCAGGCGTCGTCGAACGCGGCGGCGTAGACCGGGTAGCTGCGGTACAGCTCACGGCCCGCGCCGAGGCGCTGGCTGCCCTGCCCGGTGAAGAGGAACCCGAGCCCGCCACCGGTGGCCTGCCCCAGGTGTACGCCGGGCACGCTGCCGCCGTCGGCGAAGGTGGCCAGCTCCCGCACGGTGGTCGCCCGGTCCCGGGCCACCAGCACCGCCCGGTGCTCCAGCGCGGTCCGGGTGGTGGCCAGCGAGTACGCGACGTCGAGCAGCTCCGGGGCTTCCTCGCCGGTGTCCAGGGCGGCGAGCAGCGCCGCGGCCTGACCGCGCAGCGCCGTGTCGCCCCGGGCGGAGAGCACCACCGGCAGCACCTCGCAGGGCAGCTGCGGCACGTCGGCGACGGCCTCGACGTCCACCGCCGGGGGCTCCTCGACGATGACGTGGGCGTTGGTGCCGCTGACCCCGAACGAGGAGACCCCGGCCCGGCGCGGTCGGCCCGGGTCGTCCCACTCGCGGGCCTCGGTGAGCAGGGCGACGGTGCCGGCGGACCAGTCGACGTTGGGGGTGGGCGCGTCGACGTGCAGGGTACGCGGCAGCACCCGGTGCTTCATCGCCATCAGCACCTTGATCACCCCGGCGACACCGGCGGCGGCCTGCGAGTGGCCGATGTTGGACTTCAGCGAGCCGAGCCAGAGCGGCCGGTCGGCGGGGCGTTCCCGGCCGTAGGTGGCGATGATCGCCTGCGCCTCGATCGGGTCACCGAGACGGGTGCCGGTGCCGTGCGCCTCGACCAGGTCGACGTCGGTGGGGGTCAGGCCGGCCGACGCCAACGCCGACAGGATCACCCGCTGCTGGGACGGCCCGTTGGGCGCGGTCAGCCCGTTGGACGCGCCGTCCTGGTTGATCGCCGAGCCACGGATCACCCCGAGGACGCGGTGGCCGTTGCGGCGGGCGTCGGAGAGCCGTTCCAACACCAGGATGCCGACGCCCTCGGCCCAGCCGGTGCCGTCGGCCGCCGCCGCGAACGGCTTGCACAGCCCGTCCGGGGCGAGGCCCCGCTGCCGGCTGAACGCGGTGAACGCGCCCGGGTGCACCATCACCGCGACCCCACCGGCCAGCGCCGTGCTGCACTCCCCGCGCTGCACCGCCTGGCAGGCCAGGTGCAGGGCGACCAGCGAACCCGAGCAGGCGGTGTCCACGGTCAGGGTCGGGCCCTCGAAGCCGAAGGTGTAGGCGAGCCGGCCGGACACCACGCTCGGCGCGTTGCCGGTGAGCAGGTAGCCGTCCAGACCCTCCGGGGCCTCGTGCAGGCGGGGGCCGTACTCCTGCGGCTCGGCGCCGATGAAGACGCCGGTCTGGCTGCCGCGCAGCGACGCCGTGTCGATGCCGGCGTCCTCCAACGCCTCCCAGGCGGTCTCCAGCACCAACCGCTGCTGCGGGTCCATCGTCATCGCCTCGCGGGGGCTGATGCCGAAGAAGTCCGCGTCGAACTCGGCCGCGCCCTCCAGGAAGCCGCCGTGACGGACGTAGGTCTTGCCCGGCTTGCCCGGGTCGGGGTCGTAGAGCCCTTCGGTGTCCCAACCCCGGTCGGTCGGGAAGTCGGAGATCACGTGCCGCCCCTCGAAGACCAACCGCCACAGGTCGTCGGCGGAGGTGCTGTGGCCGGGGTAGCGGCAGCCGATGCCGACCACGGCGATCGGCTCGTCGTCGTCGGCGGGCCGGCGCAGCGGCGCGGCGGCCGGGGCGGGTGCGGCGTCGCCGCCGAGCAGGGTCCGCAGCAGCCGCCCCACCGCCTGCGGCGTCGGGTGGTCGAAGACCAGGGTGACCGGCAGGTCCAGGCCGGTGGCGGCGGTGAGCCGACGGTGCAACTCGACCGCGGCGAGCGAGTCGAAGCCCAGGTCGCGGAAGGGCCGGCCCGGCTCGACGGCGTCCGGACCGTCCGGCAGCACGGTCCGCAGCACGTCGCGGGCCTGCTCCCGGACCAGGGCGGTGAGCGCCCGGTCCTGCTCGTCGGCCGTGCGGCCCTCCAGCCGCCGCCGCAGTGCCGACAGCGCGTCGGGCTCGGCACCGGTGGGGTTCACGGACTCGCTCATGGCACGCTCCACTAGGTCTCCGGGTTCGACGCCCGGCTCGGTGTGTCGGCTTTCGGCGCCCGATCACGGCAAGGCCGCCGCGACCGGTAGGGGGGACCGGTCACGGCGGCCTCGCGGCGACCGGCGGGATTCACCGGTCGGGGCGGTGGTTCACGCCTCGGGCGCGAGCAGCTCGCCGGAGGCGGCGTCGCGAACCGTGATCGCGGACATCGGGCACATGTCGGCGGCGTCGATGACCGCCTCGTCGGGCGTGGTCTCCGGGGCCAACGCGGACGCCTTGCCGCCCCGGATCTCGATCTGCCGGGGCGCCGCGCCGGCGCAGACCCCGGTGCCGATGCAGGCCTCCCGGTCGACGGTGACCGTCCACCGGGTGTCGACCGCGGTCACCAGGCCACCAGCAGCCGGTTCGGGCCCCGCACCAGCAGGCCGGACTTCCACGACACGCCCTCGTCCCCGTCGGCCAGGCTCAGGTCGGGGAAGCGGTCCAGGACGGTGTGCAGGGCCACCTGGAGCTCCATCCGGGCCAGCTGCGCGCCGAGGCAGTGGTGCGGGCCGTGGCCGAACGCGACGTGCGGGTTCTGCTCCCGGGTGAAGTCGAAGCTCTCCGGGTTCTCGAAGATCTCCGGGTCGCGGTTCGCGCCGGGCAGCGAGACCAGCACCGGCTCACCGGCCCGCACGGTGCCGCCGCTCAGCTCCACGTCCTCGACCGCGTAGCGGGGGAACATGGCGGCCGGGTTGAGCGGGATCATCCGCAGCAGTTCCTCGACGGCCGCCGGCACGAGGCTCCGGTCGGCGCGCAGCTGCGCCATCAGCTCCGGCTTGGTCAGCAGCGCGTAGACGAAGTTGGGGATGTGCGTGGAGACCGTCTCGACGCCGGTGAGCAGCAGCCCGACCCCGGCGATGGAGAGCAGCTCCTGCTCGGTCAGCCGGTCGCCCTCGTCGCGGGCCTTGACCAGCGCGCCGAGCAGGTCGTCGGTGGGCTGCTCACGGCGCTGGGCGACGAGGTTGCCCATGTAGCCGAACAACTGCTCGACATAGACCATGAGCTGCTCGCTGGTGCTGGTCAGCCCCTCGGTCCAGATCCGGAACTGGGCGCGGTCCTCGAACGGGACGCCGAGCAGCTCGCAGATCACCGTGATCGGGAAGGGCAGCGCGAACATCTCGACCAGGTCGCCCGGAGAACCCTTGGCGATCATGTCGTCGACGTACTCGTTGGCGATCCGCTGGGCGTCCTCGCGGATCTCGTTGACCCGGCGGGCGGTCAGCGCCTTGCCGGCCAGCTTGCGCAGCCGGGTGTGGTCCGGCGGGTCGAGACCGATGATGCCCTCGTAGGTCATCTCCTCGCGGAGCCGGGGCTGGTCCTGGCCCTGCGCGGCGGCCCGGCTGAAGCGCGGGTCGGTGAGCACGGTCTTGACGTCCTCGTACCGGGTGGCCAGCCAGCACACCTCGCCGTACGGCAGTTGCACCCGGGCCAGCGGCTCGGTGCTGCGCAGCAGCCCGTACGTCGGGTCGATGTCGATCCCGGGCGACTCGCTGAACGGATACTTGCGGATCTCCTGATCGATCGTCACGGGGCACTCCCTCGGTTCGCACCGGGCGCACGTGATCGGCGCTGGCGTCGATGTCTCTTCGGCCGCTCGGTGCGGTACGGCGTATCCGGGCGACACGCCGGGCGCCGGCCGGACCAGGCGAGGGATACGTAATCAGGAAAGGAAATCCACCTACACCCCCGCGACGCCCCTAGCCGCCCCCTACCGGCTCCGCTAAGGGGCGGCTCTGGGGTGCCGCTAGGGGTCCGGTCGGACGCGCCGCCACTAGCGTGTGGTCGAGGCAATGCGCTGTTGACCGTCGAGCGATTCTCGCGGGCGCGCACCGGTGATTGAGTCACGCCACGTCGGTGGGCGCAACCCCCCATGGAGGATGGTTGATGTCCCTGCTCGTTTCCACGACCGCCGATCCCGGGCGGTTCCACTCCTTCGGGCCGCACCACATCGATGAACTCGGTGCCCGGTACGGATTGTCGGCCGACAATCTGCACGCGATCCGCACCATTTCCCAGGTGCTGCCGTTCCGGGTCAACGAGTACGTCCTGTCGCACCTGATCGACTGGGACCGCATCCCGGACGACCCGATCTTCCGGCTGGTGTTCCCCCAGCGCGGCATGCTCGCCGCCGCCGACGAACGGCTCCTGGGCGACCTGCTGCGCGCCGGTGACCGCAAGGGGCTGCGCACCGAGGTGGCCCGGATCCGGGCCGGGCTCAACCCGCACCCGTCCGGGCAGCAGCAGCACAACGTGCCGAGCCTGGACGGCCAGGAACTGCCGGGGATGCAGCACAAGTACCGGGAGACGGTGCTGTACTTCCCGCAACAGGGGCAGACCTGCCACGCGTACTGCACCTACTGCTTCCGCTGGGCGCAGTTCGTCGGCGACGCCGATCTGCGCTTCGCCGCGCCCGGCCCGGAGCAGCTGGTGAGGTACCTGCACCGGCACCCGGCGGTGACCGACGTGCTGGTCACCGGCGGCGACCCGATGATCATGTCGACGGAGCGGCTGCGCAGCCACGTGGAGCCGCTGCTGCGGGTGGACACGGTGCGCACCATCCGGTTCGGCACCAAGGCGGTCGCCTACTGGCCGTACCGGTTCGTCTCCGACAGCGACGCCGACGACCTGCTGCGACTGTTCGAGCAGGTGGTCGCCTCCGGGCGCAGCGTCGCGGTGATGGCGCACTTCAGCCACCCCCGGGAGCTGGCCACCGAGATCGCCACCCGGGCCATCGCCCGGATCCGGTCCACCGGGGCGGTGGTCTACTGCCAGGCCCCGCTGATCCGGTACGTCAACGACGACGCCCGCGCCTGGAGCGAGATGTGGCGGGCCGAGCTGGCCGTCGGCGCGGTGCCCTACTACATGTTCGTCGAGCGGGACACCGGCCCCCGGGACTACTTCCAGGTGCCGCTGACCCGGGCGGCCGACATCTTCCGCACCGCGTACCAGGATCTGCCCGGCCTGGCCCGGACGGTGCGCGGGCCGGTCATGTCGGCGACTCCCGGCAAGGTCCTCGTCGACGGCGTCGAACGGACCCCGGACGGCGACTTCTTCCAGCTCCGGTTGATCCAGGCCCGCGACCGACGACTGGTCGGCCGACCGTTCCGGGCCCGCTGGTCGGCGGACGCGGCGTGGCTGAGCGACCTGGAACTCGACCCGGCCGCCCCGGCGGACATCCTCGCCGCGGTCAGCCCCAGCACGGCCCGCCCCGGCGCGGCCGTCACCGCCTGAGCACCAACCGACCCCGAAGGGAGCTGGCGATGGCCGGCCGGAAGATCTCGCCCAACCTCGCGCTCGACCAGCTGGTCGCGCAGCGGATCGCCGCGGGTGAGTCCATCGTGCACCTGGGTTTCGGCGAATCCCGCCTGCCGGTCTTCCCACCGCTGGTGCGGGCGCTGACCGAGGGCGCCGAGCGCAACGCGTACGGGCCGGTGGTCGGCGACCCGGCCACCCGGGACGCGGTGGCCGGCTACTTCTCCCGCCGCCGACTGCCCACCGAGGCGGACCAGGTGATCGTCGCGCCGGGCAGCAAGCCGCTGCTGATGGCCCTGCAACTGGTCGTCGGCGGGGACACCCTGGTCGCCCTGCCCAGCTGGGTCACCTACGCCCCGCAGGCCCGGCTGGCCGGCAAGACCGTGCTGGGGGTGCCGATCCCGGAGTCCTGCGGCGGGGTGCCCGACCCGGCGGCGCTGCGGGAGACGATCCGGGCCGCCCGGGTGCTCGGCCAGGACCCACGCATCCTGGTGCTCACCTCGCCGGACAACCCGACCGGCACGCACGCCCCGGACGAGCTGGTCCGGGAGCTGTGCGCGATCGCCGAGGAGGAGGACCTGCTGATCGTCTCGGACGAGATCTACCGGGACATCCTGCACGAACCGGGTGCGGACCTGCTCTCCCCGGCCGAGATCGCGCCCCGACGGACCGTGGTGATCACCGGGTTGAGCAAGAACCTGGCCCTCGGCGGCTGGCGGATCGGGGCGGCCCGGTTCCCGGCCGGCGGCCGGGGCGAGCAGATCCGCGCCGACGTCGCCTCGGTGGCCAGCGAGATCTGGTCCACCCTGGCCGGCCCGATGCAGTCGGTGGCCCGGTACGCCTTCGCCGAGCCGCCGGAGATCCGCGAGCGGCTGGCGGCGGACGCCGCGCTGCACGGCGCGGTGGCCGGGGCGGTGCACCGGATCATGGTGGACGCGGGCGCGACCTGCCGACCGCCGACCGGCGCGTTCTACGTCTACCCGGACTTCGCCCCGCTGCGCGGTCCGCTGGCCGAGCAGGGCGTCACCGACGGCGCGTCGTTGCAGCGCTACCTGCTGGAGGAGCTGGGCGTCGCGGTGCTCTCCGGCCACCACTTCGGCGACCGGCCCGAGGCGCTGCGCTTCCGCGCCGCGACCAGCATGCTCTACGGCGTCACCCCGGAGCAGCAGCGGCAGACCCAGACCGCCGCCGACCCGCTCGCCGTGCCGCACGTCGCCGACGCGCTGACCCGCGTCGAGCAGGCCCTCGCCAAGCTTCCCCGATGACAAGGACGCCCCAGATGACCAGCGCCATCGTCTTTCCCGGGATGGGTCCGTGCGACTTCGCCGACGTCGCGAAGTTCATGCTCGTCGACCGGGACGCCCGCGAGCTGCTCGCCGCCGCCAGCGACGCCCTGGACTACGACCTGTTCGCCCGGTACCGGGACAGCGACAGCGACTACTCCGAGTACGCCCAGGTCGCCTTCCTGGTCAACTGCGTGGCGCTGGCCCGCTGGGCGGAGCGGACCATGGACCTGCGACCGGACCTGATCGCCGGGCCCAGCTTCGGCGGCAAGGCCGCCGCCGTGTTCAGCGGCGCGCTGGACTTCGCCGAGGCGGTCCGGATGACCGCCCGGCTGTCCCGGATCGAGACGGAGTACTTCACCGCCGAGCAGCGGGGCGTGGTGACGATGTCCTTCGTCCGTACCCCGGCCGAGCGGCTGCGGGAGATCCTGGCCGAGCTGGACGAGGCCGGCGAGTGGTACGAGATCTCCTGCTACGTGGACACCGACTTCTGGATGGTGACCCTGCACGAGGGGCGTACCGACTGGTTGGCGCAGCGGCTGCGGGCCGGCGGCGGGCTGCCGCTGTACGTGATGGACCCGCCGCTGCACGCCGCCGCGTTCCAGCCGCTGCGCGACCGGGTGGCGGCGGAGCTGTTCGGGTCGCTGCGCTTCACCGACCCGCAGATCCCGGTGGTCGCCGACCAGGACGGCACGGTGCGGGACACCGCCGACGGCGTACGGGCCATGCTGCTCGACGGGATCGTCACCCCGGTGCGCTGGCCGGAGGTGGTCGCCACGTTCCAGCGGTCCGGGGTGGAGACGGTGCACGTCTGCGGACCGGACCGGCTGTGGGGCCGGGTCGGCGCCACCGTCCGCAACTTCCGGACCACCATCGTGGACCCGCGGCGGGCGATGCGGCCCATCCGCCGCACCGTGGCCGCCTGACCGCCGGCAGAGCACGGAGGACGAGATGACCCAGCACACCGACTACGCCCTGCACGGCCGGTTCCTCCAGGGGTTGGCCGCCGCGCCCCGGGCCACCGCCCTGCACCTGCCGACCGGCCCGGTCAGCTACGAGGAGCTGCACGCCACCGCGCTGCGCTGGGCAGGCGCGCTGGCCGCCGGCCCGGACGGGCCGCCCCGGGTGGTCGGCATCCTGGCCGGCAAGACCCTGGAGTCGTACGCGGGACTGCTCGCCACCCTGTACGTCGGGGCGACCGCCGTACCGCTGCATCCGGAGTTCCCGGCGGCGCGCACGGCGGGGATGCTCACCGCGTGCGAGGTCTCCACCCTGCTGCTCGACGACGCCGGGCTGGCGGTCCGGGCCGAGCTGGGTGACGCGGTGGCCGGGGTGCCGGTGCTGGCGCCGGTGGTGGACCCGCGCGGCAGCGGCACCGGTCCGCGGCTTCCGGTGGCCTCGGCGACGCCGCTGGCCGCACCGCGCCCGGCCGACCCCGACGACCTGGCCTACGTGCTGTTCACCTCCGGCTCGACGGGGCGGCCCAAGGGGGTGCCGATCACCCACGGCAACCTGCGGCACTACTTCTCCCTGCTGGACGACCGGTACGACTTCGGGCCGGACGACCGCTTCTCGCAGTCGTTCGACCTGAACTTCGACTGCGCGATGTTCGACCTCTTCTGCGCCTGGGGCGCGGGGGCGAGCGTGCATCCGGTGCCGCCGGCGGCGTACCGGGACGTGCCGGCGTTCGTCGCCGAGCGAGGGCTGACCGTGTGGTTCTCCACCCCCAGCGCGATCACCCTGGTCCGCCGGACCGGCCGGCTGGCACCGGCGGCGATGCCGTCGCTGCGGTGGAGCTTCTTCGCCGGGGAGGCGCTGCACGCCGCCGACGCGGTGGACTGGCAGGCGGCGGCGCCCGCGTCGACCCTGGAGAACATCTACGGCCCGACCGAGCTGACCGTCACCATCACCGGGCACCGCTGGTCCCCGCAGACCTCACCGGGGCTCTGCGTCAACGGTCTCGTCCCGATCGGGCACCTGCACGACGGGCACGACGGGGTGCTGCTCGACGCCGACGGCGCGGCCAGCGAGGTGGAGGGCGAACTCTGCATCACCGGCCCGCAGCTGACCCCCGGCTACCTCGACCCGGCCGACGACGAGGGCCGGTTCCTGGTCCGCGACGGCCGGCGCTGGTACCGCACCGGGGACCGGGTACGACGGCTGGAGAACAAGGAGCTGATCTACCTGGGCCGGCTCGACTCGCAGGTGCAGGTGCACGGCTGGCGGGTGGAGCTGGCCGAGATCGAGCACGCGTTGCGGGGCTGCCCCGGCATCGAGGACGCCGTCACCGTGGCCCGCGCCGGGGCCGGCGGCACCGAGCTGGTGGTCTTCTACACCGGCGAGCCGACCGCCCCGGCGGAGCTGTCCCGGCAGTTGCGGCAGCTCCTGCCCAAGGGGATGCTGCCGCGTTCGTACCGGCACGTGCCGGAGTTCCCGCTGAACTCCAACCGCAAGGTCGACCGGTCCCGCCTGGCCCGCGAGGCCGCCGGGAACTGACCGCCGTCCCCCGGCCCGGACTGCTCCGGGCCGGGGATCGTGCCGTCCCAGACCTCGCGCCGACGTGGGAAGCCCCTGGCCGGTCCCCCTCCTGAAGGGACCGGCCAGGGGCCGTCGGGCGCGGGATCAGCCCTGCGCGGGCTGTCCGGCGAGGGTGGCGAGGGCCCGTCGGTCGACCTTGCCGTTGACGTTGACCGGCAGTTCGTCGACCACCCGCACCTGCTGCGGCACCATGTAGTCGGGGAGCGCCTCCAGGCAGAACGCGCCCAGCTCCATCTCCTCCACACCGGTGACGCCCTCGTCGAGCATCACGAACGCGGCCAGCACCGGGTCCTTGCCCTCCTGGGGCAGCATCAGCGCGGCAGCACCGGCGATGCCGGGGAACTCCCGGACCCGGCGCTCGACCTCGCCCAGTTCGACCCGGTTTCCGCGTACCTTGACCAGCGAGTCGGCCCGGCCGGTGAAGTACAGCTCGCCGCCCTCGCCCCGGTAGGCCAGGTCGCCGGTGCGGAAGACGACCTGCCCGGTGGCCGGGTTGAGCGGGTCGGGCACCAGCGCGGCGGCGGTGGCCTCCGGGTCGTTCCAGTAGCCGTGGAACAGGGCGGCGCTGCGCAGGTGGATCTGACCGATGACCCCCGGTTCGTCGACCGGCCTGCCGTCCTCGTCGATCAGCAGCATCTCCGCGCCCGGGTGGGCGTGGCCGATGGAGATCCGGTCGACGTCGTCGGGCAGCGGGTTGGGCACGTCGGTGAACGACGCGGCGATGGACTCGCTGCTGCCGAAGCAGTTGACCACCCGGGCGTGCGGCAGGGCGCGTTGCAGCTCGCGCAGCTCGGGCAGGGGGAAGTTCTCACCGGAGTAGAGCACGCCACGGATCTGCTCGCCGAGCGCGGCCAGCCCGGCGAACTCGTGCCGCAGCACCCCCCGCCAGATCGACGGGACGCCGTTGACCTGGGTGGCCCCGCTGTCGGCGAGGAACTGCACGAAGCGGCGCGGCCAGCGCAGCAACGACCGGGGCACCGGCACCACGGCCGCGCCGCTGCCCAGCGCCAGTCCGATGTCGAGCAGCGAGAAGTCGAACTGGAGCGGTGAGGTGGTGGCGACCCGGTCCTCGGCGGAGACGATGCCGTGCCGCAGCATGCCCCGGAAGAAGGCGAGCACGCCCCGGTGGCTCATCACCACGCCCTTGGGCCGCCCGGTGGTGCCGGACGTGAAGATCATGTAGGCCGGGTCGGTGGGGACCAGTTCCCGGCGGTGCCGGGTGCGCGGCGCGGGCGCCCGCTCGACCTGGATGCCGTCCGGGCCGAACCGGGCGGTGCCCAGCGGCGCGGGCACCCCCTCCCGGCGTCCGTCGACGGGCTGCAGGTGCAGCGCCGCGGCGGTGCTCTCGGCGATCAGCGCGAGCCGCTGCGCGGGCGTCTCCGGGCTGACCGGGATGAAGGTCAGACCCAGCGAGGAGCAGGCCAGGAAGACGGCGATGGCGGTCGGGGAGGTGTCCGACTCCAGGATCACCCGGTCGCCGATGTCCAGCCCCAACTCGTCGAGCGCGGCGGCGTAGCCGTCGACCCGCTGGGCGAGCTGACGGTAGGAGATGGAGCCGACCTCGCCGCCGACGGCCTGGATCACGGCCGGTTTGTCGGGCGTCAGCCGGGCCCCCGCCAACAGGAACTCGTGCAGCGTCTCCACGGAGGCGTGCGTGCGCGCGAAGTTCTCTCGACTCATGGCCGGAGCGTATCGGCGGCCCCGGCGGGCCCTACCCGCATCGACCCCCCTAACGACCCCTTACCCGGTCCTGCCGGCGACCGGAGAATTGTCGGGTCGTCATCGCCCAGGGGCGTTGTTAGCGTTCTTCTCACCCTGCACCGGAAGGAATCGCGGACATGTGGGATCAACGGTTCGAGGCCATCCTGCGCCAGCACCTGCCCTTCCTCGACGCCGAGGAGCCACTGCTGGGCGGCACCAGCCTGCGTGACTCGGGCCTGGACTCCCTCGCCATGGTCGAGCTGCTGGCCACCCTGGAGAGCGAGTACAACGTGCGGTTCGTCGACGAGGCGATGTCGATGGAGACGTTCGCCACCCCGCAGACACTGTGGAGCGTGATGACCGACATGCTCGGTGCTCCCGTGTGAGCGGGCAGCGTACGACAAGGTGCCCGTGACCATTATCGGTCACGGGCACCTCTCGTGTTTTGACCGTTTTTGGGCAGGGTGGTCTTGGGTGTGGTGTGGGTGTTTGGTGGTGCTGTGGGGGGTGGGTGGTTACTTTCCCTTGTGG
>NZ_JBIUCH010000036.1:0-36021 GCF_044548625.1 Micromonospora sp. NPDC051925 | reverse complement strand
ACTATCACCTGGACGGAGAACCAACGGCGCAGCTACAGACACGCCTCATTCTCTCGCAACCCAACCGTACAGTCACTTCAGACACGCGACACTAGTCGCCTGCGGGTTGGCAATCCAATCCATGTGGGTATACACCGACGCGATTACTCGTCAGATTGAGCAGGGTGGCGATCCAAAGGTGTCACTGCAGTACGGGTGGCGCTACCTTCGGGGAGTCCGCTCCCGGCTAACGACCTCACGGCCGAGAGAGACAGGGCAGCACCAAGCCATGCGTAGAGCGATCCTGCGCACGAGCGACCTTATGCCGGCGCTAGAGCAAGCAATCGAAACTCTCCGCGAAACGGATCGAGGTTGAGGCAATGACGACAGGCCAGCCGGTGCTGGTAGTGACCGACATGCAGAACGGGTTCGTTCGAGAGCAGTCAGCGCATGTTGTGCCGATCATTGTCGAGCTAGTTCGGTGCTGGCAGAAAGCCGGGGGCGATACGCTTTTTACTCGCTATCTGAACTATCCGGGAAGCCCTTTTGAGCGATTCTTCGGATGGTCAAAACTTCAGTCAGCGCCCGAGATGGAGATCGTAGAAGAACTAGCTCCATATCTCGACAAGGGAATCGTCCTAGACAAGAGGATCTGCAGCCCCTTTACGCAAGATGGTGAAGAAATATTCACGCGATTCGGCTGGGCGGATGTGTATTTCTGCGGCATAGCGACGGAAAGTTGTGTTTTAAAGGGTGCTGTAGACGCATTCGAAAGGAACCTGACTTCATGGCTAATCGAGGATGCTTCGGCCAGTCATGCTGGCCCACAGGCCCATGAGGCAGGACTTCTAGTTGCGCGCCGATTCATTGGCCCCGGCCAGGTCATTAGCTTATCTGGCATTCCCTCCAAACTCACCATGCACTGATGTGGAACCACGACGAGGACTTCCGGATTTACAGAATAGTCGGGCTCGCCCCTAATCGTGCTCGCGTCGCTCACCTTGCTCGGCGACCTGGTAATCGAGGACTCCAGAGCCTATTCTTCTGTGTGCTCTATTGAAAAACCGGTTCGCGACAAGCTCATTGCTGGCGACGATTGCATTGTATTCGCCGCGAAGGCTTCGCACGAGTTGGTCGATTTCGTCCTGATCCTTGTTGCCACAGGCTGTTTTCTCAAGTCGAATCGTGTGACGTAAAGCGGTGAACCTGTTTGCCGCGTCACGGAGAGACTTTGCTTTCCTGTCGGATCCCAGGAATGCCGAAGTGGCAGCGACTGCGCCAGTCACGGCCCCCACGGCTCCCCATTGCTTCGATTGCCCTGTTGCAACAAGAATCGAGGCAACCGAAGCAGCTAGAGCAGGAAGAAAGACGATCGCCTTCCCCCAAAATTCTGCTGATTTCGCAGCCTCAAAGTAGGTTTGCGCCGAGTAGTTCGAGTCCTCATACATGCGGTCCAGTTCGGCAATGTAGGCGCTGCCACCATCTTTGGTCACTATGTCCAGTCTTTCAATTGCGGCGTGGGTATGGTTTCTGGATCACTTTTCAAGTAGTCAGCCGTCAGGCGAAGCGATGAGTGAGACTTCGATATTTTGGAAAGATAGTCTTTCGTAGCTCCACCTGATTCATGACAGGCCACCAATAAAGCTCGCCGGACCCGCAGATTGTCTTCGTTCATAAACTGCAGCCGCAACCTAGAGTCATCGCCGGAAGCAGGATGGAGTCCGATGTACCTCGCTGCGAATTCGCGGACGAATCCGTCGACGTTTCGGTCCACAAGTATATCCCATGCCGCCTTTTGAGTGGAGGCGTCGACAATCCGGTGATTGATCAAATAAATCAGTATATGCTGCTGCGCATATGAGTAGATAGCTAGGTGCTGATCAGTAAGGTAGTTGGCAACTGCGTAGGAAATTCTGGGGTCTGTCTCCTGAAATCGGCCCAAGTAGGCGAGCACCTCACGGGCGAGGTGAGGTATCTCTCCGAAATTACGTAGCAGCCATGACACCGCATAAGGCGAATCCGCCCGCCGGAGTTGAGTGAGACTGAACTTCAAGTCTCGGGCAGACGGTGGACGCTTCGAGATGGTGCGGTCAAAGAAGAGCTTAAGCTCTTTCAGGGCGTCGGGAGAATTCTTTCGAATGCCGTAATTGATGGCGTCCTTCTCCATATCTTCGAGTTCCGCCAGAACATCCTTACTGTCGACTATCCGCGTCTTACTGGAGGAAAGGATGAGATTCCTGCTTCGTAGGATGCGGTTGATTCGGAGGATGACCTCTCGGAGTTGAATCCAGTCCGAGCCGAATACAATAATATCGTCCGAGTATCGAAAATGAGTAAAGCCGAGTCGCTGTATTTCTAAATCTACCTGGCGCAAGTAGAGGTTGGCGAGTATTCCTGAAGTGTCTGGTCCTTGCGGTATTCCCGAGACGTTGTTAAGGGTGTTGAGCGCATGCAGGAATCCGTTCAGTATCTCAACCGCCCACTTGGGTGCTGAAAGTGTATTCAGGTCATCCACCAAAGCATCTACTTCTATGTGTTCATAAAAAGACGTAACGTCGGTTCGGGCCATGTGCCAGTCTGGCTTCTGCTTATGGAACCTGCGCACAGCTCGTTGCATTTGCATCCAGGACCAGGTTGGCGCAAGAACTCGTCGCTTCCGCCCCCACCAACGGGAACTCCAAACTGCGTCTGACATTGCCTTGCCGACCACTGGCGCGACAGCGAGGACTGCTGCATCGTAGATCAGTCGGTGATTGAGTTGAAGGCGAGTCAGTGGGCGAACCATAAGGCGATCTTTTGGGAGATCTACGACATCAACAGTGTCGGGTTGATAGTCGTCGTGTTCGATCATCCGAACGACCCGAGACCTGTACGTCTTCCAGTTCGCTGCAGTGTCAGCAAAGGAAATTGGATCGGGCAGGTCCAGGTCGCCGCTGGATTCGCCTAAGTGGGACCAGGCGAGATCGAGATGGTTGATAATCGAATTACGGTCGCTAGCAAGCACGTCTAGGACTCCAGAGCGGAGGGGAGGAAGAGTCCGATCGACTGGGGCAGTACGGCACTTCGATCAGCCGTTCAGTATAGCCGAACGTCCATCATAAACTCGTCAGTACCCCGCTGCCGTATGCCGGGGCATCCGCCGAGGTAGCACACGATGCTTCGGCCTGCCACCGCGCGATGATCATTCTCTCGGGACGAACAGGTCGGATTGCTCTAGTCGACTCCAGTTTCCGGTCGTCTGAGTCGTCGTCTCGTTCAGTCTCGTTCGTGGAGCGCCGGCCGGGCCCGTTCGGGCCGTGCGTCGCTGCTCATGATCCCTGATGGACTTCACCGAACGACGCGTCACCGAACCTACAAGCGGGGGTCGCAGGTTCGAAACCTGCCGCGCCCACCCACCCCGCACCACCACCGGCATCGCAGCGGGTCCGTCGACGGTTCGGCGGCGACGATGCGGGAGATCCCCACCGGCGACGGCGATCGCATCGTTGAGCTGTGGGGCCCGTCCGCCGGGCCGCCGCCCGTCCCACGCCGCCGGAGGCCCGAGGGGCCGCCGTCTGGGCGTCCTCTCCCGACCGGGGCCCGCCCAGGTCGAAGGAGACACCGGTGAGCTATGCCGACGTCAACGGGCTGCGACTCTGGTACGAGGAGCACGGCGACGGACGGCCGCTGGTGCTGCTGCATGGCGGCTACGGCGCGGTGGAGACGTTCGCCCCGATCCTGCCGGCGCTGGCGCGACGTCGCCGGGTGATCGCGGTGGACCTCCAGGGCCACGGCCGGACCGCCGACGTGGACCGACCCCTGCGGTACGAGTCGATGGCCGACGACGTCGCCGCGCTGCTACGTCACCTCGACCTGCCCGGGGCGGAGGTGCTGGGCTACTCCCTCGGCGGCGGGGTGGCGCTGCGGACCGCGATCCAGCATCCGGAACTGGTGCGCCGGCTGGTGCTGGTCTCCACCCCGTGCCGGCGGCAGGGCTGGTATCCCCAGGTGCTGGCCGCGATGGCCGGCCAGGACGCGCGGGCCGGCGAACAGATGCGTGGCACGCCCCCGCACCAGCTCTACCAACGGATCGCGCCCCGACCGCAGGACTGGCCGGTGCTGTGGGCCAAGACCGGTGACCTGCTACGCCGCGAGTACGACTGGTCGCCGCAGGTGGCGGCGCTGGCCGTACCGACCCTGCTGGTCTTCGCCGACGCCGACTCGATCCCGGTCGCCCACATGGCCGAGTTCTACGGCCTGCTCGGCGGTGGCCACCGCCCCCCGGCCGGAAACGGCACCGGCCGCCCCCTCTCCCGCCTGGCCGTCCTCCCCGGCCTGACCCACCAGGAAACCCCCACCACCCCGCTCCTCCCCCACCTCATCCTCCCCTTCCTGACCCACCCCCTCCACTAACCCCGCCCCGCCCCCGCGTCCCCCGGCCCCTCGCGTGATCAAGAGGTTTGCGTCACGAAATCCGCGGCGGGTTCGACGCTGCTGATGACGCAAACCTCTTGATCATCACGCGGTCGCCGGGTGGGTGAGGCGGTGGCGCAGCCAGGGGAGGAGGGCGTCGGCCTGGGCCTGTTGGAAGGCGCGGACGGTGGGGATGCCGGCGGGTGGCGGGTGGCGGGCGCTGTCGGTGAAGAAGCCGGCCAGGCCCGCGTAGAAGCCGGTCAGCGCGGCCGGGTCGACGTCGGCGGTGAGCGGCAGCCGGCGCAGCAGCGCCTCGGTGTCGTGCCCGCCGTGCAGCCGCACGTTGACCAGCAGCAGCGCGGTGTCCAGCCAGGCGGGGCCCCGGCAGGCCCACGGCCAGTCCACCACGGTGACCGCCCCGTCCGGGCCGATCAACAGGTTGTCGGCCCGGACGTCGAGGTGACACAGGGTGTCGCCGGTCAGGCCGGCCAGTCCCCGGTTGGCTGCCGCGCACAACTCCGCCAGGTGCGCGGCGACCCACGGGTCGAGCCCCGGCGGTGGGTCGGCGGCGATCCGCTGCCAGCCGGCGAAGTCGTGGGCCAGCCGCTCGGCGGCGGTCGGTGTGTCCGGCACCGGATTCGGCGTGAGCGTGTCGGCCAGGGCGGCCAACGCGCGCAGCACCGGGCCGAGGTCGGCGTCCCGCCAGGGGGTGTACGGGTGCCGCCCGTCGACGTCGGACAGCACGAGCGCCACCCATTCGCCGTCGTCGTAACAGCCGAGCAGCCGGGGCGTCGGCGCGGACGGGGGCAGGGCGGCGGTGTGCCGGGCCTCGGCGCGGTGCATCCGGGGGCTGTCCGGGTTTTGCGCGGGGCTGACCGCCTTGACGAACGCCCGCCGGCCATCGGCGGTCCGCACCCGGTCGGCGGTGCCGGGGGAGTACCCGCCCGGCTGGGAGACCGCCTCGACCACCCGGTCGCCGACGATCCGCTCCACCGCCTGCCTGACATGCCCAGGCAGCTCATCCCACCCGATCCTGCCCCCACCCGCGCCCGCACCCGCCATCCCCCCACCCTGGCGAGCACCCCTCACCCAGGCAACCCGATTACCCCACCCACCCCACCCACGCCCCGCACCGGCTCCCCCTCCCGCCCCGCCCCGATGATCAAGAGGTTTACGTCAACATCCCGGCCCGACCCGACGTAAACCTCTTGATCACCGGGGCGGGAGCGGCGGCGGGGGTGGGCATGGGTGGGGTGGGAGGGGGAATGCGGGCGGGACGGTCCTGGGGAGGAGTGACGGATGAGGGGTCCCACCGGCTTGACCATCGGTGTGCTCGGCTCGTACGGCGGTCGGAACCTGGGGGACGAGGCGATTCTCACCGGCCTGCTGGCCGACCTGCGCGACCAGGAGCCGAACGCCCGCATCATCGTGTTCTCCCGGAACCCGGCGCACACCGCGCTGGCCCACCCCGACGTCGAGGCGGTGCCCTGGGAGGGCGTCAGCCGGGTCGACTCGGCCGAGGTGCTGGCCCAGCTCGACCTGCTCATCCTCGGCGGCGGCGGCATCCTGTACGACAAGGAGGCGCGCCGCTACCTGCGGGTCGTCCGGGTCGCCCAGGAACGCGGGCTGCCCCTGCTGACGTACGCGGTGGGCGTGGGGCCGCTCAACGACGGGGTGGACAGCGGCATGGTCCGGGAGACCCTGGCCGGGGCGACCGAGGTGACCGTCCGGGATCAGGAGTCCCGGATGGTGCTGGAGGAGGCCGGTCTGATCAACCCGATCACCGTCACCGCCGACCCGGCGTTCCTGCTGGAGCCGGAGGAGTTCCCCGCCCGACTGCTGCGCGAGGAGGGGGTGCCCGCCGGCAAGCGCCTGGTCGGGCTGAGCGTCCGCGAGCCGGGGCGGGCCGCCGAGCGGCTCGACGTCGACGGGTACCACCGGCTGCTCGCCCAGATCGGCGACTTCCTGGTGCAGCGGATCGACGCGCACGTGCTCTTCGTTCCGATGGAACGCGACGACATCCGGCACTCGCACGGGGTGCTGTCCCACATGATCGCCGCCGATCGGGGGCGGATCCTGCACGGCGACTACTCGCCCCGGCAGGTGCTCGGCCTGATGAAGCACTTCGACCTGGCGGTCGGCATGCGGCTGCACTTCCTGATCTTCGCGGCGATGGTCGGCACCCCGTTCCTGCCGCTGCCGTACGCGGGAAAGGTCTTCGACCTGGCCCAGCGGCTCGGCGTGCCGGCGCTGCGCGGCGTGGAACGCGAGGTGGAGGGTCCGCTGCTGGCGGAGGTCGACCGGCTCTGGGACGAACGGGAGTCCCGCCGGGAGGCCACCGCCCGGCGGGTCGCCGAGGTGTGCGACCAGGCCCGGGGCACCTCCCAGGTCACCCGCGCCGTGCTGGACAGCCTGCGCTCCCGGTCCCTGGCCCGGATGGCGGCCTGACGGGGGTCGGGCCTCTCGTGGCCGCCTGAGAAGCACCGCCCGCCGGGCCCACCGCCATCCCGAGGGTGGGCCCGGCGACGTCGGTCAGACCGCCGGGCCGCGCCACCGGTAGCGCCACCGGTCGCCCGCCGACTCCAGTTCGTAGACGTGGGCGTCGACCAGCCCCTGCGGGCCGAGGTGGTGATGGGTCAGCGGAGGACGCTCGTTGCTGTCCAGTTCGACGTCGACCGTCTCGCCGTCAGCCGGGCCGTCCGCCAGGGGAATCCGTACCGTCGACGCCATGCGCCCATCCTGCCAAGCCGGCCGCCGGGCCGCAGGGATTGCCGGGACAGCGGGATGGCACCATGCGCGGCTATCGTCCCTTGATGACGGAAATCCAGATCGACCTGACGCTCGCTCCGGTGCTGGCCCGCACCGGTGACGAACGGGCCGTGCTCGACGCGTTCCTCGACTTCCACCGCGCGATCGTGCTGCGCAAGGCGCGCGGCCTGACCGACGCCGAGGCGACCCGCCGGCTGGTGCCGTCCGCGACCACCCTGGCCGGCCTCCTGCGGCACCTCACCCTGGTCGAGCGGAACTGGTTCCAGTTCCTGCTCGACCCCGCCCCCGGCGACGTCTTCCCGACCTCCGAGGAGGACGCCGCTGTCAGCTTCGCCGTGGCCGAGGGGGAATCGCTCGACTCGCTCGCCGCCGGCTACGAACGGGCCTGTGCCCGCTCCCGTGAGCTGGCCGCCCGGTTCCCGCTGGACCATGTCGTCCCGCAGCCGCAGCTCGGTGAGGTGTCGCTGCGCTGGATCATGGTGCACATGATCGAGGAGACCGCCCGGCACGCCGGCCACGCCGACATCCTCCGTGAGCTGACCGACGGCACCACCGGCCAGCTCTGACCCACACCGGGTCGGCGGCAGCACGGTCACCTCGCCCGCCCCGGCAGGGCCGGTCGGCATCGTCAGTCGGGGCGGGGGAGCAGGCCGGGCGGGTACTGCATGCCGTCGTGGGTGCAGGCGGCTGCGGCGACCCGGGCGGCGTAACCGGCGGCCTGCGGCAGCGCCACCCCGCGGAGCCGGGCGGCGAGCAGACCGGCGGCGAAGGCGTCGCCGGCCCCGTTGGTGTCGACCACCGTCACCGCCAGCCCGAGCGCCTCGGCGGCCAGCGCCACCCCGGACCCGGTGTTGCCGATCCGCAGTTCGATCCCGGAACAATGACCGAGTCGGCGACGGGCAGCGGCAGCGCGGACACCCGGGCGCGGATGTCCACCCCCAGGCCGCCGACCACGAGAAGATCCACCATGGCGCCGACGGTATCCGGCCGCCGCCGCCTATCCTGGCCCCCGGGCGTCGACGAGGGGGAAGCTGTGCTGGTCGTCCACGGGTCGTGGCTGCACGGGGCCGGTCTGGCGGTCTGGGCGGAGGATTCCACCCGGTCGGCACCCGCGCCGCGTCGCCCCGGCCGGGCCCCCCGCGAGCGTCCCCATCCCTTCGCCGCCGAGCCGGCCGCGCTGTCCGCGCTGCTCGGCGACCGCCCGGCCGGCACCGTGCTGCTCACCCTCCCCACCCGGGCCGGTGCACCGCTGCACTCCCCGGAGCTGGTCCCGGCCACCGTCGGGGAACCGGTCCGTGGGCCGGTCACCCTCGCCGGCTGGCGAACCCCCACGCTCCGGTACGCCCCGGACGACGCGCTGGACCTGCTGCGTACCCTCGACGGGCTCGACGCCGTCGCGGGGGCCAGCCTGCGCCACCTCGCCGAGCTGGCCGGCTTCGCGGTCGACCTGGTGGCCCGGGGCCGGCTGCTGCCCGGCGTGGCCGATCGTCCCCCCGGGAACGTACCCGAGTCACCGGCCGGCCGGCGGAGGCCCGGCACCCGGTCGGTCCGGCCCGGCGGGGCGGCGGTCGGGTGGGCGGTGTGGCGGCCCCTGCTCACCGGCGCGGACGCCGCGTGGGCCCGGTCGCTGGCGCTCGCCCTGCCCCCGGCCGCTCGGGCCGCCGCCGACGCCCCGGCGACCGCCTCCCGACCCGGTCCCGGCGCGGCCTCCACGGCCGCCGGGGCACCTTCCGGCAACGGCGCGGTCGGTGCGGCCGGCGTGCGGTCCGGCTCCGGTGGGGTGGGGGCGGCTGGCGGCGCGGCAGCGGTCGGGGTGTGGTCCGGTCCTGGCGGGGGCGGGGCGGCGGGCGTCGGTGTGCTGGTCGCCGACGCGCTGGACCTGCTCACCGACGCCGCCGCCCGGCGGGCGTTGGCCGACACCGACCTGGTCCGGGGCGGTCGACGCGACGGCGTGACGGCCGGTTGGCTGGCGGCGCTGACCGGCCCGCAGCGTCGGTTCACCGCCGAACCCACCGCGCTGGACACCCTCCGCGCCGAGCTGGACGCCTGGCAGCGTGACGCCGTCGGCGGCCCGGTCCGGGCCAGCTTCCGGCTGGTCGAGCCGGCCGACGACGAGATCGTCGACACCCTGACCGTGGTCCCGGCCGACCCGTCGACCGTCGTCGGGCAGGGTGGGCGGTGGCGGATCGAGTTCGGCCTGCAGGCCGCCGACGAGCCGGGCCTGCACGTCGCCGCCGGCGACATCTGGCGTACGCCGGAGCGGTTACCGGCGCTCGCGGGCCGGTGGGACGACCCGCAGGAGACCCTGCTGGCCGAGCTGGGCCGGGCCGGGCGACTCTGGCCGGAGCTGGACGAGGCGCTGCGCACCCCCGCCCCGGAACAGGTGGAGCTGGACGTCGAGGGGGCCCACCGGTTCCTGCGCGACGGTGCCCCGGTGCTGCACGCCGCCGGCTTCGGGGTGCTGCTGCCGTCCTGGTGGCGGCGGCCGTCGGCGCGACTCGGCACCCGGTTGCAGGCCCGCAGCCGGACCGCCCCGGGCACCGTCGCCGCCGCCTCCGGGCTCGGCCTGGACGCGCTGGTCGACTACCGCTGGGAGGTGGCGCTCGGTGACGAGACGATCGACGTCGACGAGTTGGCGGCCCTGGCCGCGTTGAAGACCCCGCTGGTGCGGCTGCGCGGCCGGTGGGTGGAGCTGGACCCGAAACGGCTGGCCGCCGGCCTGCGGCTGCTGCGTTCCTCCGGCGAGCTGACCGTCGCCGACCTGCTCAAGATGGGGCTGGCCGGGGCGGACCGGCCGGACGCGCTGCCGGTGCTGGAGGTGACCGCCGACGGGCCGCTCGGTGACCTGCTGGCCGGGCAGGCCGAACGGCGGCTCGCCCCACTGGACCCGCCGCCCGCCTTCAAGGGCACCCTGCGGCCGTACCAGCGGCGTGGGCTGGCCTGGCTGGCCTTCCTCCAGTCGCTGGGGCTCGGCGGGGTGCTCGCCGACGACATGGGGCTGGGCAAGACCGTGCAACTGCTCGCCCTGCTCGCCGGGGACCGCCCGGACGCCGGGCCGACCCTGCTGGTCTGTCCGATGTCGCTGGTCGGCAACTGGCAGCGGGAGGCGGCCCGGTTCACCCCTGGGCTGCGGGTGCACGTGCACCACGGCGCGGACCGGGCCCGGGACGCGGAGTTCGAGGCGGCGGTGCACGCCGCCGACCTGGTGCTCACCACGTACTCGGTGGCCGCCCGGGACGCGGTCGCGCTGGCGTCGGTCGGCTGGCACCGGGTGGTGGTCGACGAGGCCCAGGCGATCAAGAACGCGGCCACCCGGCAGGCCGAGGCGATCAGGGCGCTGCCCGCCCGGCACCGGGTCGCCGTCACCGGCACGCCGGTGGAGAACCGGCTGGCCGACCTCTGGTCGATCATGCAGTTCGCCAATCCCGGCCTGCTCGGGCCGGCGAGCAGCTTCCGGCAGTCGTACGCGGTGCCGATCGAGCGGCACGGGGACGCCGAGACCGCAGCGCGGCTGCGCCGGATTACCGGTCCGTTCGTGCTGCGCCGACTCAAGACCGATGCCTCGATCATCTCCGACCTGCCGGAGAAGCTGGAGATGGAGGTGCTCTGCAACCTCACCGCCGAGCAGGCCTCGCTCTACCGGGCGATCGTCGACGAGATGCTGGCGAAGATCGAGTCCAGCGAGGGGATGGAACGGCGGGGCCTGGTGCTGGCCACCATGACCCGGCTCAAACAGGTCTGCAACCACCCCGCCCAACTGCTGCGCGACGGCTCGCCGCTGGCCGGCCGCTCCGGCAAGCTGCAACGGTTGGAGGAGATCGTCGACGAGGTGCTCGCGGCCGACGAGCGGGCCCTGCTCTTCACCCAGTACGCCGAGTTCGGCGCGCTGCTGCGCGGCCACCTGTCGGCCCGCTTCGGTCGGGAGGTGCTCTACCTGCACGGCGGGGTCGGCAAGGCCGACCGGGACGACCTGGTCACCCGGTTCCAGTCCCCGGACGGTCCGGCCCTGTTCGTGCTCTCCCTCAAGGCCGGCGGCACCGGGCTCACCCTGACCGCCGCCAACCACGTCGTGCACGTCGACCGGTGGTGGAACCCGGCGGTCGAGGACCAGGCCACCGACCGGGCGTTCCGGATCGGCCAGCGGCGGCGGGTACAGGTCCGCAAGTTCGTCTGCGCCGGCACCGTCGAGGAGAAGGTGGCCGCGATGATCGCCGAGAAACGGGGCCTGGCCGCGTCCGTGGTGGGCAGCGGCGAACAGTGGGTCACCGAGCTGTCCACCGGGCAGCTGCGGGAACTGTTCGCGTTGGAGGCCGGGGCGGTGGTCGAATGACCGCCCGGGGTGCCGGACCCCGTGCGGGAGGATCCGGCGCGGAGGGCACCGGCGCGGGGGGCTCGTTCGCCGACTTCGGCCCGCCGCGCCGGGTCGACGACGGGCTGAAGGCGCGCAGCACCCGGGGCGCGATCGGGGTCTCCTGGTGGTCCCGGCGCTTCCTGGAGGTGTTGGAGTCGTTCGCGCTCGGCACCCGGCTCACCCGGGGCCGGTCGTACGCCCGCCGGGGGCAGGTGCTCCGGCTGGACGTGTCACCCGGCCGGGTCGAGGCGAGCGTGCAGGGTTCCCGGGCCGCGCCGTACCCGGTCGTCATCGCGTTGCCGCCCTTCCCCGCCCGGCTCTGGGAGCGGGTCGAGCGGGAGTTGGCCGGTCAGGCGTTCTTCAGCGCCCGGCTGCTCGCCGGGGACCTGCCGGCGGAGCTGGAACAGGTGTTCGCCGACGCCGGGGCGCCACTGTTCCCCGGGTCGGTGGGGGAGTTGACGCAGCGCTGCGGCTGTCCTGACTTCGCGGTGCCGTGCAAACATCTCGCGGCGACGTTCTACCTGCTCGCGGAGGCGTTCGACGCCGATCCGTTCCAACTGCTGCACTGGCGGGGCCGCAGCCGGGACGAACTGCTGGGCCGGCTCCGTACGCTCCGCGCCGAGGCGGTCGGCCCGTCGTCCGTCCCCGCCGACCGCTCGGCCTCCGACGAGTCGGCGGTGGGCTCCTCGGGCGACGGGCCGTCGGTGCCCGTACCGTCGACGGTGGACGCCGCGGCGACCGGCGGGAGCGGCCCGCAGACCGCTCCGGCGGGAGCGGCCCGGGTGCTCGCCGGCCTGCCCGAGATGCCGCCCACCGAGGCGGTGGACCGGTTCTGGCTGTCACCGGTGCCGCTGCCGGACCGGCCGCCGATCCTGGCCACCGGCCCGGAACTGCTGCTGCGGCAGCTCGGCTCGCCCGCTCCGGCGATCGGCGGCCCCGGCCTGCTGGAACGCCTGCGTCGGGCCTACCAGGCCCTCGGCCCGAGCTGACCGACGGCACGACAGACACCGTCCGGGGCTGACAGGGTCAGCGCCAGCGGTGCCGGACGTGCCACATCAGGCCGGCGTTGGCCGCCAGGACCACGAGGCACATGGCACCGGCGGTCCGCCCGGCCAGGACGGTCATCGCGGGCAACGACGCCCACAGGACGATGGTCAGCAACATCAGCCAGCGTCCGCGTCGGGTCCGGACCCGATGGTCGAGTCTCGCGAAGAACTTCGGATCGCTCTCCCGGAGCTGCCGGGTGATCTGTTCGAATCTGCGCTGATCCTCTTTGCTGAGCATGGCGGTGCCTTCCCCTCACGGCTTCAGCGGTTCGGCGGCTTACCCGCTCCGGCGGCGGGTCACGCCCTTCTGCTGCTGCTACTTTCGGTGCCGGTGCTGCACCGGCCCGGCAGGACGGGGCCGGGCGTGACGGCCGCCGTCGTCCGGCACCGTGAGCCGATGGGACAGGCGGCGTGAACCGGGCCGGACGGGCGCTCGGACGACCTCAGCGCAGCCTTACCGGTGCCTTAAGTTTCGCTGTCCCGCCGAACGTCGCGCGCGGCGACACGTACCGCTGAAACGGCGCGGCAGGGTCGCTGTCGGACACGTCGTCCCTGCTGGCGACGTCGACACCCGGTCGGGGCGGAACCGCCCGGTCGACGGTGCTGCTGAGCAGCGCCTTAAGTGCCCTTTCGGACCGTCACGGGCAGCCTTGATGGCATCCCACCCCTTGGCTACTTTCCCGTACAACTCCTCCGGCAGCAGCCGCCGCACCCTCCGCCCCGCCCCCGGTCGCAGCGTGCGGCGCACCGAAAGAAAACGGGATTGGTACATGGCCGACCAGAATGTGCCACCGCGTCGACCGCGCAACGACCGTGGCGGGGACGGGCGACAGCAGCCCCACCCCGACGGCCGCACCCCGGTGTCGTACGGCGTCCCGGGCTACCCTGCCGCACCGTACGGCGGACCGCACGCCGAGTATCCCGCCGCCGGTACGCCGGCGTCGCGTGGCCCGCAGTGGGTCGGCCCCGAGGGCCTGGGCCGGCAGGCGTTCCACCAGCCGGCCGGCACCGGACTGCCCAACCTGGACGACGACGGTGACCGGGGCCGGGTCGGCCGGCGGCGTGCCCTGGTCGCGCTGGGCGGCACCGCCGCGGTGGTGGCCGGGGGCGCGGCGCTGGCGATGAGCCCCCAGGTGCGGGGTCTCTTCGGTGGCGACTCCGTCGCCGGGGACGCGACCGGCACCACCGTCACCGACGGCACGCCGGCCCGCCCCAGTGGCCAGCAGCCGAGCACGGTACGCACCTACACCGAGCAGAACGAGAGCTACATGGGCTCCCGGGCCGGGGTGGCGCTGAAGAAGAACTCGCCCAGCGGTGGGCGTACCTTCTCCGGCCCGGCCGCCGCGGCGGCGGAGACCCCGGTGACGGTGCAGACCGTGCTGGCCAAGGACCCGGTCCGGCACCTCGCCAGCCGGGCCACCTTCGGGGCCACTCCGAAGGTGCTCGCCGACATCAGGCGGATGGGCATCGACGCCTGGGTCCGGGCCCAGCTCGACCCGGAGAAGATCGCGCCGAGCGCCGCCGAGCTGAAGCTCGCCGAGCTGCCCACTCTCAAGCTGTCCAGCCAACAACTCCGCGACCAGCGGGAGCAGCTCAACGAGCGGGGGGCACAGCCGGAGAAGGAGATGGTCGACGGCACGCTGGCCCGGCAGATCTGGTCGGAGCGGCAGCTCTACGAGGTGATGGTCGACTTCTGGAACGACTTCCTGCACGTCGCCGCGGACTTCGACGGTGGCGAGGCGTACCGCAACTCGTTCGACCGGGACGTGGTCCGCAAGCACGCCATGGGCAGCTACCCGGACATGCTGGTGGCCGCGAACAAGCATCCGGCGCTGCTGCTGTACCTGAACCAGAACGACTCCCGGGCCGACGCGGTCAACGAGAACCTGGCCCGGGAGAACCTGGAGCTGTACTCGGTCGGCGTCGACGGCGGCTACACCGAGAAGGACGTCCGGCAGGCCGCCCTGCTCCAGACCGGCCGGGGCGTCGACGACGGAAAGTACGTCTTCCGCAACGAGCGGCACTACCGGGGCAAGGTCAAGATCCTCGGCTTCAGCCACCCCAACGACTCGACCGACCCGAAGAAGGCCGACCAGGTCATCGACGCGTACATCACCTACATCGCGCTGCACCCGTCGACCGCCCGGTACGTGGCGCGCAGCCTGGCCACCCGGTTCGTCTCGGACACCCCGCCGAAGTCCCTGGTGGACCGGCTCGCCAAGATCTACACGGTCAACAAGGGCTCGGTGAAGCCGCTGCTCATGTCGCTGTTCAGCTCCTCGGAGTTCTGGGCGGCGGTGGGCCAGAAGGTGCGGCGGCCGATGGAGTACCTGGTCGCCACCTACCGGACCCTGGGCGTCGGGCCGCAGGCCGGGCCGGGCTTCCGGCAGGGCGACAGCAAACGCACCGCGTTCGCCCAGGGGCTACGCCAGATCCACGACAAGCTGCGCGAGCTGGGCCAGTACCCGATGGGCCAGCCCACCCCCGACGGCTATCCGGACGTCTACGTCGCCTGGACGTCGGCCGGGACGATGGTCAACGGGTGGAACGAGGCCGGTGACCTGATCGCCGGCAACCGCACCCAGTTCACCTACACCAGGGCGGAGAAGCTGGTGGCGAAGCCGCCGACGACCGCCGGGGCGTACGTGGACGCGCTGGCCCAACGGCTGGTGCACCAGAAGCTGACCGCCCGGGAACGCAACCTGATCCTCGGGGTGGCCGGCGTGTCCGCCACCACCAAGGTCGACGCCACGTTCAACGGGGCCGTCGCCGCCGTCGCGCGGGCGATCCTCGCGTCCCCCCAGCACCACCTCCGGTGACGCAGCGATGGAGAAGCCGGTGACGCACCCGATGGAGAAGACCGTGCACGCGTTCCCCCTGCACCCCGAATGCCCCGACCTGCGCCGGCTCGCCGACAACCCGGCCGAGGCGCTGCTGCGCGCCGAGGCCGACGTCGTCGCCGCCGAGAACGCCGCCGAGGCCGACCGCTACCGCCGGCTGGAGGAGCTGGAGGAGGCACAGCAGGACGGGCGCGGGGTGACCCGGCGGACCTTCGTCGCCGGTGCCGCCGCCACCGCCACCGCGCTGGCCACCGCCCAGTTCGTCACCACCTCGGCGTCCTTCGCGGCGACGAAGACCGGCACCCTGATCCACGTCTTCCTCTACGGCGGGCTGGACGGGCTGAGCCTGGTCGCCCCGGCCGACGACCCGGTGCTGGCCAGGTCCCGGCCCGATCTGCTGCTCGGTGACGACTCGCTGGCCCTGGGTCGGGGCTTCAAGCTGACCAGCGCCTTCGCCCCGCTGGAGAAGTGGCTCAGGGCCGGTCAGCTCGGCTTCGTCCCGGCGGTCTCCGACGAGCGGCTGTCCCGCAGCCACTTCCAGGCCGCCGACGCCTGCAACCTGGGCGGCCTGCCCAGCGAGACCGGCGGCCGGGGCTGGCTGGACAGCCTGGTCGACTCCCTCGGCAAGGGCACCGCGTTCCGCAGCGTCGGCATCGGCAGCACGCTGCCCCGTTCGCTGGTCGGCAACAACGGCGCGCTCTCCCTCAACAGCGTCGGCTCGCTGCGGCTCAACGGTGACGACAGGTACCGGGCGGCCACCGAGAAGGCGATCCGGGGCCTGTTCACCGGGATCAACCACCCCGTCGAGGAGGCGGTGATCGAGGGGATGGGCGCGCTGTCGACCGCCCAGAAGCTCGCCGCCAAGCCGTACCAGCCGGCCGAGGGCGTCACGTACGAGGGCGTCGGGTACGCCTTCCAGCAGCTCGCCCAGCTGATCAAGGGCGGGGCGAACGTCCGGGTGGCCACGGTCGGCATGGGCGGCTACGACACCCACGAGAACCAGGGCACCCGCTCCGGCGGTCAGCTGCACCGGCGGCTCGGCGAGCTGGCGACCGCGATGGCCGCCTTCTTCACCGACCTGGGTGACCGGGCCGCCGACGTCACGATCATGGTGTCCAGCGAGTTCGGCCGCCGGGTCGCCTCCAACGGCGGCGGCACCGACCACGGCCACGGCGGGGTGGTGACCATCCTGTCCGGTCGCAAGCTCGCCGGCTCGCTGCTGGGCACCTGGGACGGATTGAGCGATCTGGACTCGGGCGACGTACCTGAGTACAACAACATGTTCAATGTCTACGGTGCGGTGGCGCAGGGCCGGTTCGGGCTGACCACCGCGCAGGTGGACAAGATCTTCCCGAGGAAGAAGTTCACCCCCATGAAGCTCTACGCGTGACCTATCAGGACATGCCCGCCACCGGCCGTCGTACCGGGGATCCGTCCCCGTCCGGCGGCCGTTCGGCTGCGTCCGTACCCCCGCCACCGGCCCTGCCGCGTCGCGGTTCCGGTGGCCGGCGGGTGGTGTCCGGGCTGTTCTGGTCGGGCCTGGTGGCCGCCGTGCTGCCGTGGTGGCTCGACACCCCGGCCGGTTCGCTGGCCGGCACCGCCGACCTGCTCACCGCGGCCGGGCGGGTCACCGGCCTGGTCGCCGGCTACCTGCTGCTGGTGCAGGTGCTGATGATGAGCCGCCTCGGTCTGCTGGAGCGCGGGGTCGGCGGCGAGCGGCTGTCCCGGGTGCACCGTGACCTGGGCGCCACCCTGCTGGTGGCGGTGCTGGCCCACCTGTCGCTGCTGGTGGTCGGCTACGCGCGGACGCAGGGCAATTCGGTCACCGCCCAGGTGGGGGTGCTGCTGAGCGACTTCGACGACATGGTCTCCGCCTTCGTCGCGGCCGGCATCCTGCTGCTCGTCGGCGGCACCGGCATCCGGGCGATCCGCCGGGCCATGCCCTATGAACTCTGGTACCACCTGCACCTGACCAGCTACCTGGCGCTGCTGCTCGGCTTCGGCCACCAGTTCAGCAACGGCGCGCAGCTCTTCCCACCCGGTCCGGTCCGCACCGGCTGGCTCGCCGGCTACCTGCTGGTGGCCGCCGCCCTGGTCTGGGGCCGGCTGGTCGCGCCGCTGCTGCTCAACCTGCGGCACCGGCTGCGGGTGGCCGACGTGGTGGCGGAGAGCCCGGACACCGTCTCGATCTACCTGACCGGCCGCCGCCTCAACCAGCTCGACCTGCTCGGCGGGCAGTACCTGCGCTGGCGGTTCCTGACCCGGGGCTGCTGGTGGCAGTCGCACCCGTTCTCGCTCTCCGCCGCGGCGAACGGCCGTTGGCTGCGGCTGACCGTCAAGGTGGTCGGCGGGCACACCGGCGACCTGCGCGACCTCGACCCCGGCACCCGGGTCTGGGTGGAGGGCCCCTCCGGCACCTTCACCGCCGCGCACCGCACCCGGGAACGGGCCCTGCTGATCGCCGGCGGCAGCGGCATCGGCCCGCTGCGGGCGATGCTGGAGGAACTGCCGCCCGGCGCGGCCCTGATCTACCGGGCCCGCACCCCGGCCGACGTGCTGCTGCACCACGAGTTGGACTGGCTGGCCCAGGCCCGGCAGACCGCCGTCTGGTACGTCATCGGTTCGCGGGACGATGCCGGCCCCCGGCAGGTCATGAGCCCGGACGGGCTGTGCCGGCTGGTGCCCGACCTGACCCGCCGCGACGTGTACCTGTGCGGGCCGGAGGGCCTGGTCGACCAGTCGGTGCGGGTGCTCCGCCAGGCCGGTGTGCCCCGCCGGCAGATCCACCTCGCCCCGTTCGAGCTGTAGAAAGGCACCTGACATGCGTCGCGCGCTTCTCGCGATCACCGGGCTGGCCGCCGGCACCACCGCCCTGGTGGTGCTCAAGGGCGCCCCGGGAGCCAGCCAGGTCGCCCAGAACCTGCCGGCCGGCGTACCGGTCGGGACACCCGGGGAGATCGGCCCGGCCACCCCCGGCACGGCACCGGACCGGACCACCGTGACGACCCGGCCGACCGGCCGACCCGACGCCACCGCGAGCCGTACCCCGGGCGCGGGCCGGACCACCACCGGCGGTGCCGGCAGCAGCGGTACGCGGAGCACCCAGGCCGCCCCGAGGACCACCTCCGCCGCGCCGAAGTCGACCACCCGCAAGATCACCGGCCCGGTGGTCGCCACCGAGTTCGGCAACGTGCAGGTGCAGATCACCGTCTCCGGCTCGAAGATCGTCAATGCGGTGGCCCTGGAGCTACCCCAGGGCGGCCAGTCCGACCTGCGTAGCAACCGGGTGGACGACGCCTACAGCGGCACCTCGGGGATCGTGGTGCGCCAGCAGAGCGCCAATCTGGACACCATCTCCCAGGCGACCGCCACCAGCAACGGCTACAAGCAGTCGTTGCAGGCCGCGCTCGACCGGGCCCGCTGACATGGCCGCGTCACCGACCCGGCCCGGCCTGCGCCGGGTCGAACAGGTCATGGGTACGGCGATCAGCCTCGACCTCGCCGACGACCTGCCCGCCGCCACCCTGCGCGAACTGGCCGACGACACGTTCCGCTGGTTGCGCGAGGTCGACGCCCGGTTCACCACCTACCGCGACGACAGCGAGGTCGGTCGCTTCGGCCGGGGCGAGCTGCTGCTGTCCGAGGCGTCGGCGGACCTGCGCGCGGTGCTGGCCCGCTGCGCCGACCTGTGGGGCGACACCGACGGCTACTTCGACGCGTACGCCACCGGACGGCTGGACCCCTCCGGCTACGTGAAGGGCTGGTCGGCCCAGGTCGCCTCGGACCGGCTGCTGGCCGCCGGGGCGGTCGACCACTGCCTCAACGCCGGCGGCGACATCCGGGTACGCGGGCACTCGTCGTCCGGGCAACCGTGGCGGATCGGCGTCCGGCATCCCTGGGACGCGGACGCCACCTGTCTGGTGCTCACCGGCACCGACCTGGCGATCGCCACCTCGGGCGTCTACGAGCGGGGCCACCACGTCCTCGACCCCCGTCGGGGCGAGCCGGCCCGGGGCCTGCGCTCGGTCACCGTGGTCGGCCCGGACCTGGGCGTCGCCGACGCGTACGCCACGGCGGCGGTGGCGATGGGCGTGGCCGGCATCGGCTGGCTCGACCGGCTGCCCGGTCACCTGCACGCGGTGGTCACCGACGACGGCCGGCTGCTGCGCTCCACCGCCCTGCCGCTGGCCGGCTGACCGACCCTGTCGAAGAACGTGGTGCAGGGTCAGTGGATGGTGCCCGTCGGTGGACGACGCGGGGCGCGCAGGTGTCGGCGCTCACCTGGCGGCGCGGTTCACCCTGCCGCGCAGGGTCACCTTGCCGTGTGGGATCACCTTGTCGTACAGGGTCACCCTGCCGGGCAGGGGCACCTCGGGGTATGGGGTCACCTCGCGGTGCGTTGGGTGCCGGCCGGACGGGAGCCGGCCGGCCGGGGTCGGCCCGGTCGGGAGCCGGCGGGCCGGGTGTCCGACCAGTGGCGGGGTCGCCGTCGGTGCGGCGGTTCGGTGCCGCCGGTGTGCCGCATCTCGTCGTCCCTGGCCATGTCGTACCCCCGCTCCGGTGGCGCGTCCGCGCCGTCGTGGTGTGCAACGAGTCCGGCGTCGACGGGGACGCTGGCGGGAACCCGACCCCGCCCCCGCCGTGATCCGACCTGCTCCGGCACCGTGACCGGCGCCTGCCCCGGCGCCGTGGTCAGTGGCCCCGCCGAGGAAGCGGGAGCTGGCCGGGCAGCAGCTCCGGGGTCAGCGTCACCCCGTCGGCCCGTAACGCCTCGATCAGGGTGTTCTGCAGCAGGTACGAGTCGGGCAGCTGCCAGCGGGCCTGCTCCGGGGCGACCGCCCAGCGCACCGGGCCCTCGGGCAGTCGGGTGGGCGGGGCCGGTATCCACGACCCGGTCCCGTGCCGCACCACGTGGAAACAGTGCTCCAACTCGGGGCGGAGCGGGTCACCGGGGCGGACCAGGAACATCCACCGTCCGGTCGGGGTCACCACCACCGGACCCCGGACACCCGGGCCGGCCGGGTGGCCGGGAACCGCGTCGAGCAGTCGTCGGCCCAGCTGCGCCGACACCTCCAGCACGTCGAAGGCGCGGCCAGTGGGCAGCAGCACCCCGTGCGGGCGGCTGCGCCACCAGGTGGCCACCCGGGCCGGGTCGGTGCTCGCCCCGCGCTCCCAGTTCTCCAGGGCGGGATGGCAGCCGACGGTGGGGCAACCGGCCCGGCCGCACACGAAGCGGCTGCGCGCCAGGCAGGCGCCGGGGGTCACCTCCCAGCCGTGCACCGCGTACCGCACCGCGATCCGGCGCAGCCGGACCCGTTCGATCGGTGACAGCTGGGCGACCCGCGGCCCGACGTTCCCCCACATGTCCCGTGCTCTCCTCTCACTTCGACCGGTCACCGCCACCCCTCACGTCGAGCGCCGTCACTGTCTCGACCCGGGATCGTTGACCTGACGAACGGCTCGTGCAACTTGCACGAAAAGTACGAGAGCTGACTGTACGGCTGACGTACACCCTGTGCGACCAGCGAATACCTGGAACGGACGGATCGGAAGCGCCCAGTGTGTGGGTCGTCCGGAGCCCGGCCGGACGACCGACGAAAGAGGAACGGGAGAAGATGGACGAGCTTCCGATAGGGCGACGGGTGGCCTACTGGCGCGGGCGGCGCAAGATGTCCCAGCAGGTCTTCGCCGACCGACTCGGCAAGTCCAAGAGCTGGGTCGACAAGGTCGAACGCGGGGTGCGCCGGCTGGACAAGTTCTCCGTCCTGTACGAGATCGCCGTCATCCTCCGGATCGACGTGCAACTGCTGCTCGGCAAGGACCCGGAACGGCGTACCGACGCGCTCAACTGCATCGACCAGATCGAGGTGCAGGAGATCCGGGCCGCGCTGGAGCAGTACGCCTCGATGACCGCGTACTTCGACGCCGTGTCGTACCCGCCGCCCCTGTTCGACATGCGCAAGGCCGTCAAGCACGCCTGGCTCACCTACCAGTACGGCCGCTACGGCATGCTCACCCGGGCACTGCCGAAGCTGCTGCGCGAGGCCCAGGCGGCCGACGCCGGCTACGACGGTGAACAGGCCAGGGAGGCCGCCCACCTGCTCGGGCAGGTCTACCAGATCGCCTCCTCGGTGCTGCGCAAACTGGGTGAGTGCGAGCTGGCCTGGTTGGCCGCCGACCGGTCGATGGCGGTCGCCCAGCGCGCCGACGACCAGCTGCTGGCCGGCGTCGCCACCGCCCGGGTCTGCAACGCGCTGGTGGCGATGGGCCGGGCCCGCCCCGCCCTGGAGCTGAACGTCAGCATCGCCAACCGGCTCGCCCCCGGCGGCATGAACGACAGCGCGCCGGAACGGCTCTCCGTCTACGGCATGCTGCTGTTGCAGGGCGCGATGGCAGCCGCCCGCTTCGGTGACTCGGACGCCGTCGAGGAGCTGTTCCACGGGGCCCACGAGGCGGCCGTCGTACTGGGCAGCGACCAGAACCACTACTGGACCTCGTTCGGCCCGACGAACCTGGAGCTGCACCGGGCCGCCGCCGCGGTGGAGCTGGGCGACGGTGGGCGGGCGGTGGAGATCCACCTGCGCATCCCCGAGCCGAGCTTCAACGGGCTGCTGCCCGAGCGGCGGGCCCACCACCTGCTCGACATCGCCCGGGGTTACGCACAGCTCGGTGACGTCGCCAAGGCGGGGGAGATGCTGCTGCGCGGCGACCGGCTCGCCCCGTCGGAGATCCGTTGCCGGCCGATCGCGCACGAGGTGATGTCCGACGTGCTGCGTCGCACACGGGGTGCGTTGCCCGCGCCGCTGGCGGAGTTGGCTGAGCAGATGGGAGTCGGAGTATGAACGCGGCGCCGGTCCGATGAGCGGCGGCCCGCACCAGAGCAGTGAGCACCCCGCGGTGCTCTACGTCATCGCCTGCGGTTCGCCGCTGGCCCGTCACCTCGATCGTCTCGTCGACCTGGCCCAGGACGACGGCTGGGAGGTCTGCGTCATCACCACGCCCGACGGGGCGAAGTTCGTGGACCGGGCAGCGTTGGCCCGGCAGACCGGGCATCCGGTGCGTACCCACTACAAGCACCCGGGCGACCCGGACCTGCTGCCCCCGGCCGACGCGATGGTGGTCTGCCCGGCCACCGTCAACACGGTCAACAAGTGGGCGGCGGGGATCACCGACACCCTGGCCCTGGGCCTGCTGGTCGAGGGGCAGGGCAAGGGGGTGCCGGTGGTGGTGGTGCCGTTCACCAACGCGGCGATGGCCGGGCATCCGGCCTTCCAGGCCGGCCTGGCACGGCTCCGCGAGTGGGGCGCCACGGTCCTCTTCGGCGACCATGTGTACCCGCTGCACCCGCCCGGTACGGGGGAACGGCACCTGCACACCTTTCCGTGGGAGGCGGCGGTGGCGGCCCTGCCGGACCGGTCCCGGGCCGCCTCGGCCGCCTGACCCGGCCGACGGGCGTGGGCGTGGCCGCCGGTGCGCGCCGGTAAGCTGCCGGCCGTGAGCACAACCGCGTCCCCGCCGTCCGTCGCCGACGTGGTGGCCGAACTGGATCGGCGTTATCCGCCCGCTTGGGCCGAGGAGTGGGACCGGGTCGGTCTGGTGCTCGGTGAGCCCACCGACCCGGTCCGCCGGGTCTTCGGCACGGTGGACGTCGTCCCCGAGACGGTCGCCGAGGCCCTCGCCGCCGGTGCCGACCTGATCGTCGCGCACCACCCGTTGCTGCTGCGCGGCGTCTCCTCGGTCGCCCCGACCACCTGGAAGGGGCGGATCGTGCACGACCTGATCCGCGCCGGGGTGGCCCTGTACGTGGCGCACACCAACGCCGACGTCGCCGCGCCGGGCGTCTCCGACGCGCTGGCCGCCCGGTTCGGGCTGACCGGCCTGCGTCCCCTCCAGCCGCCCGCGCCGGGTGCCCCGGCCGCCGGCGCCGGCCGGGGCATCGGTCGGGTCGGTGAGCTGCCCGCCCCGCTGACGCTTGCCGAGTTGACCCGGCACGCCGCCGCTGTCCTGCCTGCCACCGTCTGGGGGGTTCGCGCCGGAGGCGATCCCGGGCGTATCGTGCATACCCTCGCGGTCAGCGGCGGCTCGGGCGACGGTTTCCTGGCTGCGGCTACCGCCGCCGGGGCGGACGCGTTCCTCACCTCCGACCTGCGGCACCATCCCGCCGGTGAGCACCTCGCCGCCGGTGGGCCCGCCCTGCTGGACGCCGCACACTGGGCGACCGAACGACCCTGGCTGGACGACGTGGCCGCCCACCTGCGGGCCGGCTTCGGCGTCGAGACCGTGGTGTCCGACCTGGACACCGACCCGTGGACCGTGCACGCCGCCGCACCCGCGATGGACGACAAGGAGCCCCGACCGTGAAGGCTGAACCCCAGGTCCAGCGCCGCCTGCTCGATCTTCAGGCGATCGACACCACCCTCGCCCAGCTCGCCCACCGCCGCCGGTCGCTGCCCGAACGGGCCGAGCTGGAAGGGCTGGCCCGAGAGCTGTCCGCGCTGGAGGACGAGCGGGTCCGCGCCCAGGTCGCCGTGGACGACCTGGACCGGGACATCGCCCGGCTGGAGAAGGACATCGACCAGGTTCGGGCCCGCAAGGACAAGGACGAGGCCCGGCTGGCCAGCGGCAGTGGGCCGGCCCGCGAACTGGAGGCGCTCCAGCACGAGCTGGTCTCCCTCAACCGCCGCCAGGGTGACCTGGAGGATGCCGAGCTGGAGCTGATGGAGCAGCGGGAGACGGCGCAGGCCACCCTCGACGGGATCGAGGCCCGGCTCACCGAGACCCGGGACCGGCGGGCCGCGGTCGAGCAGCGCCGCGACGACAGCCTCGCCGCCATCGCCAAGGAGGAGGAGTTCAAGAAGGGCGCGCGCAAGCCGCTCGCCGCCGACCTCCCCGTCGACCTGGTGACCCTGTACGACAAGATCCGCGAGGACACCGGCCTCGGCGCGGCGCTGCTCACCGCGGGCCGCTGCGGCGGTTGCCGGTTGGAGCTGTCCGGCGCGGACCTGTCCCGGATCCGCAAGTCGGCCCCGGACGAGGTGGTCCGCTGCGAGGACTGCCGGCGGATCATGGTGCGTACCAACGAGTCGGGGCTGTAGCCCGGTGGCGGTGCGCGCGGTCGTCATCGAGGCCGACGGCGGGTCCAGGGGCAACCCCGGGCCGGCCGGCTACGGTGCCGTGGTCCGGGATCCGGCGTCCGGCGAGGTGCTGCTGGAGCGCGCCGAGTCGATCGGGACGGCCACCAACAACGTGGCCGAGTACCGGGGCCTGATCGCCGGGTTGGAGGCCGCCGCCGAGTTGGGCGCGGTCGAGGTCGACGCCCGGATGGACTCAAAGCTGGTGGTCGAGCAGATGTGCGGCCGGTGGCAGATCAAGCATCCGGGGCTGCGTCCGCTCGCCGCACGGGCCGCCGCGCTGGTCGACCGCTTCGACACCGTCCGGTTCAGTTGGATTCCCCGGGAGCGCAACCGGCACGCCGACGCCCTGGCGAACGCGGCGATGGACGCCGCCGCCGCAGGTAAGACCGCCTGGTCGGTGGCCGCGCCGACCGGTGCCGCGCCGGCCCCGCCGGTGGCGGGTGCGCACTCGCCGGCTCGGGCGCAGGCCCGCGAGGTGGCCGCCCGCGCCGCCACCCGGACCGCCGGCACCGACCCGGCGACCACCCGGGCGTCCTGGGAGCCCCGGCCGAGCTTCACCGCCACCCGGCTGATCCTGGTGCGGCACGGTGCGACCGAGTGGACCGTGCAGCACCGCTACGCCGGCCGCGCCGACGTGCCGCTGTCGGAGTCCGGCCAGGCCCAGGCACAGGCCACCGCCGCCCGGGTGGCCGCGCTGGCCCCGTCCGTCGCGGCCGTGCTCAGCTCCCCGCTGTCCCGGTGTACGGCCACCGCCGAGGCGATCGCCGGGGCCCTCGGCGACCTGCCGGTACGCCGGCAGGACGACTGGATCGAGTGCGACTTCGGCGACTGGGACGGCCACACCTTCGCCGAGGTACGGGACCGGTGGCCCGGCGAGTTGGACGCCTGGCTCGCCTCCACCCGGGTCGCCCCGCCGGGCGGTGAGTCGTTCACCGAGGTCGGGCAGCGGGTCGACCGGGCTATGGTGGCGCTGCGGGAGGCGTACCCCGGGGAGACCGTGGTGGTCGTCTCGCACGTCTCGCCGATCAAGCTGGCGTTGCGCGACGCCCTCGCCGCCAGCGACGCCTTCCTGCACCGGCTCTATCTGGACGCGGCCGGCATTTCGGTGCTCGACATGTGGCCCGACGGCGGGATCGCGGTCCGCTCGGTCAACGACACCGCCCACCTCCCGGCCCGCTGACCCGGGTCGTCTGTCGGCCGCCCCGGTGGCTCCCGGTCCGGGGTCGACGGATGTCGATGCGTCGGCCGTCCGCTCCGCCATTCGGCGCAGGCGGGCGGCCGTTGGGCGCATCGCCGAGCGCCGATCGAACGTGAGCGGGTTCACCGGGTCGTAGCGTCCGGCCGTTACTGGCCGGCACGACTACCGGAGGTGGGTCAGATGACCGCTCCCGAACCGGAGACGCCGCGAACGGCGTCGTCCAGGGCGAAGGATCACAGCCCCTGGAACTGGTTGCTCTTCATCCCGATCGTGGTGCCGCTGATCCCGGCACTGTTCAACGCGGACGCGCCCCGGCTGTTCGGCTTCCCGCGTTTCTACTGGCTGCAACTGGTCTGGATCCTGCTCGGGGTGACCACCACCACGCTGGTCTACCAGATGACCAAGAAGCGGGGGTCCCGGTGAGCGCGAGGAGTGAGCCGGTGTTGCGAGCCCCGCAGTCGCGAACGAAGGAGGGTTCGTGATGTGGCGTGAGCACCTGACCGAGATCATCGTCTTCTCGGTGCTCTTCCTGCTGGTCAGCGGGATGGGTTTCGTGGCGGCCCGGTGGCGGGCGCCGAAGGACATGGCGCACCTCGACGAGTGGGGGCTGGGCGGGCGCAGCTTCGGCGGCTGGATCACCTGGTTCCTGGTCGGCGGTGACCTCTACACGGCGTACACGTTCGTGGCGGTGCCGGCGCTGATGTTCGGGGCGGGCGCGGCCGGGTTCTTCGCCGTGCCGTACACGATCGTCATCTACCCGCTGGTGTTCCTGGTGCTCTGCCGGCTCTGGTCGGTGTCGCACCGGTACGGCTTCGTCACCCCGGCCGACTTCGTCCGCCGCCGGTTCGACTCGCCGGTGCTGGCCCTGCTGATCGCCATCACCGGCATCGTCGCGACCATGCCGTACATCGCGTTGCAGCTGGTCGGCATCGAGGCGGTGTTGAAGACCATGGGGGTCACCGGGGACAGCGCGGTGGCCCGGCACCTGCCGATCATCATCGCCTTCGCGATCCTGGCCGCCTACACCTACCAGTCCGGGTTGCGGGCCCCGGCGCTGATCGCGTTCGTGAAGGACAGCCTGATCTACATCGTCATCCTGGTGGCGGTGATCTATCTGCCGTACAAGCTGGGGGGTTGGGGCTCGATCTTCGACGCCGCGGACGCGAAGTTCGCCGCCTCACCGAACCCGAACGACGGGATCCTGCTCAACGCCGACAACCAGCTCCAGTACGTCACCCTGGCCTTCGGTTCGGCGCTGGCGCTGTTCCTCTACCCGCACAGCATCACCGGCGTGCTGGCCAGCCGGAACCGGGACGTGATCAAGCGGAACATGTCGGCGTTGCCGGCGTACAGCCTGCTGCTCGGGTTGATCGCGCTGCTCGGCTTCATGGCCATCGCGGCCGGAGTGAAGCCGCTGCCCGGGGCGAAGGAGGGCACGGTCGACAGCAACACGGTGGTGCCGGTGCTCTTCGACCAGCAGTTCCCGGACTGGTTCGCCGGGGTGGCGTACGCGGCGATCGGCATCGGCGCGCTGGTGCCGGCGGCCATCATGTCGATCGCGGCGGCGAACCTGTTCACCCGCAACATCTACAAGGAGTACCTGAAGCGGGACGCCAGTCCGGCTCAGGAGGCGAACGTCTCGAAGGTCACCTCGCTGGTGGTGAAGGTCGGCGCGGTGGCCTGCATCGTCTTCCTGGACCCGCAGTTCTCCATCGACCTGCAACTCATCGGCGGCGTGATCATCCTCCAGACGCTGCCGGCGGTGGCGCTGGGCCTCTACACCCGCTGGTTCCACCGGGGCGCGCTGATCGCCGGCTGGGCGGCCGGCATGGGGCTGGGCATGTGGATGCTCTACCAGATCCCCAACCCCACGACGCAGCGCGCGCACTTCGGCGGCTCGGCCTTCCCGCTGTCCGACTTCGGCTTCGACACCAAGAAGACGATCTACGTCGGCATCGTCGCGGTGCTGGTGAACCTGGTGGTGGCTGCGCTGGTCACGCTGGCGCTGCGGGCGGCGAAGGTGGCGGAGGGCGTGGACGGCACCACCCCCGACGACTACTTCGCCGACGAGGGCGACCCGCGTGTCACCCCCGGCCCCGACCGGGACGCCGACTCGGCCCGCGAACCGGTCGCCTGACCCCCTGTTCCGCCCGGGGTCTGGCCCGGTTCGGGGTCTGGCCTGGTCCGGTCTGGTCCGGGGCCTGCTCCGGTCCGAGGTCTGCCCTGCTCCGGGGCCTGCCTCGGTCTGGGGTCTGGCCTGGTCCGGGGTCTGGTCTGGGCTCTGTCCTGGGTCTGAGGTCTGGCCCGGCCGGGGTCTGCGTGTCGGGTCCTGGGCGGGCTCGACCGCGGTGCGGAGGACCAGCCCTGGTCGATGTACCTCCTCCGGGCGCTATAGAGCTGATGACGTCAACGAATCGCGGTGCAGGTGTCGGCCGGGCGCTATGGAGCTGATGACGTCAACGAATCGCGGTGCCGGTGTCGCGGCTCCGCCTGAAAAGGGTCGGGGCGGCGTTGACAGCCGGCACACCTGATTCGTTCGCGTCATCAGCTCCATAGCGCCCGAACACGTCCAGGTACCCCGGGTGCGGTGCCATCGGTCCGTGCCCACCCGCCCCAGGCGCCTGCCCGGTCCGTGCCCCATCCGCAAGGCGCGTGCCATCGGTCCATGGGGGGAGGGGACGTCGGTGAACCGCCGCAGGGGGCAGCTCCGGGTCAACGGCGGCGGGTGCGGGATTCCAGGGCCTGGTTGAGCCGACCCAGCAGGGTGGCCAGGGCATCCCGGTCGTCGGTGGTCCAGTCGGCCAGGATGTCGCCGTAGAGCCGGACCCGGGCGGCCTGGACGGCGGCCATCCGGTGCAGCCCGGCGGGGGTGGGGGAGACCACCGTGCCCCGGCCGTCGGCCGGGTCGGGGGCACGGGCGATCAGGCCGTCGCGTTGCAGCGCCGACACCTGGCGGGTCACCGTGGAGCCGTCCAGGTTGAGCCGGGCGGCCAGCGCGGAGACGTTCTGCGGGCCGGTGGCGTCCAGGTGCCGCAGGATCACGTACGCCGCCCGGTCGAGGACCCTGTGCTCGGCGCTGCCGGTGGCCCGGCGGGTGGCCTCGCCCAGCCGCATCAACAGGGCGACCTCGGTCTCGATCCGGCCGAGGGTGGCCTCGCCCGGGTCCGTTCCCGTCGTGCGGTCGTCGCTCATGACTGTATGATACAACGGAATTAACTGTACGATACAGCTATCTGCGGCTTCGGCCTGACAGGAGGCGGAGTGGATCGGCATACCGAACCCCACCGCAGTGCCATCTACGCCACCACGCTGGTGGCCTTCCTCGCCATCGCCGGCATCGCTGTGGTGGACCCCATCCTGCCCGCCATCGGCGCGGCGATCGGGGTCACCGCCTGGCAGGTCGAACTGCTCTTCACCGCGTACATCGCGGTGATGGCGGTCGGGATGATCCCGGCGACCCTGGCCAGCGGGAAGTTCGGCTTCAAGCCGGTGCTCGTCACCGGCGTCTCGGTGGTCGGCCTGGCCGCCATCGCCGCCTCGTTCAGCAACGACATCGTGCAACTGTCGGTGCTGCGCGGCGTCTGGGGGCTGGGCAACGCGATGTTCTTCGCCACCGCCATGGTGGTGCTGGTCAACCTCGCCAACGACCGGGAGTGGGTGGTCGGCCTCTTCGAGACCGCGCTCGGCCTCGGGTTCGCGGTCGGCCCGCTGATCGGCGGGCTGCTCGGGGAGGTCAGCTGGCGACTGCCGTTCTTCGTCTGCGGCGTGTTCATGGTGTTCGCCCTGCTCGTGGCCGCCCGCAGGCTCCGCGAGCCGACCAACCGGCAGGCACCCGTACGAGTGGGGCAGATCTTCGCCACCTACCGCCGGCCGGCGTTCGTCACCCTCTGCGTGGTCACCGCCGCGTACAACTTCGTCTTCTTCGTGGTGCTCGGCTACACGCCGCTCTTCCTCGGCCTCGACGTCATCCCGCTCGGCCTCGCCTTCACCGGCTGGGGTCTCGGCCTGGCCGCCGGCATCCTGCTGATCGGCCACCGGCTGGCCCACCGGATCGGCGCGGTGCAGACCGTCGGCGTGGCCCTCGTCGGCCTACTGGTCTGCATGGTCCTCTTCGCCACCTCGGGCAGCACCGCCGGGTCGCTGGTGGTGCTGGTCCTCGCCGGCCTGTGCATGGGCCTGGCCAACGCCAACCTCACCGACCTGGCCCTCGGCCTGGGCTCCGGTGACCGTCGGGTCGCCACCGGGGCGTTCAACCTGGTGCGCTGGGGGGCCGCCGCGCCCGCCCCGATCCTCTCCGGCAAGCTCGCCGAGCACGGCCTGGCGCTGCCGTTCTGGGTCGGCTTCGGAGTGCTCGCCGTCGGCCTGCTGGTCTACCTGGCCTTCGCGCACCTGATGGCCGCCGGCTACGGCGAACGGGTGCTCTGGTCCCGCTGGAACCGGGCCGCCCGGCAGGCCGAGCACGCCCCCGAGGAACCGGTCGGTGAGGCGTACTGAAGTCGATCGCGTCGCCGGGATCGCCGCCCCGCGATCCTGGTGACGCGGCTGCTCAGCCCAGCGCCCGCCAGAGCAGGTAGAGGCCGATCGCCGTACCGAAACAGACGATCAGCGACCTGAGCACCACCGGCGGCAACCGGCGGACCAGCCGGGCCCCCACGTACCCGCCGACCAGGGTGGCCGGTGCGACCACCGCGACCGCCGCCCAGTTCACCGGCCCGAACAGGGCGAACACCACCAGCGTGGTCAACCCCACCACGGCGGAGAGCAGGTTCTTCACCGCCGACACCCGGGCCAGCGTCGCGTCCAGCACCAGGGCCAGGCCGGCCACCAGCATCACCCCCAGCGCCGCGCCGAAGTAGCCGCCGTACACCGTGCCGACCGCGACCATCGCCTGCACCGTGAGGGTACGGCGGCGCGGGCCCAGCTCGGCCGGGTGGCCGACCAGCCGGCGCAGCGGCCCCTGGAAGGCCAGCACCGCGGTGGCCCCGAGCACCAGGAACGGCACCACCAGCTCGAACGCCCGCGCCGGGGTGGCCAGCAGGAGCAGACAGCCGACACCCGTGCCGAGCACCGCCGTCGGCAGCAACGGCCACAGCGTCCGCCGGGGAGGCAGGTCCACCCGGCTGCCCGCCACACTCGCCACGTAGCCGGGGAAGACCGACACGGAGTTGCTGACATTGGCCGCGACAGGCGGCAGGCCCACCGCGATCAGCGCCGGGAAGGTGATCAGGGAACCGCCGCCGGCCGCCGCGTTCACCGTGCCCGCAGCGAGACCGGCGACGAGCAGCAGCAGGGCGTCGGAGAGATCCATGGTGCCGAAAGGCTAGTACGCCCTGATCAGGCCCCTCCGACCGCGTCGGCCAGGTGTCATTCCTGTCTCTTCGTACGGCGCTGTTCTGTCCCTGGCGAGCTTTCCTGGGCACCTCCGTTCCACCTCGTGCGCACGGTCCGGCGCGTGGGGCGGGGTGGAATCGGCGTGGGAGGCCGCGTCGTTAGGATGGGAGCGCGACGGACGAGTCGACCGGGCGGTCGCGTCGGTGGGTTCCGGCCCGCCGCCGAGGAACGTCCGGACTCCACAGGGCAGGGTGGTTGCTAACGGCAACCCGGGGTGACCCGCGGGACAGTGCCACAGAAAACAGACCGCCGGCCCCGATCGGGGCCGGTAAGGGTGAAACGGTGGGGTAAGAGCCCACCAGCACCCCGGGTGACCGGGGTGGCTCGGTAAACCCCACCCGGAGCAAGGCCAAGCAAGGGCCGTCACCGCAAGATGACGACCCGGCGCAGACGCTTGAGGGCTGCCCGCCCGATGTCTGCGGGTAGGCCGCAGGAGCCTGTCGGCAACGGCAGGCCGAGATGGATGGCCGCCGCCGGTGCGTGTCCCGCGAGGGGTACGCATCGCGCACAGAATCCGGCGTACAGGTCGACTCGTCCGTCGCCCACCAGCTCACAGCCGTGATCATGGCTCTGAGCTGGTTCTATGTCCGGGCGTCGATGGTCGTTCTTGGTCAACTCTGGTCGGCGTTTGACGCCCTGTGGACGCCCTGACGCCCTGGAGACGCCCTGAGTGCCGGCTCAGCGGGGCGGGTATCCGGAAGCGCTATCGACACCCCTCCGGGGCCTGCCCTGGCGGGCGCGCTCTCGACTCGGGCGACGTCGGCTTCCGGGATCTTTGCTACGAGGACTTCGACAAAGCCGGGGCTGGGGGATGGCGGCTGTGAGGTCACCTCAAGTTCGCGAAGCTCGTCGGGAGACGCCTCGACCAGGACGGTGAAGAGGTAGTGACTGTTCTCCACCCGGAAGGCATCCGCCCACAGATCGATGACGGCACCGCTGCTGAGTTCGATGTTCCAGCGGGACGGCGGGCCTGCGGCGTATCGCACGGCGCGTCAGCGTACTAGCTGCGGCGGGCGAACGGTGTCCATCGACGGGCCGGTGGCAAGCCAGTCCCGGGGTTGGACTGGCGCGGCAGCCGGAAGCCCCGACCCCGCGACTAGGCCGACCCCGCCGGCTTCCGTCACGGCCTCGCTGGGCTTGGTCCCTCTGGTCGGTGGGGCGGTGTCCCGGCGGCTGTCGGCGGCTTATCGCCCCGGTGCCGTAGGCGTCCGGGGCGGCTTGCCGCCGGCCGGGCTTGCCGCCCCCGCACCGCGCGGAGCGCGGTGCCTTGATCCATAACAGAAGAAATCGGCAGTACAAGAGGTGCGGGGAGTCGGATCTCCGACGAGCGTCCGTCAATCGTCGGGCAGACGTGGCAAGACCTGCGGTTCCTCTTCAAGGATGTGCTCAAACTTCTAGCCTCCGCTGCTAGCGATGACCGATTTTGTCGGTAGCCCTCGATACCCTCTGGGGCTATGGCGAAAGGCGCGGGCTCTCGCGATCCACGACGACGGTTCGGCAGTGCTGAGCGGGTTGCACTCTTCCTCTCGTCTGATGGTCGCTGCGTCAGCTGCGGTGATCAGCTTCCGCGCGGGTGGCATGGCGACCATGTCGAGGCGTGGTCCTTGGGCGGCGCAACAGACGTTACCAACGGCCAGGCTCTTTGTCCGAAATGCAACTTGAAGAAGGGTAAGGGGTCAATGTCGGATGCATCTGGTCTCCGAGAGTGGCAGCAAGAAGCCCGAGAGTTCTACCACAGCCGAAATGGCGGTCCTGGACAGAACTTCTTGGTCGTCGCTACACCCGGCGCCGGAAAAACCACATTCGCATTGACGATTACGCAGGACCTTATAGCCCAAGGGGCCGCCCGAAACCTAGTCGTGGTCGTTCCAACTTCTCACCTGAAGCAGCAGTGGGCGCGAGCGGCCCATCGAATGGGCATCCAACTTGATGACACGTTCGTTAACGGGAATGCCGCTGTAGGCTCCGATTTCGACGGCGTGGTAGCCACTTACCATACGATTGCAGCAGCGCCGCTCCTTTGGCGAAGGCTTTGCTCGCGTCGCCCTACTCTTGTAATTTTCGACGAAATCCACCACGCAGGCGATGGAGAAAACCTGACTTGGGGGCAAGCCCTTAAGGAAGCCTTCGAGCCTGCCGGTAGGCGACTTCTCCTGTCCGGCACGCCATTCCGGAGCGACGCCAAACCAATACCTTTCGTTGAATACGAAAGTGGCCGTGCCGTGCCGGGCTATAACTACGACTACGGTATGGCTCTGGCAGACGGGGGAGTTGTTCGTCCCGCCGTCTTTCCCGCTATGGATGGAAAGTCGCACTGGCGTCGAGCTGGCGAGCACCAGACAACCTCGATCTCGTTGGCTGACACTGATGAGAAAACGGTTCCTCCCGCACTTCGGGCGGCTTTGGACCCGACGAAAGACTGGATTCCTTCAGTCCTTAGAGAGGCTAATGCGGCGTTGAATCTGGCGCGGATAGATGTGCCCGATGCTGGGGGATTAGTAGTGGCGAGCGATCAAAACGCTGCCCGCGCTTATGCCTCTATCCTTGAGTCGATAACAGGAGAGCGGCCATCCGTAGCAACATCCGATGACCCTGAGGCTTCCAAGGTTATTAAGGACTTTTCTACAGCCGGTTCCCGGTGGATAGTCGCGGTTCAGATGGTGGCCGAGGGGGTAGATATTCCTCGGCTTGCTGTTGGGGTATACGCCTCCCGTATACGTACTCAGATGTTCTTTATCCAAGTAGTTGGTCGCTTTGTTCGAATGAGGGGCCTAGAGGACGAAACGACGGCTAGAGTATTTATTCCGTCGATCGAACCCCTGCTCAGCTACGCAAAAGATATTGAAAAGACTGTAGATGCAGTGGTCGCTGAGCAAGAAAAGCGAGTGCGGGAGACGCAGGATTCCGGCGATTTTGGCGAACCGCCTGCACTCCTACCACCCATCGAAGTAGTTGGTTCTTCTGCGGCAAGCCATCACGCAACAATCGCGAGCGGCACCTCTATCACTACCGAAGAAAAGACTCGGGCCGAGGCTGTTCTAGCGGCTGCCGGAACGGCTTTGCCCCGGCACACCACGCCAGAGGCAGTGGCTCTTATTCTGCGCCTCGCTGGTGACGTTCCTTCGCCGCCCGAGCAGCGGCAACCTGAACCGAGTAACAACCAAACCCTTTCTGCGCAGAAACTAGACCTGCGTAACCTCATTCAACGTAAGGTCAGCAGGCTGGCTATGGCTCGGGGGGTGCCACATCGGAACATCCACGGGGAGTTGAATAAAATGTTCGGCAATAAGATAGCGCATGCTCCGCTGGAATCTCTTCACAAGCGTTTAGATGTGCTGGACGGCTGGCTTAAGGATATCTCATGACGAACTTAGAAGGAAATGCGGTTTTAGTAAATGTTTTGAGTTCTGCGATTCGGTCTACTGTTAACGGAATGGAAACCGCTCCGGCGCTGATTCGTCGGACGCTTGAGGAGGGGGCTTGGCGTCGTTTCGTTACGCCCCGAGGTGAAGAGGTTGAGCACAACTCAATAGAGTCTTTCATTACTGCCGCGCCGACTTCGGGCCTCGGTCGGTCAATCCCCGATCTTGTTCGCGTTATTGGCGATGATGGTGACGCGCTTGGCCTTTTGGCCCGAGAGCTTGGTGTTCCTATCGACGATTTAGCCAAATCTGCCAACGGAGGGCCGTGGCAAAGCCATATCGATCGTGATGCGCTTGAGTTCGGTGAATATGCTCGTACAGGTGGGTGGTTATTCGGGCTGATGGTTGCCCGTAGTGTGGCGCCTAAGGTATCCGAAAATAGGAAGCGCCGAGGGCTGCCTGGGGCCGGCGCTGGCAGTTCGAAAGTCAGTGCATCTGAATTCGCGTTGAAGGCGGGATGTTCGAAGAACCGTGTGATGCGCTTCTATCGGGCCTGGGTGCGTGCTGCAGCCGCAGGTCTGGTTCCTTCAGCGGATAGCCTAGTTCCGGGTGAGAAAGTCGCTCTGCCCGATCCTGAGGCTTGGTCAGAATACTTCGTGTCGTACGAACAGGGCAGTCCTCGACGTGAGAGCATTGCGAGGCAGGCTCAGCTTGAAGGCATAAGCTACGGGCAGGCTGTCAGAATAGCCGAGCACCCGGGCGCTTTGAGAACCGCCATTTTAGGTGATGGAAAGACGGCAGAAGCTGCTTGTTTGGCCCTGCTCGATCGCGCTGAGGATGATGCTAATATTCAGACTCTTGTGGCTCAGGCAATCGCAAGCATCCCGGAGGTTAAGAAGGCTGTTTCTATCGAGGCGCGAAAGTTCGAGCAAGCGGATTACGTGGAGCAGGTTGTCCGTGAGGGGGTGGCGCGTACTCCCGGTGGGGAGATGGTTAAACTTCCTCATTCCGCTATGGAGAGAATAGCGGAGGCGCTTGCTGAGGTAGGTGATCCGAAGGCGGATCCCGAGAGTGCAAAGGCAGCATACGCGGTTGTTCAGGATGCCGTTTCGATTGTTGTTGAGGAAGACCCCGAAACTCTAGCGCGTGAACGAAAGGCCAAGCTGCGGAAGGTCTTATCCGCCACTGCGAAGAGCATCGACCTGCTGGGTGGCGAGGATCTTCTGTCGGCCGCAGATGACGAGATGCGCGAGAGTATTCTCTCTCTTCAGAGAAAGCTGAACGAGCTTGCGGTTCAACTTGCTAAGTCATCCCCTAAGCGGCTCCGGGCTGTCTGATTGTGCGCTTGTGAACTCCTTTGCGAAAGGACGTATGCCGAAGGATCACTCCCTTCAAATGGCGTAACTGCGTCCCGGCTCGGGTCCTCTTCCTTGGCGGCGAGAGCACCCGCACGCCTGCCGTTAGCCTCGGCCCTTCGGTAAGGGCTGCCCACGGACTGGGCTGAGAACGAAGAAGTGCCTTCTGATCTGGGAAAATAGGGCTTGTCGAGAGTCCCATGT